>DATKXS010000001.1:0-3695 GCA_035528895.1 Candidatus Desulfaltia sp.
ACTACCGGTCTTGCCACGCTTCGACGTGACGGCTTTGCATCAATGGACGCCAGTGAGCTTGAAGGGACGCTTACCACTCGGCCTGTCCGCTTCACAGGCAACCGGCTCTTTATCAATGTTGATGCTGACGCCGGTGAACTGCGTGCCGAAGTCTTAGATGAAAATGGAAAGGTAATCGCTCCGTTCACCAGGGCAAACTGCATTCCGGTTCGGATCGATAAGACGCTCCAGGAAGTTCAGTGGAGTAAAGCGGTCGATCTTTCTGTTGTGGCCGGCAAGAAAATAAAGTTCCAATTCTATCTCAGGAACGGCAGGCTTTACTCATTCTGGGTTAGCCCGGACAGGTCGGGCGCGAGTCGAGGCTACGTAGCGGCTGGCGGCCCTGGATTCACAGGGCCTACCGACACCAAAGGTTCTATGGCTTACAGGGAGGGCGCCGAACGCTGATTTCAATAATGTTTGGAGGATACGGATGAAAAGTTTGGTTTTGTTATTGGAAACCAGAGCTTAGGAGAAACCAATCCCTGTCCGAATTTCGCTGACGTCAAGCACCGAGGCCGGCAGGGATTGGGCAAACCTCTCCGCCGTTGAAGAGGCCATCGATAAAAAAGCCGATTTTGCCCTGGACCTTCAAAAGAAGGCTCGAGACATCATCAATAGCTGTGTGATATCGTAGGGAAGGAGTTTCTGATGCTTCTAGATGTGCCCCAGAGATATTCTTTTTTGGACAGGGAGGGCCGCGCCCTCGACCTTGACCGGCGGACGGCTCTTGACCAGCACGGCGCCGTCCACGGCCCGGATTTCAGCCGGCTGACGTCGGTGGTCATCATTTCCGCCGAAAGGGGGGCCGATACCAAGCGCTGCGTGGAATCGATCATGGACAACACGCCGCAGCCCTTCGAGATCATCTTGAGCGACGTCGGGTCGAGCCGGGAAACGCGCGATGTCATCACCGCCCTCGAGGATGCCCATAGGAATCTCCATATCATTTATAACAACGAGAGCACGGGAACGACGGGGCAACGCAACCAGGGCATTTATTACTCCAGGGGGAGTCAGATCGTTTTAATGGATAACGATGTCCTCGTCTTGCCCGGATGGCTGCATCATCTCCAGGAAAGAGCGGCCCGGGATCCGAAAATCGGCCTGGTGGGAGCGAAACTCCTGAAAGCGGAGATGGAAAAAGTCTATTACTGCGGCGCCCATACGATAACGCTCGAGAAGGACGGCCGGGTTTACGGCATCGGGCTCTTCAAGTCGGGACCGCTGGCCGACCTGCAGAGATACGATATTCTGGCGATGAATGGAGGAGAGGTTCCCTGGTATACGACAACGGCTCTTCTGGCCAGAAGGGATGTGCTATTTGAGGTCGGCGGATTCGATGATGTCACCGCCGAACGGGGGATCTTCATCGCCAACGAAGACAAGGATTTAAGTTTAAGCGTCCGGCAGGCCGGGTATAAGATCCACTATTGTCCCGGGTCCGAGGCCATCCATAATCATGATTATTCCAAGGTGGACAGGAAGGATGCTTATCACAGCCAATACCGTCTCCGGATGGAGCAGATCAAGGAGGACACGCAATACTTTCTCGACAAATGGGGGATCACTTATATGATCGAAAAGCTCCCCCACGAGGACAATTCCAGTCGCTGGGATGGGAAAGAATTGTCTCTCGTGGATCTGGACCTTGATGCCCCAGAGTTCAGTGATGACATCGTTACCCTGGAGTCTGTGAACAGAGCGCAACTATAAACGGACCTCATCCCGTAAAACTGGTCCACCCAAAATGTTAGTTTTGTGGCAAAAAAACTGTCCACCCGGTCTGGACCAGGATCCGGAGAGCAGATCACTTGAAAATCTCACTATTGGGGTGGCACATTGAGCGGGGGCAGGTCACTGGTACATTGATCGGGGGCAGGTCCTGGCCCTCCTCTACCAGAAGCAGGACATCACCAAGCAGAGCCTGTCGCTGACCTAGGAAAGGAAAAATTCTCATGAGAATGTGTCATTACGGATACCCCGTCAAAAGAGGTGCGCAGCCTGTCTCCTGACATCAAGGTCCACAAGGACGAAATCTCCAATCTCATCTCCAAGGGGCGGAAGCAGGGCTTCCTGCTCTTCGAGGAGATCGACAAGACCTTCACCGAGGACCTGAACTCCCAGGAGGACTTCGACGAGTTCCTCTCGTCGATGGACAACTACGGGATCAAGATCCTCGACTCCAAGCAGAAGGAGATGATCCCCCGGAGGCGCAAGAGCGACCTCGTTTCGCCCCACGGCCTCGAGTGGACCACCGATCCGGTCAAGCTCTATCTCCGCGAGATGGGCAACATCTCCCTCCTGACCCGGGAGGGGGAGATCGCCATCGCCCGGGAGATCGAGCGCGGCGAGAAGAGCATCATCAAGGCCCTGTCCAAGACGCGGCTCGTCCTCAACGAGGTCCTGGCGCTGGAGGAGAGGATCAAGGAGAATCCCTTAACCATCCAGGAGATGTTCGACCTCAGCAATGACGACATCGCCGAGGGAAGGCTCGAGGAGAAGAAAAAGCAGATCCTCTCCAAGATCAAGAAGATCAAGGAGCTGAGCCAGAAGCTCGACCGGCTGCCGAAGACAAAGAAGGCCACGGTCTCCCGGGGCCGCTACATCGTCGTCATCAGCAGCTGCATCCGCGACCTCAACATCCGCCCCGCGCGTCGGGAGAGGATCATCGACGACCTCTGCAAGCGCCTCAAGCGCGTCAACGACCTCAAGGACCAGAAGGACGAGCTGGCCGTGGCCATCTCCAAGAAGAGGAAGGATAGCCCCGCCCTCAAGCAGAAGCTCCAGGAGGTCAACCGGGAGCTACGGAAACAGACGGCCGAGATCGGCCTGGATCCGGAGGCCCTCCGGAAGTCGGTGCGGTCCATCACCGCCGGCCGGAAGATCAGCGACCAGGCCAAGAAGGAGCTCGTGGCCGCGAACCTGCGGCTCGTCATCTCGATCGCCAAGAAGTACAGCAACCGGGGCCTCCAGTTCCTGGACCTCATCCAGGAAGGGAACATGGGCCTGATGAAGGCCGTCGATAAGTTCGAGTACCGGCGGGGCTACAAGCTCTCGACCTACGCCACCTGGTGGATCCGCCAGGCCATCACCCGGGCCATCGCCGACCAGGCCCGGACGATCCGCATCCCGGTCCACATGATCGAGGCGATCAACAAGCTCACCCGGGTGTCGCGGGCCCTCGTCCAGGAGATCGGGAGGGAGCCGGCGAGCGAAGAGATCGCCAAGAAAATGGACCTGCCCGTCAGCAAGGTCCGCAAGATCATCAAGGTCGCCCAGCAGCCGCTCTCGCTCGAGACCCCGATCGGCGAGGAAGAGGACAGCCACCTGGGCGACTTCATCGAAGACAAGCTCATCCCCTCGCCGCCCGACACGGTCATCCACATCAACCTCAAGGAGCAGATCGAGGAGGCGTTAAAGTCGCTCACGGAGCGCGAGGGTCGGGTCCTCAAGATGCGGTTCGGCCTGGGCGACGGGAATGAGCATACCCTGGAAGAGGTGGGCCAGCAGTTCAAAGTTACGCGGGAGCGCATCCGCCAGATCGAGGCCAAGGCCCTCCGCAAGCTCAAGCACCCGAGCCGCGGCCGAAAGCTCAAGTCCTTCACTGACCTGCCCCCGCTCAATGTACCACCTCTAAAGTGAGATTTTCAGGG
>DATKXS010000002.1:0-8289 GCA_035528895.1 Candidatus Desulfaltia sp.
TCCGAGCCGGCCGATTCCGAATTCACTCCCGCCTCCCGCTGGGAAGTCGCCGGCAAGATCGAGATCAACTGCCTCGGCTGTCACAACGCCGCCGCCACCCAGGACACCTCCGAATGGGCCAAGCAGATTCTCAGGGAAAACTTCCGCTGGGCGGCGACGGCGGCTTCGGGACTTGGCGAGGTCGGCGGCATGGCTTCCCGGATCCGCGGCACCTGGGATATCTATGACGGACCCGACCCCGACGACACGGAATGGGCCGTGCCTCCTTTTATCCGCTATGACCGCAGCCTTTTCGACAGCCGCCACCGCCTCCTCTTCGATGTCGTCCATAAGCCGGCCGACAGCCGCTGCCTCGCCTGCCATTCGGCCGCTCCCGTCGGCCAGGCCAAGTACGCGTTCGACGAGGATGTCCACTCCGCGGCCGGGCTGAAGTGCGTGAGCTGCCATCGCAATAACCTCCGCCACGCTATGATCCGCGGCTATGAAGGCGAAGCGGAGGATTATCCCGGAATGGAAGGCAAGGACTTCACCTGCGCCGGGTGTCATCTCGGCGACGAATCAGCCAAAGGGCAGAAGGCTCTTTCCGGCCGACTGGGAGCGCCCTACCCGAGACACAAGGGGTTGCCTGCCGTCCACTTCGAGCGCCTCTCCTGCACGGTCTGCCATTCGGGGCCGTGGCCGGGAAAAGAATTGACCCGGGTCCGGACTTCCCGGGCCAACCGGCTCGGGATTTATGGCGTGGCCCGCTGGTCGACCGACCTTCCGGCCATCATCGAGCCGGTTTACATCCGTGAACGAAACGGCAAGCTCGCTCCCAACCGGATGCTCTGGCCGGCTTTCTGGGCTGAAGAAAAGGACGGGGCTCTCATCCCCCTCAAGCCCGAGGCCGTCATCACGGCCGCCGGCGACATTCTTCGACCCGAACAGGATGTCGCCAATATCCTGGCGGCCTTATCCCTGGATCTCGAAGCCGACCAGGTGGCCGTTCTCATTTATCAGGATAAAGTCTATGAACTCAATCTCGACGGCGGACTGAACGTCTCCGCTTATGCCGGAGAGTTGCCCTCGTCAGCTCCCGTTTGGGCTGTAAAAAAAGACCGTGAAATCGTCCCGCTTATCCCGGAGTTCGACCCCAAATCTAAAGAAGCCGATCCCGACGTCGAGGCCGGAATCCAGACGATCCTTGAGGCCCTGGCCGGCTCCCCAAGTGTTCGCGGGAAGCCGGTCCTTCTCTTCAAGGGAGCGCTCTATCAGATCACCGAGACCTATCTTGAAAAAACCGGAAACCCTGAAGCGCCGGCCGCCTCTCCTATGCTGGCCTGGCTCATCGAGGAAAAGGTCGAGCCGCTGGTCCCTGAATTCGATCTCCGGACGATCGCCGCGATCACGGGATCGGAGCAAACCCTGACCGAAGAGCAGGTCAAGGCGGTCCTGGAGGCCCTTTCCCGAACGGCTTCCCAGCCCGAGGCGCAGGAGAAGGGCGAGTATGTTTATATTTCGGGCGGCAAGCTTTTCCGCCTCGACCTAAACGGCGGGCTCGAGGCGGTCGATGACGAGGCGGCCGCGCCGGTGACCTGGCCGCTGGCTCACGAGGTCCGGCCGACCCGCCAATCTCTGGGCATAAACGGCTGCAAGGATTGCCACCGCCTAGGGGCGCCATTCCTATTCCGGAAGGCCAAGGGGACTGGGCCTCTCCTGACCAACAGAGCCAAAACGATTTCGGCCAATGCCTTCATGGGTCTTGACCGTCCCTATCAAAAACTCTTCGGCCTTTCCTTCGCGGTGCGACCGCTGCTTAAAGGGATTCTCCTCATCTCCGCGCTCTTGATCGGGCTGATTCTCGGCCTCGTGGTGCTGCTCTTCCTCGGCCGCATCTCCGGGCTGATCGAAAAAAAGGAATAGCCGTCATGTTCTTCCGAATCATCGCTGTGCTTTCGATCGCCGGCCTTGCCGGACGGCTGGCCTACCTCCGCTTCAGGGAAGCGACGATTCTTGGCGGCGCCCAGGCCGGCAGCTTTTCGCGGACCGCTTATTTTCAGTGGCTCAGCCGGGACATCACGTCTTTTTTCGGGACTTCCGGCCGGCGATCGCTCCGGTCTCTGTATGACTATTGTCTGACGTTTCACACGACACCTTTGATGAAACTTGTCTTCTCCGGCCTGGTCTGGAGTTCTGTTTTTCTTGCCCTGAGCGGGATCGGGTTCGCCCTCTTCAGCCCCCGCGGCTTATTCGGCATCTTCTTATTGCTCCATGTCATCGCCGGAGGGATATTCGCCCTCTGCCTGGCCATCGATGTTTTCCTCCGTGCCAAAGAGTATACTTTTGCCCTTGAGGTTCTGGCCCGGGGTCGCAGGTCATTCCGCTCGTTCTTGGACAGCTTCTCCCCCCCGCTCCACCGGTCCCTTCTTTTCTGGGGCTTTGCCCTATCCGGATTCATCCTCGTCGTCACCGCCCTATTCTCGATGGTCCCTTATTTTGGCCTCAGCACCCAGGTCGCCCTGGTGGAGACGCACCGCTGGAGCGCCCTGGCCGCGGTGCTCATCGCCATGACATTTCTCGATTCCGTCCTCCCCCGCCCTGAAAAATGACCGAATTTCCCGGAGGCCCCGTGCATCGCTTCGCCCGCGAGGCCATGGGGACGGTCTTCGAGGTCATGATCGCCGGCCAGGAGGCCGATTATGCGGCCCAAGCATCCCAAGCCGTGTTCCGGGAGATCGAGCGCCTGGAAGCCCTCTTCAGCCGCTTCAATGCCACAAGCGAGATCGGACAGATCAACCGGCTTCGACCAGGTGATTCCCTGAGGATCAGCCCGGAGGCTTTCGAATGTCTCCAGGCTGCCGAGAAGGTCCGGCGGGAGACCGCAGGCGCTTTCAACCCCAATTTCCGTAAATCTTCAGGACATTCGGACCGGCCGGCGTTCGACCTGATCGCCGACGGCGCCGGTTTCCAGGTGCGGCTCCATCGCGACCTCTTGCGGCCGTCGCCCGCAGAGCTCGACCTCGACCTCGGGGCCATCGGCAAAGGGTACGCCCTGGACCGGGCGGCTTTCCTCCTCGCCGAATGGAGTGTCGAGCGTTTCCTTATCCATGGCGGTACGAGCACGGCTCTGGCGGCGGGTGATGCACCCGGTCTAAATCCAGGGGAAGCCGGCTGGCCGGTCGGCGTAGGCGGAGCCTGGGAATTGTCCGATATCCCCAAGAGAGTGGTGCTCCGGGGGCGCGCTCTCAGCGGGTCGGGGACCGAAGTCAAGGGGCGGCACATCCTCGATCCCAGGACGGGCCGCCGGGCCGATGGGCATCTCGCCGCCTGGGTGTCCCACGCCTCGGCGGCCGTGGCCGACGCCCTCTCCACAGCCTTCATAGCCATGAGCTCCAAAGAGGTGCGCCACTACTGCCGGGATCATCCCGACGTCTGGACCCTCCTCATCACGCCGAAAAGAAAAGCCCTCCTGCTCAACCGGGAAATTCTCGTGACCCGGGATTTGGTCATCGAATAAGTATCCCCGTTTCACTCGACAGCCATTTGGGGATGGCAAGGCGACCTCGAGGGAGAGGCGTGAAAAACCCGAGCGGCAGATTGGACATTCCCAAATGGCTGGAGATCAGGACCCAAGGAGGGAAAATTAATCCTCCGAACTTCTCCTCGCCTGAAATGGGCGAATAGGCTAAAATAGTCCCCGAGGAGTCACCGAGATGAACAAGATCATATCATTGGCCGTCGCCATGGGATTCATGGCCGGGATGCCGGCGTTCGCGGCGGCCGTCCCGCCGCAAGAGCAGGACAAAGAGGAACTCAAGCTCCAGCTTCCCAAGCCGATGTTCATCGGCACGCCGCGGAACATCACCAGCCCGAACCTGGAGAGGATCACCGGCAAGCCGCGCGGCGCCTTCTTCGTCCCGGCAGGGACAAAGCTCGTCTCTTTGAACAAGCCGGTCACGGCCAGCGACATGCAGCCGGTCATCGGCGAGGTGGGATACGTCACCGACGGCGAGAAGGCGGGCGAGGACGGCTATTTCGTCGAATTCGGTCCGGGCAAACAGTCTGTCCAGGTCGACCTCAAAGCGCCCTATGAGCTCCAGGCCATCGTGGTCTGGCACTATCACAGCCAGGCCCGTGTCTACCGGGATGTCATCGTCCAGGTCTCCGACGACGAGGACTTCATCACCGGCGTCACCACGATCTTCAACAACGACCACGACAATTCCTCGGGCCTTGGCATCGGCAAGGACAAGGAGTACATCGAAACCTATGAGGGTAAGCTTTTCGACCCGCGGGGCGTCAAGGCCAGGTACGTCCGCCTCTGGTCGAACGGGAACACGTCCAACGATATGAACCACTACGTTGAAGTGGAGGTCTACGCGACGCCCACCCAATGAACAAGAAAGCCTTCGCCGGGCTTTTCCTGCTCACTGCACTCGGTGCAGCCGGTTTCCGGCTGGCCGACCTCGACCTCCGGCCCGTCCACCATGACGAGGCCAACCAGGCCCTCAAGTTCGGCGCCCTGCTGGAAAAGGGCGAGTACCGCTACGACAAGACCGACCATCACGGCCCCAGCCTGTATTATCTGACCCTTATGTTCGCCCGCGCTCTAGGCCGGAACACCCTGGCCGAGTTGGACGAGACAACACTCCGGCTGGTGCCCGCCTGTTTCGGCATCGGGACGATCCTTCTTCTTCTGCTGTTCATCCCGATGATCGGAAAGAAGGCGGTGCTGTGGAGCGCCCTCGGGCTGGCCGTCTCGCCGGTCATGGTCTATTTCAGCCGCTTCTATATCCAGGAGGCTCTTCTCCTCTTTTTTCTGGTGGCGGCGGTCGCCGCTCTCTGGCGCTATCTCTTGAAGCCCTCCTGGGGATGGGCGATGGCGACAGGCCTTTTTTGCGGAATGATGTATGCCACCAAGGAGACCTCGGTTATTGCTTTCGGTTCGATCGCTGCGGCATTTTTATTAGCTCACCTGACAATGGGCACGCGGGAAAAGGAGTCCGCTCAGACAAGGAACACGGCGGATCCACAAAAACAAGATCCGGGAGAGCGGCAAACTGAGAGAAGCGACCGCCGATCAAGGAAACCGCGTTCCGGCATTCGATGGGCACATCTCATCCTGGGCCTCGGCTCTGCCCTTCTCGTCTCCCTTCTCCTCTTCACCTCATTTTTCGAGAACCCGAAAGGCTGGCTCGATTCGCTGCTCTCGTTCAAGGTCTATTTCGTCCGCGCGGGAGAGGGCGGCTTCCACGTCCATCCCTGGTCTTATTATCTGCGGACGCTCGCCTTCTCGAAAACGGGATCCGGCCCGCTTTGGAGCGAAGCTTTCATCCTGCTGCTGGCCTGCGTCGGAGGTGTCGCGGCCTTCCACCGTAGGCATCATGATAATAGAAATTTCCCATTCCGGAAATTCATTTTGTTCTACACCCTGTTCTCGACGGCCGCTTATTCGCTCGTCCCCTACAAGACCCCCTGGAACATCCTGCCCTTTTATATCGGGTTTATCCTGCTCGCCGGGTGCGGGGCGGCATCTCTCCTGGATATTTGCCGGAAGAGTCTCTGCCGGGCGCTGGTCATCGTCCTTTTGGCCGCTGGTTTTTTCCACCTTGGCGTGCAGGCCTATCGCGGCAGTCTCGACGAACCGGCCAACCCACGCAATCCCTATGTCTATGCCCAGACGAGCCCGGACTTTCTCAAACTCATCCATAGGGTAGAAGATCTGGCGGCGCTCCACCCCGACGGGGACAGGATGCTGATCAAGGTCGTCGCCGGCCCCTATGAGACCTGGCCCCTGCCCTGGTATCTGCGCCGTTTCAGCCGGGTGGGCTACTGGACTGACGCCGGCGAGGCCGGCGGGCCCGGGGAGGCAGCCGTCATCATCTCCGATACGGAGCAGGCGGACCGGCTGGAATCTTTATTTAACAAATCGTTTTTATCGGAATACTACGGATTGAGGCCGAACGTCTTTCTCGTCCTTCATATCCGCTCCGACCTTTGGGAGAAATTCTTGAAGTCGAGCCCGGGCAAAACTTAATATGAAAGCCATTATTTATGTTACGCAATGACTCAACACTCAATACGTTCATAATAGTATCATGGATATCTCCATAGTCATCCCGGCTTATAACGAGGCCGCCAAGATCGGCCGGGACGTGGAAGAGGCCGCTTCCTTCCTGAGCGCGAACGGGTTTGCGAGCGAGATCATCGTCGTCGATGACGGAAGCACCGACGGCACGGCCGGTGAAGTCGGGCGGGCGAACGTCTCTTCATCCATCCGAAAGACCGTCCTCCGCCTGGAGCGCAATTCCGGGAAGGGCGCGGCCGTCAAGCGGGGGGTCCTCGAAAGCCGGGGCAAGGTCGTTCTCTATGCCGACAGCGGCACCTGTATCCCTTTTGCCTATGCCCTGCCCGTGATCAAGAGGATCGCGGCCGGCGACCTGGACATCGGCCTGGCCTCTCGCCGCCTCCCGGCGACGGTCATCCGCCGGGACCGCCCTCTCCGGCGCCGTATTCTCTCCCGCTTTTTTCATTGGGCCGCCGTCATCGTCGCCGGCCTGCCCCGCCGGATCACAGACTCCCAGTGCGGCTTCAAAGTCTACCAAGGTAAAGCCGCCAGGGAGCTATTCGCGGGGCTCGTCACTACCGGGTTCCTGTTCGAACTCGAGATCATCCTCAAGGCCCTACGCCGCGGGCTCCGGCTCGAGGAGTTTCCGGTGGAGTGGACCTGCGACCTCGACACCCGGCTCCGCCCCTCCGCCCAGGCCGGCAGCGTATTAAAAGAGCTCCTCAAAGTCCGCTCCCTCCCTAAAAAATAGCTCGCCCTAACCGGCGGCAACGGGAAGCAACTCCAAATATGGGGTCTTTATGATGGGCGCAGGAGGCCGCCCTGAAGCCCCCGTAGCGGAGGGGGGACCCGTCGGCTTCTCCGACGGGGGGAACCGACGGGACTGGTTCCCCGGGGTGCGGGGGCCGAGGGCGGCCTCCTGCGCCCAATGGAATCACATAAACGGAGACGCTTGCGCGGCGACGGGGTGGCTTCCCTTTCTCTAAAGAAATTGATAAACTCGCTGGCAATGATCACCGGGAGGTTTTCATGAAAAAGCATCCGTTGAAATCACTGTTTTTTCTTGTTCTCGCGGCTGCGCTTCTCCTTTCTTCGACGCTGACTGCGGGGACGTTGCTTTTCGACAAGGCCGAGTACGCCGCCCGCCGGGCCAAGTTCATGGAAAAAATCCCGGACGGCGTGGCCGTCATCCTCGGCGCCCAGCCGCTGACCAGCTACCATTATTATTATCAGAACAACGATTTCTTCTATCTCTGCGGGGTCGAGGTGCCGAACGCCATGCTGGTCATCAACGGGATTCAAAAAGAGACCATCCTCTTTTTCACGGCCAATGAGCGCAGCCTCCGGAACGAAGGCCTGAGCACGGATATTCTCAAAGACCCTGTGGGAGTGACGGGAGTTGACCGGGTCATGACGATGGAGGAGTTTGACGTCGCTCTCGGCAGCCTGGCCGCTAAGACCAAGGTTTTCTACACGCCCTTCTCCCCGGAGGAGCTGATGCGGGAGTGCAGCCGGGAAAAGCTGCGAACGCTCCAGCGGATCATGGTCGACAATCCCTGGGACGGCCGGAAAACCCGCGAGATGCAGTTCGTCGGCCGGCTCCAGGAGAAGTTTCCCGGCCTGGAGATCCGTGATTGTTCGTCACTCATCTGGGACCTCCGCGTCATCAAGTCGCCGGCCGAGATCGAGGTGATGCGCCGGGCCGGCCAAATCGGCGTCAAGGCCATCAGCGAGGTGATGAAGGCGACCCGCCCCGGCATGTACGAATACGAGCTTTCGGCTCTTTATAATTTCATCGCCGAGAAGGAAGGCGCCCAGAACCTCGCCTATTATATGATCATCAGCTCGGCCGAGAACCACCCCTATGCCCATTACTACAAGCACGACCGCCTTCTCCAGGACGGGGATTTCATCGTCATGGACATCGGCCCTGACGTGAATTACTACGACACGGATATCACCATCTCCTACCCGGTCAACGGCAAGTTCACACCGCGGCAGAAGGAGCTCTACGAGGCTTCCCTCGCCGTCCACGAAGCCAACATCTCCGTCTATCGGCCCGGCCTGACCGCGGAGCAGGTGGTCAAGGAAGTCGAGGAGATCCTGAAGAAGCAGGGCTTCGACCTCAGCCGTGATGTTTTCAGGAGGATGCGGGGCGGGTTCGGCCATTACGTCGGCCTGGCGGTCCACGATGTCGGCGGCGGTCCCAAGGTCCTCCAGCCGGGCATGGTCCTCGCCAACGA
>DATKXS010000003.1:0-36649 GCA_035528895.1 Candidatus Desulfaltia sp.
GGGAAGGCGGTCATGACGGTCCAGCCGGAGGGGATGGAGCCGATGGAGATGGCCGGCAAATATGTCGTCGTCTGGAAAAAGACGGCTGACGGGGCCTGGAAGATCCACGTCGACATCTGGAACGGCAACGCCCCGGCTCAATAGCCGGAAATAGTCTTATTCAAATTCCCGCATCGCTTCGAGAAGGGCGCGTTCGATGGCCTTTTCCTGCATTGAATGACCCGACTGTTCGGCGATGACCAGCTTGGATCGGGGGAGTTTTTGATGGAGCCGGAAAGCGGTGACCGGAGGGCAGATCATATCGTACCGTCCGTTGACGAAAACAGCAGGGATGTCTTTCAGCCTGTCCGCCTCCCTCAAGAGCTGGCCTTCCTCCAAAAAGCACCCGTTGGCCAGGTAGTGGTTCTCGATCAGGGCCAGAGAATAGATCAAACCTGAGAGGGCCGGAGAATCCAGCATCTTTTTCTGGCTGGCGTCGTCCGCCTCAAGCTCGGAGATCTTGAATTCGTAGTCGGCCCAGGCGCGGCTACCCGTTTTCCTGGTTTCAGGATTTTCGCTCTGGACAAGGTGCAGGACCGCTTGGGGAGAGGGGGGCCGGCCGAGCGCTTTTTCCAGCCTGTCGTACGCGTCCGGGAAAAAAGTTTGCACGCCTCGATAATAATGATCGATCTCCTCTTTGGATGATGTGAAAATCCCCCTGAGCACCATGGCCCGGGTGTGGGCCGGAAAAGCCTCCGCATAAGCCATGGCCAGGGTCGACCCCCAGGAACCGCCGAAAAGGATGATTTTTTCCAGCTCGAGGTGAAGGCGAAGTTTTTCGATGTCGGCGACAAGATCCTGGGTCGTGTTCTCACGGAGTTCGCCCGGCGGCTTGGACTTCCCGCATCCCCGCTGGTCGAAAAGAACGATCAGGAATTTCTCGGGATTGAAGAACCGGCGGTAATAGGGCGAGCTGGTGGCTCCCGGCCCCCCATGAAGCACGAAAACCGGCTTTCCCTTAGGGTTTCCGCAGAGCTCGAAGTAGATCCGGTGAAGGTCCGACACCTCGAGGAAATCGGTTTGGAAGGGATCGCACTGCGGCCAGAGTTGGGTATCCGGCCGCGAGGAAATTTCGCTCCTGAACATGACCAACATCAAGGCCGCCCCTAAAAGGACAGCGCCGACTCTCACGATTTTTTCCATCTTCGTCTATCTCCAATTCTTTGAAACGAGGGCTTGACTGGCCTGGTCGCGGCTATCACGGAGCGGCGGGCCGGGCGGCCCAGTCGACGACGGCCTTGACGGCCGAGTCGATGGCCCCGCGTGCCCCGTTTCCGGCCCTGTTGGCCAGGATGGAGAAGATGTAATCGCCGCTGTCCGTGCGGACGACACCGGAGAGCGCCCGGACAGCCTGGATGTAGCCGGACTTGGCCTGGACCCGCCCCCGGTATTTCGTTTCCCAGAAGTGCTTTTCGATGGTCCCGTCGAGGCCGCCCACGGCCAGCGTGCCCCTATAGAACTCCCAGTCGGGGCCGGCCGCGAGGTGCATCAAGACACGGGTCAGGGCGTTGGCGCTGAGCCGGTTATCCCGGCTGAGGCCGCTGCCGTCGGCGATCACGAATTCCCTTTCGTCCACTCCGCGTGTTTGGAGGTACTCCGCCAGGACCCTTTTTCCTCCGTCCCAGCTTCCCGGTTTTTGATCAGGATCGGACTGGGCGGCCAGCCGCTTGAGCATGGCTTCGGCCGCCAGGCCCAGGCTGTCCTTATTTGTCCGCAGCAGGCAGTCGCGGATCGAGGTCGAGAAGGCGATCACTTCGCGAAACTCGCAGCCCTCGGGGGCGGGACCTTCGAGGACCTCGCCGCCGACGTCGATGCCCTCGCGGACTAGGGCTTCGCGGAGTAACCGGCCGAAAAAGAGCGCCGGGTTTTCGACGGCCACCGAGTACGGCCCGGCCTGAGTCCGGCAGTTCCCCTGGATAACGAGAACGTTGGGCACATCGGTGCGTTTCACGCTGAACCAACTTTTCCGGCTCCGCCGGACGGTCAGGGCGTTGGCCAGTTGGATATAATCGCTCGGCGGGTCGAGCGTCAGGACGACCTTTCCGTTCCGTTGGGCGGCGGAGATGTCGACGCAGTTGCCGTTGTAGTTGAGGCCTCCGACCTCGCAGGCGTATTTTTGATGGAGCTGATTTTCGGGCCAGCTCGGATGGACCCGTTCGCCGTCGAAGATCGAGGTATCGAGGACGATATCCGAGACCGCGACGATGCCCAGCTCCTTAAGCCGAAGCACGATATCCCGAATGACCGGCCGGGCGCCGCCGCCGTTCCGGGCGTCCGTTTCCTTGTCGCCGAGCAGGGGATCGCCGCTCCCCTTGACGACGAGCGCGTCGCCGCACAATCCCACCCGGGTGATAAACGCGAAACCCTGTCCCAAGTGCTCGAGCGCGGCCGCCGAGGTGACGATCTTCATATTCGAGGCGGGGATGAGGGCCAGGTGCGCGTTCTTCTCGTAGACGATCTCCCCGGTTTCGCCGTGGACCACGCAAACGGAGAAGAGGACCCGGCTGAGGCCGGCCGCGCCCAGGATGCCATCGATCCGCCTCTGGAGGTCAGAGGCAGAAGGTAAGGGGGCCGTGTCGGCGACATCAGCAGCGCCTCCGGCCGCAAGGCAAAATTCTACGCCCAGAGAAAATACAACAAAGAAAAAAAATACAAAAGCTACGCCGGCTTTCTTCATTCTCCCGTGCGCCCGCAGGCCAGAGGATTCAAGTCCCCTACCTTAGCGAAAAGCAGGGCGCGAGGCAAGAGCCGGCCGCAAGGAGCCCTGGTTGGCTTGACCGATCAGGCGGCCTTTTTGACGGCCTTCCACTCCGCGCTGCCGAAGTCACCCATCTGGGCTTCGCCCTTCATGCTGGTGCCTTCGACCTTTCCCTTGTAGGTGATGGTGAACTGGCCGCGGGGGGACTCTCGGGTGATGGTCCACTCGATGTCGGCGCCCTTGATCGTGCCGGTGCCGGTGGATTCGCCGCGCTCACTGATCATGGTCACCGTGATCTTCTCGCCCTCCTGGACGAACTTGGCGGTGGAGGCCATTTCGCCGCGGGGGGTGGTCATGGTGAGGTCCCATTCGCCGCTGACGTTTTCCTGAGCGAGGCACAGGGTCAGGGGAGCCAGCAGGAGCAGGGCCGCGAGAACGATGTTTTTGGTCTTTGACATTGTTGTCTCCTTTCAATAGTTTAGACGCCCCGCCCGGCAAATTCTTCCATAAGAAAAAAAGGGGACGAGGAGCTTTCCCCGGGAGCCCATTTTCACGGTCCGGGTCTTTGTCCTGGAGCCGGCCTGCCGCCCCAACCAATAATATTTCTCTAAAGAGGTTGACAATTGGATGAGTCCATTTTAGAATATACACATATATATACACATATGAGGAGGAGCGATGAAACGCACCAACATCATGCTCGGTGACGAACAGCACAGAAAGCTTAAATTATACGCAAAAAAAGAGGACACGACCCTGGGAAAGTTGGTCAGGGATGCGCTCGATGTTGTTTATGAGAAGAAATCCGCTCTCGAAAAAAGAAGGCAGGTGGCCTTGAGCGCCTATCAGGAGGGCTTTATCAGCCTGGGGAAGCTGGCCGAGGTGCTCGGCCTTGATCCGGTCAGCGCCAGGAGATACCTGAGGGAGCACGGCATCCCGGCCCTTTCCCAGGCCGGGAAGGAAGCGGTACTGGACTCCGGAAATGCCTGAGATTGTCTTCGACTGCTGCATTCTTTCCAACTTCGCTCTCTCCGATTCGCTGTTTATCCTGAAAACCCTGTATGGAGGCTCGGCCTGTCTGACCGATTTCGTGTCCGCCGAGATCGTGCGGGGAATTCAGAGCGGGCATGGCGGTTTATCCCGGATCGAGGATGCCCTCGTTAAAGGATGGCTCAAGGAAATCTCAGCCAGTGGGAAAGAAGAGAAGGTTCTCTGGCAGTCCTTATCAGTGTCCCTTGGCTTGGGCGAGGCGTCGAGCATCGCGGTCGCCAAAACCCGGGGATTTCTCTTCGCTTGCGATGACCGGGCTGCCCGGAGAGAAGCGGGGCTGCTGGGAGTCAAGCTCACCGGAACGCTCGGTATCCTCAAGAAAGCGGTGCGAAGTCGAGTGATCAGCCTGAAAAGCGCCGACTGCCTCCTTGCCGAAATGAAAGACCAGGGATTCTATTCTCCGGTGAATTCACTGAAAGAGCTGCGCGATTAAAATCACCGCGCCAACGGAAGACGAGTTTTGATATAATAGCCGCGAAACGGCATCTCCATTTTTGGAGCGAATAGCCATGGATATCCAAGCGATAAGACAGCAATTCCCCGGCCTCAGGGACAAGGTTTTTCTCGATGCGGCCTGTGTCAGCCTGGCCCCGTTGTGCGCCGTGGAGGCCGTTCAAGGCTTCTTGAAGATCGCAGCGGAATGCCCGGCCCGCTCCTCCACCCATCATCACATCATCATGGACGAGATGAGAGCCGAGGCCCGGAAAGAGGCCGCCCGCTTGATCAGCGCGGCCGAGGACGAGATCGCCATCGTCGAGAGCACGACCTACGGGCTGAGTGTCGCGGCCGACGCCATCCCTCTTTCCCGGCGGGATGAGGTCCTGATCTGCGACCTCGAGTACCTGCAGGTCGCCGTCCCCTGGGCTCAGAAGCAGGCCTCCGACGGCATCCGGCTGGTCATGGTTCCGAACCGCAACGGGACCGTTCCACTCAGCGATATCGCCGAGCGCCTGACGGAAAGAACCAAGATCCTGGCCATCAGCTCCGTCCAGTGGTCGAACGGCTTCCGCTCAAACCTCGCTGCCTTCAGCTCACTCTGCCGGGAACGGAACATCTGGCTCGTGGTGGACGCCGTCCAGCATCTCGGGGCGATGCCGCTCGATGTCCGGGAGACGCCGGTCGACATCCTGGCCTGCGGCGGGCACAAGTGGCTCAACGCGCCGTTTGGGGCGGGCATCATGTACATCCGCAAGAGCCGGATACCCGAGTTGAAGAAGCTGACGGCGGGGTACCTCAGTCTGGAAACCCCCGAGGGAGGCTGGGAAAATTACTTCCAGACGCCCTCCATCTCCCCCCTGCGCGAATACACTTTCGTCGATGAGGCCAGGCGGTATGAGATCGGGGGGACGGCCAACTATCTCGGCGCAGTGGGGTTGGCGGCCTCCTTGAAGTTGATCAATGGGATTGGCCGGGACCGGATCGCCGCCTATATCCTGGAGCTGACGGATTCTCTGATCGAGGGGCTGAAGACGGTGGGCGTCGAGGTCGTCACTCCGGTCGAGAAGAGATACCGTTCGGGAATCGTCACCTTCAGCATCGGCTCGGTCGAACGCAACCTGGCCCTGATGAATCATCTCCTCAACCACCGGGTGCTGGTCTCGGTCCGGTACACCTCGGGGGTCGGAGGTGTGCGCGTTTCCTGCCATTTTTTCAATTCGAGGGACGACCTCTCCCGGCTTCTGAGCCGGGTCGAGGATTTCTTGAAAAAGAAACTCTAGCCGTCAGCTCCCCCTGCTTCACTTTTTTATTCTCCATCTTTTTATTGAACGCAAGGTCTAGAAAAGACGCCTACTACGACAAAAAGCCGTCAGCCGGTCAGGTTGATCTTGAAGACGGATTCCAGGATCCAGTTGATGCCCACGAGAAGGATGGCCAAGGGGACGGCGATCCTCATCCACCAGTAAAGCGCCCGCGGGAAGGGCTTATTTGTTCCCCCGGCCAATTCCTTCAATGCCTCCGATCTCTTAATAAACCAGACTGCCGTGATGACGGCCAGGAGCGACCCCAGGGCCTGCATCCCCGACCCGAAGGCGAGGTCCCAGGGGATGAAGATCCGGTTGTTGATCATCGGCGGCAGGGAGAGGACGAAGACGGTTCCGCAGATCAGGAACACTGCCTTTTTTCTGGGGATGTTCGTGTTGTCGACAACGCCGCCGACCAGCACCTCGAAAGCGGCCACATCGGAGAGGTAGGCGATGCCGAAGAGCCCGGCGAAAAAGGGGATCCCGAAGACCCAGCCGAGGGGCATCAGGGCGAACGTCTTCGGCAGGATCATAAAGATGAGCCCGGGTCCGGAGCCCGGTTCCAGCCCGAAGGAGAACACGGCGGGGAAAATGGCCAGCCCCGCCAGGATGCCCGCCAAGGAGGCGCCGATGCCCGTCAGGACGGCATTCCTGGGAATTCGCGTCCGCTCCTCCAAATAGGAACCGTACATGACCATGAACGTGCCCCCAAGGGACATGCAGAAGAAAGCCATCCCCAGGGCGGCCGCCATGACGCCGGGAGTGAGCTCGCTCCAGCGGAATTTCAGGATGAACCAGCGGATTCCCTCGCCGGCGCCCTTCAGGGTGACGGATCTCAGGATGAGAATCACTAGGAAGCCGAAGACGAGAGGCACGATCCACTTGCTGGTTTTCTCGATGCCTTTCCTCAGGCCTTTGACAAGGACCACCCCGCAGCTGAAGATGACCGCCGCCGTCATCAGGAACTGGAGGAGGAATGACGTCAGGCTGAACCCCTCCTGAGGGGGAAGGATCGCGCCCGCGTTGATCTCCAGGTGCAGAGCTTTGAGGAACTGCCCGAAGCCGTGGAAGGCCACCCAACCGACGACGTTGGAATAATAGCCGGTGGCGAAAACGACTATGCCGAAGAGCAAAAAGCCGATCCACTTGCCTCCGGGCAATCCGCCCTTCTCGAAGCAGCCCAGCGTTCCCCGCCGGGTATGTCTTCCCAGGGTCCATTCCGCCATCAGGGCGGGTATCCCTACGAACAGAGTAATCAGCATATAAAAAAGGACGAAGGCGGACCCGCCGAACCGGCCGACCATGTAGGGAAAACGCCAGAACGCCCCGAGACCGACCGCCACTCCGATCATCGTCATGATGACGCCGAAGAGCGAGGAAAAAGTCTCTCGTGCCGGGCCGGGAGCGTTTTCTTCCATAGGAGCGGGGCATAACTCCTTTCGATCTCTAGCGGAGGATTTCCTCCAGGCTGTCCAGGGCGCGATCGATGTCCTCCGGTGTCACGAAGAAATGATGGGCCAGGCGGATGACCGGCCCGCGGGCCGAGACGAGAATCCCGCGCTCTTTCAGCTCTGTTTCTACGGTCTGAGGGGACGGCACCGGGATGGAGGTGATCGCCCCTTTCTTGGCGATGTCATGGGGGGACGTGGTTTCGAAACCTCGCCCGGCGAGCTCCCGGAGGGCGTAGCGCGACAGCTCGTCGATCCAGAGCTTGATCTGGGCGACACCGACCTCGTTGAGGATCCGCATCCCCTCCCGGGCGGCGCAGGCGGTGACGACGGCCGGGGTCCCGGTATCGAACCTTCGGCCATCGTTGGCGTAGCGGAAGTCATGGATGTTGAAGGCGAACGGGTCCTCCTGGCCGAGCCAGCCGGTGGCCGTGGGATTCATCCCGGGGATAAGCTCCTCCTTCACGTAGAGGTAGGCCGAGCCCGGCATCCCGAGGAGGTACTTTAGATTTCCGGACACGAGGATGTCGATGTCCATCGCTTTTGCGTCGACCGGCTCCGTCCCCAGGGCCTGGTAGGCGTCCACGAATATCAAGGACCCTTTCTTGTGCGCGATCCCGGCGATCAGGGCGATGTCCTGCTTGAACCCGTTCTGGTAATAGACCTGGGGGATGCAGGCGATGAGCGTCCGCTCGTCGATGAATTTTTCGTAAGATGCGGGGTCGATCTCGCCGTTGACGACGGGTACGATCTCCAGGTCGATCCCGAGCCGGCGACAGGCCTTCCAGATGAAGATCACGGTCGGAAAATCGGCTTCCGTCACCACGATCTTGTTGCGTTTGCCCGAGTAATCAAAAGAGCTGGCCACGGAAGTGATCGCCTGGGAAGCGGAGGCATGCATCGACACCTCCCCGGGGCGGCAGTTGATCAGCCGGGCGAATTCTTCTTTGGAGGCGGAGACATCGGCCATCCATTTCTCCCAGTTCATCCCGTTCTCGTTCCAGTCGTCGAGATATTCGGCGATTGCCTTCCGCACTCTGAGCGACTGGGGCGACTGGGAACAGTTGGCCAGATGAACAACCCGCTCCAGGATGGGGAACTGTGACCGCCATGCTTTGATGTCGAAACCCGGCTTTCCTATTGACGTTGTGCCCTCCTTTTTCATTTTGCGTCTCCCGGTCAACGGCCATTATCTTTTTGGAGACCGGCAAAGTCAATCGAAGACGCGCACTATCCTTGATGATAAGGACATAGATACATCCTTCCCCCTCTCCTCTATCCTCTCCCGCCGGAGACTGTGTCGTAATTGCGATTTGTCATTGCGAGCGACGTAGGAAGCGCGGCAATCCCCTTTCTTTTCAACGCATTACGAGATTGCTTCGATCGCTTCGCTCTCTCGCAATGACATTGCGACAATGACATTGCGACACAGCCTTGGACGGGAGAGGCCAGAGGGAGAGGGTGAAAAACGATCCTCACCCTTTTTGGGGTCCTCGCAACTTGGGATAGTTAGTTTTCCGGGCCGAGTTTGACGTCGAGTCGGTTGAGGAGATAGTCGGCTGCCGACTGAAGGGCCTGTTTCAACTCCACGATCTCTTCGTGATAGGGCGACTCGGCTTTTTCGAGCGCGTTTTCGAGATAAGACCGCGGAACGTCGAGCTTGAAGAGCGGGTCGAGAGGGGGCATTTTAGCGGGGCGGGAGGTGACGGTCCATATGAGGCTGACTCCGATAACGACGACCAGCGATGCGGCCGCCGCCCAAACAGGCCTCAAGCGAAAGAATCTCGGCCGGCTCGGAGCTGGAGAGAGGGACTCGACGGGACCACCCACGGCCGCAGTTGGCATCACCCGCCCGGCGAGGGAGGAATCGGCGCCCTCGATGAGCGCGGCCGCGTCGGTGGCAAGGCGCTTTTCCAGATCCCCGCTGAGCCGGCTGAATTCGCGACAGGACGCGCATCTGTCCAGATGGCGCTTGGTCAGTCCCGCCGGCGGCTTGCCGGAGTCGATCGCCCGGGAGATGTTCCATTTATGAATAAAGCACCACATCTCTCATCTCCTTTTCATAAAATCTGCAGCCTTCGTCCGGCCGACGCCGCCTCGGCCAGAGCGGCCGAGGGCGAGGGCGACCTCAGTTTTTGGCCAAGCTTCAGGCGCGACCTGTAAAGGAGCGTGCGGACGCCGATCTGGGTTTTGTTCATGGCCCTGGCGATGTCCTTTACCGGCAGGCCCTCAGCGTAGCGCAGCCAGAGCGCCTGGTATTCACCGGGCTTCAGGGTCCTGGCCAGGTTCCAGATGTTCTTGCGGGCTTGGGCTTCTTCCTTCTGGATGAGCCTTTCTTGTGGGCCGGGGGAGGGGTGTTCCGGGAGCTCGGGGTCGAGCGGGAGCAGCCTCGTCTTATTGGCGCGGTGCCGGCTGATGGCGAGCCGGACGGCCGTCGTGTATAGCCACGTGGAAAACCTCCACGTCGGGTCGTAGCGGTCGATGTGCCGGAAGGCCCGTAGAAATGTTTCCTGCATCAGGTCCTCGATGTCCTCGTCGGACTCGGACCGGGAACGCAAAAAATTGAACAAACGCGGGCTGTACCGGGAGACGAGCACCTCGAAAGCGGCGCGGGAGCCGGCCGCGGTTTGGGCGGCCAGCTCCTCGTCCGTGCAGTTGCGTGGTTCTCTCATTTCATCTCAGGTCAGAATAACCCCGAATCCGGTCAAAAGGAAGGACAGAATATTCGTTTTCACCCTCTCCCAAACCCTCTCCCAAACCCTCCCCCGTCAAGGGGGAGGGGTTTATAATAACGAGGGACGCCCTCATTTTGCGCTCCTTCCGGCCTCGCTCATCAAGGGGGAGGGGTTTATGACGAAAAGGAACGTCCACATTTTGCTCTGCTTCAAACTCCGCTCCTCAAGGGAGAAAAAGTCTCATAATTTCCTCCCCCCTGGCGGGGGAGGATGAAGGAGAGGGGGAAATAATAATGAGCCCGGTCCCCATTTCTCGCCGCAGGATCAGAAGAAAGAGAGATTTTTAGCCTTGCCGCGGGCAAGACCCATGAGCTTGCTCGCGGGGTAGGAGGCGTCGATCCGGACGTTCTCCCCGTCGACCACGATCTTGATGCTCTGGGCGAAAGACTGGGCCTCGGCGTCGGCCAGCTGCAGGTTCGCCATGGCGATCAACCCCCGAATGGCTTGCTCGACGTCCCTGGCCACCTGGGCCGATTCGGCGGCGATCGAGACCTTGAAGTTGACGTTCTCGCCGCTTTCGGAGATTGCCCCGCTTGCCTGCCGCATCTTGCTGAGGATGACGGGCTTGCCTTTCTCCCCCACCAGGCCGGAGATGCTGTTGACCGCGGCCACGAAGATGGCGTTGGGGGAGTCCTTCATGGTGCGGGCGAGAAACGGGAAGGCGGAGACGTCTTTCTTATTCTTCTCCAGGGCGTCCAGCGCCAGTTTGATGGCCT
The DNA here is from genome assembly GCA_035528895.1 of Candidatus Desulfaltia sp. Lineage (GTDB taxonomy): Bacteria > Acidobacteriota > Aminicenantia > Aminicenantales > UBA8522 > UBA8522. The sequence continues at coordinate 10,429 of DATKXS010000003.1, forward strand.
CTTCGCTCTCAGAAAGAAGGATCAGGTCGTCGGCGGCGAAGGCGCCGAAATCATCACCGTCCCAACTATAGATAGTGGACTTTCCGTAAGGGACCTCCTTGTGGGACTCCTCGGCTTTGATCAGGCCGAGAAGATGGGCCTTGTCGAATTTCCCTTTGAGGGCGACGACGGCGTCTTCATCCTTCTTGGCCCGGCCGAAAACCGTGATCCCCTTGAGATCCTTCATGGGGTCGATCTTGAGCTTGCCGAGTAACTGGTCGGCTTTGCCCTTCATCTTGGCGGGGCCTTTCTCCTCCAGGAGCCCTTTGAATAACGTGCTCGAGGTCAGCTTCTGCATGTCGATGTGAAACGCCCACTGGACGTCCGGCGGCACCACGGACGTCTGGGGGGACTCCGCCCTGTCCGCGGGCGCGGCGATCAGGCCCAGAGCCAGCGCCAGGATTAGGGCGGTGAGGATCAGGATCGCTTTTTTCATGGCATTTCTCCTTTGACGGCCATTGATTTCACCCATTTATACGCTCCCCCGGGCCAAGCGTTACAATCCCTCTCTACGGAGTTTATTCCTCATAGCTTCGCGGGCCACTTGCGAACGATGAAAATCCCCCTCCTCCCTGCCTCCTCCCACCAGGAGACTGTGTTGTAATTGCGATTTGTCATTGACATTACGACACAGTCTCCAGGGGAAGAGGATAATGAATTGCCCGTCCGATTCCTCCTCCCTTGGGTGGGGGAGGATAGAGGAGAGGGGGATTTTCTAGGTAACCACTCTTGATACCTATCTCCGGCCGCAAAGGGGCCTCGCCTTCTGATTTCGAACTTTTCCAGCCCGTTGACAGCGATTCATCCCGGGTGATATGTTCTGGGGCGCACCAAAAGGCCATTCTCAAGAAAAGAAAGGAGAGAACGATGACCGCCAAACAGATGCTGGTAATGTATTTGATCACGCTGGCCGTCTTTTTTCTGATCGATATGATCTGGCTGGGTGTTGTGGCCAAAGGGTTCTACCGGCGGCACCTCGGGCCGATGCTCAGCCCCAAAGTGAACTGGGCGGCGGCCATTCTTTTCTACCTGCTTTTCATCGTCGGCCTGCTCGTCTTTGTCATCAAGCCGGCCCTTGTCAGCGGAGAACCGCTCAAGGCTCTCTTCTTGGGCGCTCTGCTCGGTCTGATCAGCTACGCCACCTATGATCTCAGCAACCTGGCCACCCTAAAAGACTGGCCCCTTGGCGTGACGGTCGTCGACCTCATCTGGGGCAGCGTCCTCGGCGGCGTGGTCTCATTCATCAGTGTCGTTCTGGGCCGCTGGCTGCTGAACCTTTAGGGGAAAAGGGAGGCTGCCATGTTGATCCCGCAACGTCATCGCCGGAGGGTCCGGCTGGCCTTTCTGTTGCTGGTATTTTTGGTCCGGTGCGCTTTCCCTGGAAGCCCCGTCGAGTCACCCGATGCCTTCCAACAGGTCAAGCGCCTGGGCCGGGGTGTGAACATCCTTGGCTACGACCCCATCTGGGAAAACTTTGCCGAGGGACGTTTCAAGGAAAGGCATTTTAAGCTGATTCACGAGGCCGGACTTCATCGTCTACGATATCGACCGAGACCGCTGGGTGGAACCGATCCGCGGAGCCCTCATTCCTGAAAAGGAATAACCGGAGCCCGTTCTATTCCTTGGGGAGCGGCAGTTCGATGACTTCTCCCATCCCGAGTGCTTTCAACTGATCGATGACCTCGGCTTTTTTGCCCACGACCAGAATGACCATGCTGTCCGCGTGGACCGCCCTCTTTCCGATCGCCAGAACCTTGGCCTCATCGACCTTCCTGATTCTTGGAAGGTAGGTCTCGAGGTAGTTGTCGGGGTAGCCGTCGAGTTTCAGGTAGACCGCCTGTGATACAACGGCCTGCGCCGAATCGAATTTGTGCACGAAAGCGTTCACCTCATACTTTTTCGCCACCTCGAGCTCCTCGGCCGTTACCGGATTCTTGGTCATGTCCTCGGTGATGTCCTTCATCAGCTTGATGGCCTCGCCGACGGACTGGCTCTTGGTCATGCAGAAATTGTTGAACATGCCCTTATCCCGCCCCAGGCCGATCATTCCGAAAGTGGCATAAGCCAAGCCCCGGTTTGACCTCACCTCCCGCATCAGCCGGGAGTTGAAGCTTCCGGTGCCGAGGATGAAATTGAAGATGCCCACCTCCACGTTGTCCGGGTCGAGGTTGTTCAGTCCGAGATGGCCCATGGCGATAACGGCTTGGGTCATGTCGGGCTTGTCGATCAGGTAGATGCCGGGTTTGGCGGCCATGGCCGCCTTGGGGAGCTCGATCTTGGCCGGAGCATTTCCCTTCCAGTCCTTGAAGCTTTTCTTGAGAAGCGCCAGGGCCTGCGCCTGCTTGAAATCACCGGTGAGCGCGATGATGATCTCTTTGTCCCGGATGTTTCTCTCGTAGAAGGCCTTGATGTCGTCCAGAGTAATGGTGTTGATGCTGACGTTCGTCGTCCGCCGCGCCTCGGGGAAATCCTTACCGTAGATGAGCTCGCTGAAAAGCGCGAACCCGAGGGAGGTGGGATAATCAAACCGCCGCCGGATCGACTCGAGGTCCTTTTTCTTTTCGGTGTCGAACCGCTCTTTATCAAAGGCGGGATTATAGAGAATATCGAGAAGCACCTTCCAGGTCTCATCGAAATTCTTGCTCAGAGTCCAGAGGCTGACCTCGGAAAATTCGAGCCCGGCAAAAGAGCCGATGGTCGAACCGAGGAAATCGAGCTTCTCCTCGAGCGCGTCCGGAGTGAGAGTTTTCGTGCCGCCGGCCTTGAGCATCCTCATGGCCAGGGAGGCCAGGCCGATCCGGTCAGCCGGTTCGTAGAGGCTTCCCGTCTTGATGATGATCGTGCCGTTGATGACGGGCTGCTCGTGATCTTCTTTGAAGTAAAAAGTCACCCCTTTCTTGACCGATGCCATTTCCGGCTTCTGCGCCTTGAACTCGAGGTCGGTGAACTTCAGCGTCTTCGGATCTTTCTGGGCCTGGACTGCAGACGGTGAGAAGGCAAAGGCCACAAGAAGAATCCCCGCGACAGCGAGAACGAGCCACTTGTTTCGATCGGGTCTCATTTTTCACCTCCCTTTTCCTTGCGGAGAAGGATGCCGACGGTGCGGTTGGTCTCCGTGAAGCACGCGTTGGCCGCCGCCATGATCTCTTCGGGCGTAATCTTCTTCAGCGCTTCGACCCGCTTCCAGTCCGCATCCATGTCGTCAAAGATGATGACGTTTCTGAGCAGCCGCATGGCCAGGAAGACGTTGTCGGCGAAACCGATGGACCGGTAGAGAGCGGCTTCGGCCTGGTTGATCGATTTGTCGATTTCAGCCTGCGTGACGGGTTCCTTTTTCAGGCGGTCGAGGTGCTCGAGCACCGCTTTTTCGAGGTCCTGGGCCGTGTTGGGATGGCGCGGCTGGCCCATTATCATAAAGAGCGCGGGGTAACGGGCGGCGGAGGCCGAGGCCAAGATGGAGACGGCGATTTTCTTGTTGGTGACGAGGTCGCGGTAGAGACGCGAAGAGTTGCCGCGGCTCAGGATCATGCTGGCCAGGCTCAGCGTGAGGTTGTCCTTGTCGGCCGGGCCGGGCATGTGATAGCCCATCATGAATCGGGGCTCTGCTTCGAACCAGGTGGTGACCTGGCGCTCGCCCCGCTGTTCGGGCTCGATCTCGGTCGGCCTGGGCGGGTTTGCGCCCCGCGGAATGTCGCCGAAATATTTCTCGGCCAGGCGCTTGACCTCCTCGAGCTTCACATCGCCGACCACGGCGGCCACCATATTGTTGGGGATGTAGAAGGTCTTAAAGAAATTGACGGCTTTCGCCTTGGTGTATGACTGGATATCCTCCATGTAGCCGACAACTGTGTGACGGTAGGGGTGGAGGACATAGGCGATGTTGGAGAATTCGTCGCGGAGGAGGCCGTCCGGGGTGTTGTCTATGCCCATGCGGCGCTCCTCGGCGATGACGTCACGCTCGGAATAGAACTCGCGGAAGACGAGGTCTTTGAAGCGCTCGGACTCGATCAGGAACCAGAGTTCGAGCCGGTTCGAGGGTAGCATGACGAAGTATTGAGTGGAATCGTTGCCGGTGGAGGCGTTCAGGAACTCGCCGCCGTTTTCGGAATAGATCTTGTCGAGCTCGTCCTTGACGACGTATTTGCGGTGCTCCTCCTGGAGCGCCTTGAGCTTGTCCTTGAGGTCTTTCATCTTGGCCTGGTCGGCCCGGTCGCCCTTGAGGTACTCGGCGGCCAAGTCATCGCCGATCCGGTCCATCTCCTCGAGGATGGGCTTTTCCTTCTCGTAGTCGCGGGCGCCCATGACCGACGTGCCCTTGAAAGCCATGTGCTCGAAGAAATGGGCGAGGCCGGTCTCCCCTTTACGCTCATCCACGCTTCCGACTTTGACCATGATCATGCCGGCAAAGGTGGGGACCTGCGGCCGTTCGTAGACGAAAAAGCGCAGTCCGTTGTCGAGCGTAAACTCTTTGACCTTGTCGGCGAAGCCCTGGGCGGAAGCGGAAGGATTGGCCAGGGAAAACACGATGAGAAAGGCGAAAAGGAATAGGGAGAGTCGAATGATGTAAGAAAAGCGGAAAGGCCGGTTGAGCTGAAAAAGAAGCCAGTGCGGGCTCTTCATGATTCCTCCTTTGGGTTGATGTTTGCAGGGTTACTTAGGATTTCCCCCATAACACTCGGATGCTTAAAATATAGGCCGAGACAACGGGAAAGTCAATCCCGCCGAGAAATAGAGATCGTAAATCTTCCTTCGCCGGCCGTTATGTTGAACTCTCCCTCAACCTTGACCTCTGCGGAATCGGAACGACTCAATTCCGAGACCTTGTACTTGGGATCGATCGCCTCATAGGTATCGGACATACTCCCGCGGCCCGTCATCTCCTTAAGGAGGACACAATCGTACAAGGACAAACAACGCCCGATATGGGCTTTCCCGGAATACGTTCCGCTGTAGTTCCCGAAATGCCTGGCGTGGGGGCTGCTTTCCCACCGTGACCCGGACCTCATTGACCGGCTCGCTAAACTTGATCGCGACCGTCGCCGCGCCCTCCATAAACAGGCGGTCGCTCTCGATTTTGAAAGTGCGGTCGGCCACATCGCTGACCGTCTCTGTCCCGGGCTTGATCTTGTCGTTATCTTCCCAGATAGCGGAGTACTGGACCTGACTACGCTGGTAAACCTCGACCGCCCGGACAAAAGGCCGGTGGTTCACGATTTCAAAGTAGTGCTCGATCAGTCCGGCTTGACATTCCCGAGCGCCGTGGTTTATTCTCTGCGCTTGAGAAGAACAAGCGGAGATCCAAAGAAAGCTGATGCTCCGGCCCTTTCATGCGGACGCGGGAAATCATATTTTGATGACGAGATCATAATAAGAGAGGAGCAATGTCCAGCCCTCATCTGAACAAAAAAGCTGTATTCAATTCCGGCATTTTTTTGGGTGTCTTTGTATTCCTTTTCCCTTTGCGGGCGGCAAGTTCGGAGATTGACAGGCCGATGCTGACGATCTCGGCCGGTAGCATTTTTGCCCACCCCCGGCCTGATACAACGAAGCCTCTCCTATCCTTTGCTCCGACAAGGCCTCTTTTCGCCCAAAAAGATCTCCATCTGCTGGGGAAAAAACTCCCCCGGAATTCCCAGGTGCCGGAACTGGAGCCGGTGGAAACCTACGGTGCTTTTTTCGGCCTGAAGATCACCCTGCAGCTTAAAGGAGGCTGGAACGTCTTTTCCGGCGGCGACATCGAGAACGGCATCGGCGGCATGTATGACAACGCTGTCAATCTGATCTCCGCATTCGGCACGACGGTCGTGCAGAACCAGAAGGAACCCAGCCATGCCGGGCTCGAGGCCGGCGGAGACCTCATCTACTGTATCACTCCCCGTTTCGGGCTCGGGATCGGGTGGAGCAAAGTCAGAACCCACAAGGATAGCGTCCTTGCCTTCCGTGTCACGGGACCTACGGAGGATTACCTGAGAACCCGGCCGGAGATCAAGGTTTCCGTTCTCCGGCTGGGCTTGTTCTACGCTTTCCCTTTCGCCGGCCGGCTGGCGATCTCGATCCATGGAGGCCCCGCGCTCTATTCCGCGGAATACAGCTACAACATGGCCATCACGACTGGCGGCTACGGTTTGTATGTCGTCCAGTCCGGACTTCTCGAGACAGGTTTGTATCAGCAAGCCAGAGCGAAACAGATGGGCCTGGAGGGAGGCATCGGGTTTGAATTCAACGCCAATCCATTTGTCGCGTTTTTCTTGGAGGCTCTGGGACGATACGCCAGGATCAGCGGCTTTAAGGGTGAAGAAGAGGCCACCTTTTATCAAAATTTCAAGCAGCAGATGTCAACCAAGGAAGGATCTGTCTATTATGTCGCCACGGACCAATATCCGCTGCTGGACATCGTTCCACCTGAAGGCGCTGCCGGCGGAAGCGCTCGCCGAGCGACGCTCGATTTCTCGGGGATCAGCTTCTCGGCGGGGCTGAAACTCAGGTTCTGAGTCTTAGAGCGCCACTTTTCTTCCGAGACCTCATCCCGGCCGTTTTTTTCTTTTGAAAAGCTTGCTGAAAATTAGCGTGATAACGAATAGGGGGCCAGCATAGAGGGCGGCCCCGGCCGCGAACCCGATGTTCTTCCCCTGGAGCATCTCGATGCCGAACCCGAACTGGTCCTCGTTGACGAGGTAGGTCCAGGTCGAGGACGGTCCTTTCCGGCCTTCCGCCTCGAGGTCGACGGGCCCTTCTTTCTTGAGCAGGCGTCTGAAGTCGGTCGCGACGGCCTCCTCGACCCGGGGCCGGATTTCGAGGAAGGGGGCGGTCGCCGCTCTCTGGAATTCCTGGAGCGGGGTTTTGCCGCCGAGGCTGACCAGGTGGATGCTCTCCCGGGTGTCCGTGATCCAGGCTAGGTGGTCGGACCAGCAGCGGTCGATATGGGAAAGAGCCGCCCGGCGCTCGAAAGTTTCCATCCCGGAACGGCCGAACCGGGCCAAACCCTTCTGGTAAAGCTGGGGCGTTTTTTGGGCGAGGATCGGAGGGGTGCCTTCCGCGAATAATACGCTCTCCCGCCAGTCCTGGATCGTCTTCCGCTGGAGTTCGACGAGCGAAGAATATTTCCAGAGCGATTTCCGGAGGCCGAAGTTCTGGCCTTCGATGATGCGCTGGGCGTGTTCGATTTCCCGCTGGATCGTCCTCAGGTCCAGGGCTTCCGGCTGCCGCTCCAGGCGATGGTGTTCATAGAACATCCGGGTGAGACCGTAGCGTTCGAAGACATCGTCCTCGAGGCTGATGATGAAGCGGGTGGCTCCCGGGTCGCCCTGGCGGCCGGCCCGGCCGCGGAGCTGATCATCGATCCGCAGGCTCTCGTTCCGGTTGGTGCCGATAACATATAAGCCTCCGAGGGCGACGACTTTTTCGCGCTCCTTCTCATCGGCGCCCCCCAGCTTGATATCTGTCCCCCGGCCAGCCATGTTGGTGGATATGGTGACGGCTCCCGGAAGACCGGCTTGAGCGACGATCCGGGCCTCGCGCTCGTCATTCCTGGCATTGAGGACTTGGCAGGAGATGCCGGCTTCTCCCAGGTCCGCGGCCAGCTCTTCCGATTCCTTGACGCTTGCCGTCCCGACCAGGACCGGGCGTCCGGCCGTATGGACATCTTGGATCTCGGCGACAAGCGCCGACCGTTTGGCCTCTCTGTGGGTGAAGACCCGGTCCGGATGATCGACCCGGACGCTGGGCTTGTTTGGGGGGATGACCACGACGAGGAGCTCGTAGGACTCTTTCAGCTCATCGGCGGAGGGCCGGGCCGTCGCCGTCATCCCGCAGAGCTTGGGGTAGAGACGGAAAAAGTGCTGGAGGGTGATCGCGCCGAGGATCCGGCCTTCGGACCGGCGCGCCAGCCCCTCCTTGGCCTCCACGGCCGCCTGGAGGCCATCAGGCCAGTGGCGGTTATCGACGACCCGGCCGGTGAATTCGTCGACGATCTCGATCTTGTCCCGGCGGACGATGTAATCCACGTCCCGGCGGAGCAGAGCCTCGGCATGGAGGGAGCAGTAAACGGCTTCGAGCAGCTGTTGATTTTTCTGTTCGTAAAGGCCGCCGCACCTGAGCATTCCCTCGATCCGCTCCTGTCCGGGGTCGAGGAGGAAGACGTTCCGGTGCTCGTCGTCGGTTTCGTAATCGCGGCCCGGGGTCAAGGCTTTTATGGCCGGGGCCAGGCCGCGGGCATCCCATCCGGCCCTCTCTTCGACTCCGGAAATGACCAGCGGGATCCTGGCTTCGTCGATGAGGATCGAGTCGGCCTCGTCGACGAGCGCCAGGTGGAACGGCCGGTGGACGAGGTCCCTCCGCTCGAGGCAAATCCGGTCGCGCAGGAAATCGAAGCCCGCTTCCTTGGCCGTGGCATAGGTCACGTCGCAGGCATAAGCGGCCTGCTTGTCCGGCGCGCGCATCCCTTCTTGAATACAGCCGACCTTGAGTCCCAGGAATTCGTAGACCGGCCCCATCCAGGCCGCATCCCGGCGCGCCAGGTAGTCGTTGAAAGTCAATACATGGACACCCCGGCCGGAAAGGGCATGAAGATAGGTCGGGAAGACGGCGGCCAGGGTTTTCCCTTCCCCGGTGGGGAGCTCGGCGATCTTCCCCCGGGCCATCGCCAGGCCGGCGATAACCTGACAGTCAAACGGTGCCAGGCCGATGGCGCGGCGGGAAGCCTCGTCGACCAGGGCGAACGCTTCCGTCAGCAGCTCGTCGAGAGCGTCGCCGGACCGGGCCCTCGAGATCAGGGTTTCTGACCTGGTCTTGAGTTCTTCAGAGGATAGATTCCGGAAGCGATATACCCTGATTTCGTCGAGGATATTCCTGTAGGGAAGGAGATCGGTCTCCACCGGATGGTCGCGCAGACGGTTGAACAAATCCCTAAGTTTCTGAGATTTGCCTGAATTCCGCATAGATGCCTCCTTTGCCGGGGTAGGATGGGATTCTCTTAAAACCGGGAGAATCAAACAGCCAAAGGAGGGCTTCGCCGGCCCGGAAGGCGGACGGCGGATGATAAAGCCCGAGCGAAGACGGGGGGAGGGGCCTCCGGAAAGAGTAGGAGGGCCGACAGTTCAGCCGCGGGAATCAATAGGAGGAGAGGCGGGAAGAGCAGTGCGGTGATGAAGAGCACCGGGAAAACCAGGAGAATGATGCGGTCGTTCACTCTCGGAGTAATGAAGCTAAGCATCTTTCCGCTCATGGCCAGATTATCATTTTAGCCGGTCGTTCCCGGCGAGTCAACGAAGGATTTTCATTTGTATGCGTTCGTTTGGGTGATTCTATTCGGCGCAGGAGGCCGCCCTAGGCCCCCGCACCCCGGGGAACCAGTCCCGTCGGTTCCCCCCGTCAGAAAACTGACGGGTCCCCTCTCCGCTACGGGGGCTTCAGGGCGGCCCCCTGCGCCTATCATGAAGGTCAAGTGTTCAGGAATGCTGCTGTTAGCTTCCCTTCTTCGCCTTGTCCCACTCCGCCATGATCTGGGCGAAACACTGCAGGCCGCTCGGGATGACAGCCCCGTACCCGCCGCCGGGCCTCGTCCAGGCACCGGCGAGGTAGAGATTCCGGATCGGAGTGTTGTGGGGCAGGCGCCGCGGTTCGGCATTATCGAGGGTCTGGTCCCAGCCGTAGATCGCCCCCCGGTAGTTCGCGGTGTAGCGCACGTTGGTCAGGGGTGTACCGACTTCCCTCACCTCGACGGCCCGGCTGAGCCCGGGGAGGAGCGTCTCTTCGACTTTCTTGATGAGGATGTCGGCCATCCGCTCTTTCTCCGCCCGGTAGGCGTCCTTTTCCCCGGCGAAATAATCGGCCTCGTACCTTTTCCAGAAGTCGTATCCCTGGAGCGTTATAATGTTGATGGTGTTTTTGCCTTCCGGCGAGTACCCCTTGTAGAGGTTGTCGTAGAGGGTTAGGCCGAAGCCGCCCTTTTCGACCTCGGCATTAAGCGCCGTCCGGTAGCTCTCCTCGACGTCGTAGCCGGGGTCGTAGAAGATCTCCGTGTCGGTGAGGCCGACCTCGCGGACCAGGTCCTTCTTCAATCCCAGGAAAATTTGAAAGGAGGAGAGGCTAGCCGTGAACCTGTCCATCCGGGCGAGGTATTCCTTCAGGAATTCCTTTTCGTCCATCATCGTGTGGAAAGTGTCGTAGGCGTTGGCGTTGGAGACGACCACCCGTCCGAGCTGTTCTGCGCCGTCCGCCGTCCTGATGCCGTAAGCGGCGTGGTCCTTCACCAAGATATCCTTGGCCTTGGTTCGCAGCAGCACTTTGCCGCCCCTCTCTTCGATAAACCGGACGAGAGCGTCGCTGATCTTCTGGGATTTCCCGATGGGGTAGTATCCGCCGTCCCGGAGATAGCTCATAACGGGCAGGATATAGTAGAGGCTCGCCAGCTTAGAAGGCGGCAGCCCGAAATATCCCCACAGGGCGGAGATCACAGCCTTGAGCTTGGGGGTCTTGATGTGGGAATCTTGGACCGTCCCCCAGGTGCTGTTGAAGCATTTGACGAGATAGGGGAATTCCTTTGGGAAATTGGCCGTATCAGCCTTGCCGCCGGCGCCCTGGTACCTGTTGAGGTCCGAAACCAATCCATTCATCGTTTGGAAGAGGTCCTCGACGCCCGCTTTCTCCTCCGGGAATAGTTCGATCAAGAGCTTGACGTAGCCGTCGACGTCTTTGTGCGGAACGCGGATGTCGTGATCCGGAAAGATGGCCCGGTAGAGGACCTTGTGGGGAACGAATTCGATGTCCGTGATCTCCGGGAAACCGGGGATGAGGTTGTAAAGGCCGTCTCTCTCATCGACATTCGTTGAATGGAGCGAGACATCGAAGACGAAACCCCCGGGGCGCTTGAAGGTAGTGGCATAGCCGCCGGGGACGGAATGCTTTTCGATGACGAGCGGTTTGAAGCCCTGGCGGGCAAAACCCGCGGCACAGCTCAGCCCGCCCAGGCCGGAGCCGATGATGATCGCGTCCCAGGTATCGCCATCAGCGCGGGCCGACGGGCGATCGCCCCGCGGGAACGCATCCCAATCGAGGGCCAGAAGGGGAAGCCCCGCCAGCGCTGTTTTCATGAAGTCTCGTCGTCGGATTCGTTTTCCGGGCATCTTTCGCTCCTTCAAGCTCGATCAGAGCCATTATCGGAACAGCCAGGCGTAATGTCAAATTTCAAACTGGTCTCATAAGCATATCTTATGGGATGAACATAATAGACAACTTGGGAATGTCAGCGCTCCCGCTCAGGTTTTTAACGCCGTTCCCTCACCATTTTTCTCGGCGCTGCGGAACTCCGCGTGATAGATCTCAACTTCCTGTGTATATGGGTTCCATTTAGATCCCTCTCCGTCTGATCTCCCCGTGCTCAGACAGTCCTCCCGGCCGCAAGAGCGGCTTCCCTCGAAAAACGCCTCGTGAAGGCTAAACCTTCTAGGTCGCTTCTCCATTTCCAAGTTGTTCATCACCTGGATGGAGGTGCTTTCACCAATTTTTTCTGGGCGTTTTCAGCCATCGAACTTTTAGGCGGGTATTTTCGTAAATCTTAATAAGAGAGAGAAGTATGTCTATCTTGTCTGGGGAGTAAAGCATGAAAAAAGCATGGAGTGGCATTCTGGCGGCGCTTTTGGTCTTGGTCTCATCTGCGGCCCTCCCGGGGCAGGAAGAAGATCCGGACAAGATAGCACCCGAACTGCGCCACCGGTTTCTCAACCTCTCGTTGTACTACCCTGTGAGTATGAACCCATCGAAACACGATACGGCCAATATCAACCTGACTTTTCTCTACGGCCGGCTGGGAAGCGTGCGCGGCCTCGACCTATGCCTGGGCGTGACGCGGCTCGAGAACTCGCTCTATGGCGTGCAGTTGGCGGGCTTGGCCGGAACGGCCGGGAAATCGATGAAAGGCCTCCAGGCGGCGGGTTTACTCTGTGCGGCCGGAGAACGAGGCCAGGGTGTCCAGCTGGCCGGGCTCGGAAGCGTCTCGGGAGAGGAATTTGCCGGGCTCCAGGCCGCCGGGCTTTTCAGCGTCGCCGGGGAGCATCTGGAGGGAGTCCAGGTTTCCGGGCTCTTCAGCGTTGCCGGCCAGGCGGCCAAGGGCTTCCAGGTCTCGGGATTGTTCAGCGTGGCCGGGGAGACTCTGGAAGGCTTTCAGGCATCCGGGCTCTTTAGTGTTGCGGGTGAGAACCTGGACGGAGTTCAGATTTCCGGCCTATTCAATGTCGCGGGGGAGGACAGCCGGGCTTTCCAGCTCGCCGGGTTGATGAACGTCGGCGGGGGAACCTGCCGGGGCGTCCAGATCGGCCTCTTCAACGTGGCCGGACGCCTGACCGGCGTCCAGGTCGGAGTCGTCAATGTGGCCGGGGAACTGGAAGGGCTTCCTATCGGATTGGTCAACCTGACCCGGAAAGAGGACCGGCGGATCCGGCTGGCGGCCTGGGCGGGGAACACCGCGCTTTTCAATGTCGGAGTGAAGTTTTGGGCCAGGAGGTTCTATTCCATCCTCTATGCGGGAACCATCAATATGACTCAGGATGGGCAAAGCTGTCTTGCCTACGGTTTTCAATACGGCTACGGCCTGCCCTTGCGACGGATGAGCGGCGCCGGCCGCGAGATGCGGGTCAATCTCGACGCCGGGTACCTCTATCTCGACAACAGCACCGTTTTCCGTCATCTCGAGGGCACTCCGGACCGGCATGTGCTGTCCGCTCGAGGAGGGCTGGAAGTCGTCCTCTCCAGCCGCGTTTCCCTGGTCGCCGGGTTGGGTTTGAGGTACGCGATCGATTACGGCCAGAGCTTCGGCAGTGGCCGGTTTTCCCCGCTCGTTTTCGCCGGCGTCGAGTTGTTCTGATTCGAACTTCACCATCCCGACTTTTCATTTTTCCGCCGGGCTCTATGACGAAAAGTGTGGTCAATATATAGCTGTGGAGGGGATCAGCCGCAATCGGCCGCAGCGACAGTTGAGGGTTTAGCCTTGCCGAGACGCTCTTCGAGGGAACCCGGAGTAACGGGCGGCGAGGATGTCTGAGCACGCGAGGATAAGCGGAAAGAAAATGGTCAGGTCAGACTTGGCAATCGGAGAAATCAGGGGTTGTCTTTGCGAGTTCCGCAGCCGCCGAGAAGAGCGATGAGGGAACGGCGTTAAAAACCCGAACGGGAGCGAGGCCGATTACGGCTGATCACACTCCCCGGCTTCTCCTTATCACCACACTAAACGTCATAGAAGCCGGCCTCTATTGACAAGGAGGATCGTTTCTCCTTAGATTAGGCTTGTCTGAATCATATCCGGCAAGGAGGCATCATTCATGACTTCTCTAAGAATCATCAAAATCTGCTTGGCCCTCATGATCGTATCGGCGGTTGGACTCTTGGCCGCCCGGGGACCGGCCCAAGACGCGCCCATCCCCTGGAAATTCGCCGGCTACGAGAAGATCGACGAGCTCCACCTCAGGTACTGGTCGCCTTCGAAAGATGCCTTTGAGGATTGGAAAAATTTCACCAAGGGGAGTTTCCCGACGGAGATCAGCGAGGTCTGGTACAGCCAAAAAGCCCAGAGTTTCCGGGTCGACAAGTACGTCGAGAAAGAGGCCGCCGTCAAGTGCAACAAATTCAAGGGCAAGGAATGGGAGATCATCACCGAGGGCGGCAAGGAATACGTGCTCAATGAGCGGCTGATCCAAATCGGAGCGAAGAGGACCTTTTACTACCTGCAAAACATTTCGTCCGGCGGCGGAACGGAACTCTGCGAGTACAAAGTTGCGGAGAGCCAGCGCCAAGCGCCGGCTTCGGTCACCGTCCCGTTGAGGCAGCTCACTCTGAGCCCTTACATGCCCGACGAAGATAGCCGGGAGATCATCGTGGCGGGACTGGACCTCGACAAAGCCATGGACCCGCAGAAATACAAGGCCACCGTGCAGGAGCTCAAGAAGACCTACGAGAAGGCCGGCCGCAAGACGGTAAAATGGGAGATCAGGCATTCGATCATCAGATTCGCGGCCGAGGGTTTTGTCTTCGTTGATCTGGAATGGGGGATGGCGCTCGAGGGCTATATCACCAGGATCCAAAGCGGCGGCGAGTCGCAAGATTTGGCCAGCCCTGTGTGCATTTACAGGGTGCTGAGCCTGGAGACCAAGATCGCCGGCCCGAACGTTTTCGGCGAATGAATAAATCCTTCGCGCCCGGGGCGCCGATCGGGGTTTTCGGCTCGCGAGAGAGTCCGTCTGAGGAAATCTCGCATTAGGAGGCTGGCGCAATGGTCATTAGGATTGTTCTTTCCATTCTGCTTTGGATCTCTGCCGAAGCTGCCGGTGGCGCCGAGGTCCATCGTTTCAAACCCACGCAGGGGCACCAGACTTATGCCGTCCGGGAACCGGTGTTGCGCATCAACCCGGGCGATACGATCGAGACGAACACGCTGTATTCCGATTTCTTCACCGAGAAAGACGGCCCCTGGCCGGGCGAAGTCGGACCTATTTACATCGATGGGGCGACTCCCGAGGATACGCTCGTCATCAAAATCTTGAAGATCCGTCCCAACATCGCCACCGGCCGGTCCGGTACCTCGACGACCTATGGCTCGTTGACCGCAACCGAGATGACGCCGATGCTCCATGAGCCGGTTCCCAAGAAGCTCCATATCTGGAGGATCGATGGCAAAAGGATGACTGCCACACTTGACCTTCCGGACAGCCGGATGAAAAGGATTGAGGTCAAGCTCAAGCCGATGCTCGGACGGCTGGCCACCGCGCCTCCGGATGACCAGGCCATTCCTGGGGGAGTGCCGTCCACCTTCGGAGGCAACATGGACACTAGCGAGGCCTGCGAGGGTGCGACCGTGTACCTTCCTGTCTTCCACGAGGGAGCGTATTTCTACTTCGGCGATGTTCATGCCCTCCAGGGCGACGGGGAGATCATCGGCTCGGGCATCGAAACCTCGGCCGATGTGACTCTCAAGATCGAACTCCTGAAAGGGAAGAAAATCGCCTGGCCGCGCCTGGAGAACGGCGATTTCATCATGGTGGCCGGGTCGGCCCGGCCGCTTCTAGATGCTTTCCGGATCGCCCACGTGGAAATGGTCAAATGGTTGGAGACGGAATTCGGATTCGACCGCTGGGAAGCGCTCCAGGTTCTCTCTCAGGTCGGGTCCGCCCAGGTGGCCAACGTCGTCGACCCAAACTTCACGGTTGTATCGAAATTCCCGAAAAAATATCTGCCCCGGTAGGGCCGGCCGTATCCCTCAATTCGCGGCCGACAATTTCCGGGCGGCAGCGGTGATACGTTCCGCGTTGGGCAGGGCTTTAGCCTCGAGACGGCGGGCGAAGGGCAGAGTCCCTTCCAGACAAACCGTCGCGTAGACCGGCCGAATACCCGCTTCCAGGGCGATCGCGCCGACCTCGCCGGATAGGCCGCACTCCCGGTAGTCCTCGTCGACAACGAGCACGGGAACATTGCCATCCGCACCATCGGCTGGGACGTCGAAGCTCACCGTATCCCGGCCCATCTTACCGAGGAATTCAAGCAGCTGCTGGGAGAAGAGGTCGAGGAGATCCATGATTTGCTCTCCTGTGATGTGAGAAAAACGTAATTGGCTCACTTTTCAGCCGTAAAATCAAGGAGTTTTTAGCCTCTTGACGGGATGTGTAATCGAAAGATATTCTCGGTATTGACAAATGTATCGTTATATGGTACAATTATACCCAATATGAGTACGATAATGGGAAGCATGGGAATTTTAGAGGCATTATTTGGGAAAACGAGAAGGTCGGTCTTGGGATTGCTCTATGGCCAGCCCGATGAGGCCTTCTATGTGCGCAAGATCATCAGGATGGCGAAGGTGTCTCCTGGGGCAGCCCAGAGAGAGCTCAAGAGACTGTCTGAGGCTGGGATCATTACCCGGAGCTCTCGAGACAACCGGGTTTTTTTCCAGTCCAACCCGGGATGCCCGGTCTATATCGAGTTGAAGAGTCTTTTCTCCGGGAGCTATTGATTTCCTTGAAAGGAGTGAAAGATGGAATTCCGCGAACTTGTTCAGAAACGGTACAGCGTGCGGGCCTACAGATCGACACCCGTGGAGGAAGAGAAGCTGCAGAAGGTTTTGGAGGCGGCGATCCTAGCGCCGACGGCGGCCAACAGACAGCCCTTCCGCCTGATCGTCATCAAGACCGAGGGGCGGCAATCGGAGCTCAAACGGGTTTATCCCCGCGATTGGTTCGTCCAGGCGCCGCTCGTCGTCTGCGTCTGCGCGGTGAGAGACGAGTCCTGGGTCAGGAAGGATGGCAAGATCTATGCCGAAGTGGATGCGACCATCGCTTTCGATCATCTGATCCTGGCGGCCCACGACCTCGGGCTGGGCACGTGCTGGATCGCCGCTTTCGACCCGGCGGCGGCCCGGGATGTGTTGAAGCTCCCCTCCGAGCTCGAGCCCGTCGCGTTTACTCCTCTCGGCTATCCGGCTGACGAGTGGAAGCCGAAGAAGCGCCGCCCCGCTTCGGAGCTGGTCCAATACATATAGCTGCTTTCCTCTCCCGTCGGAGACTGTGTCGCAATCTCATAATGAATGGGGACTATCTATTCAGGGGACACTAACTTTAGTTCGGGGATTAGGGTTAGTGTCCCCATAATTAGAGGGCCGTCTATTCGCCGGACACTCTGTCCAGAATCGGCGCATCATTGGGGACGATTATGTTCTCTGCTTCCTCTCCCCTTGTGGGAGAGGATGGAGGAGAGGGGAGAAAAGGACAGTCCCCATTTTTTCTTTGTCCTCCCGGATATGATGGTGATATAATACCAGCAGGATAAAGGGAGACAGTCATGGACACGATCATCAAGAATTATCTTTTAGGCCTCAAGATCGAGGCGCCGCAGAATCACAAGGACATGACCGTCTTTCCTCTGCTGACCCCGCTCGACGGCGGCCCCGACTACATGACCCTGAAGGAAGCGCTGGAGAAGTCCCATCTCCTCATCACCGAGGTGAGCTCGGGCGGTTCGGTGCCGGAACTCAAGGTCGCCAACAAGGCCCCCATCCCGGTCCTCCTACTCGACGGCGAAGAGCTCGTCGGCGCCAAGCAGAACCGGGTGCTCAACACCACGATCCTGATCAACGAGAAGTCGGAGGTGGTCATCCCGGTGAGCTGTACGGAGAAGGGGAGGTGGGCTTATGTCTCCGCCGCCTTCCGTGACTCGGATACCGTCATGTCTCCAGGTCTGAGGTCGGAGAAGGCGCGCACCGTGGCCACCTCCCTCAGCAGCACGGGGCAGTACCGGTCCGACCAGGGAACGGTCTGGCAGAGAATCGACGAGATGGCCGAAAAGGCTGACACCGTCTCCCGGACCGGCGCCATGAAGGACATCTACGAGCAGAAAAAGAAGGATCTGGACGAGTATCTCCAGGCCTTCCGCTGTATTCCCGGCCAGAAAGGGTTCCTCGTTTTCAGGGGAGGCGAGCCGGTCGGTTTCGACTTCATCTCCAGGGAGAAAGCATTCGAGGCCCTCTTCCCAAAGATGGTCAAGAGCTACGCCATGGAAGCCGTCCTCGAGGACAAGAAGGACGAAACGAAAGTGGATCCTCGCCAGGCCGAGGGATTCCTCAAGGAAGCGGCCGAATGCGACGAGAAGACGTACGATTCCGTCGGCCGGGGCCGCGACTACCGTTACGAGAGCAAGACGATGGTCGGGTCGGCGCTGGCCGTCGATGACAAGGTCATTCACCTGGCTTTTTTCCGGGTCCGTGAGAGCGACAAGACCGGAGAAATGGCCAGCACCCGCCGCCGCGTCCGCTACCGGCTTTAGCGCACGGCTATGATCGGGTACCCGAGCAACGTCCTGGTTGTTGCGGACTACCCGAATCCCCGCTTTGACGAAAGTATCCGGGTCAAGGTCGATTTCGTCCTTTCCTGCGGAGATGTGGACCTTCCCATTCTTGAAGAGATCTACCTCCGCTTCCGGAAGCCGATCTTTGCCGTCAAAGGGAATCATGATTCCACCAAGCCCTTCCCGGATTTCGTCACCGACGTCCATCTCCGCTACGTCCAGCACCGGAACTGGCTGATCGGCGGGCTGGGAGGGGTGCCCGCCTACACGGGATCAGGCGCGTATGAGTGGGACGATCTCGGCGCGACCGAGAAGCTCAGCAAGCTGCCCTATGTCGACATCTTCATCTGCCACGCGCCCGTCCTCGGGATCACCGACAAGGAAAATTCCGCTCATCAGGGGAGCGAGGCGATCCGGTGGTATATCGAGGCCCAGCAGCCGAAGTTCGTCTACCACGGCCACGTCCACGCCAAGATGGGGGCGATGATCGGGACGACAGCGGTGGTCAGCGTCTACGGCGCCGAGGTCTTCAGCCTGAGCTACACGTCCTGATCATTTCTTGGCCTCGAACAGCGTCCAGGGGAAAGCCTTCATGTCGACCAGGAACTTCTCCATCCAGGCGTATTCCGGGTGGGCGGCGAAGAAGTCGGCGGCGATGAAATCCTGGCCGCAGGGATGGCCCTTCCGGGCCCACAGCTTCAACTCGCCGGCCAGCACTGCCGTCGTCACTTTGCCCTGGACGGACCCGGCCGGATAGTAGGGCGTCCAGATGAATTCGGGCAGGCCGTTGGGGTCGACGTCGATATGCCCGCAGAGGGTCTTGCCGTTGGGCGAAACCCGGCCCGTTGAGGCGTCGATGTGGTCGGCCTCGAAGATCATGGCCGTCTCGGCGTTGATCATCCCCTTGTTGTCTTCCAGAAGTTTCTCCCAGCGCGCTTTGCGGACGTTGACGGTCAGGCTCGGGTCCTCGGAGTCGTAGGTCGTTTCCTCGGCGATGACCTTGGGGTCGGAGGGGAAGTTCGCTCCGGCGAAAAAGCCGTCGCTCGTCCGCCAGACCTGTTGGTTCTCGAGGCCGAGCTCGAGCCGGGCGATCTCGTTGGTCTTGATGTCGCCGACCAGCCAGTCGTTGGCATAGGCGCCGTTGTTCCCATCGCTCATCAGGCGGATGAAATCGTCGATCGAGGCGGCGTACTGGGCGGCCCGGCGGGCGCGGACGAACTCGGGCGTTCCGGCCTCAGCGTAGCCTTTGTACATGGACATGGTGGTTTCGGTGTAGATGATACCGGAGCTGTTGATGACGAAATCGTCGCCGCTGTGGATATAGCCGGGGAAGGAATCCATGAAGATGCGGTTCCCCTTGGCCGGGGTGATGTCGGCGATGACGTTCCAGCGTTCGCCGACGATGTAATCCACCCAGTTGTTGTGGGCCATGACGATCTTTCCGTCCTCGGTGTAGCTGCCGGTGGCGATGAAGGCGCTGCAGAAGCTCGGCGATTTCCCGTCCCCGGCGCCCGGAGTGGTCTTTTCATCCAAATAGGGGACGTAATACCAGGCGAGCTCGATCCAGCCGTTGAGCGCGGTCAGGTCGATGACGTCGTAGGTCTTGTCCGGGAGGCGGGCGCGGAGGCCGTCCACGATCCCCTGGATCTCCTCCTGGTATTCGGGATCGACCTTCGGCCAGAACATCCGGGAAGCGGCTTCGCGGAAGAAGGCCCAGTCGCGGCCGACCGACTTTTCCAGGAAGAAGGCGAACATCCGGAGGGCGTCGTCGATCTCGGCGGCCAGGTGATAACCGTTCTGGAAACCCACCTGGCGCGGCGTCCCTTCGAGGTGGACGAAGACCCAGCCGTTGATTTCCTGGCGGTAGGAATTCAGGAGCTCGGCCGGAAGCTTGCCCTTCCCCGGCTTGGAGCAGGCCTCGAAGAAGACCAGGCAGAGAATCAATCCAAAGAGAAAAAATCGCCTCGCATTCATGGCTTCCCTCCCAAGGTCAGATGTGAGGCGATTATAACACAGAAAAACCGGGCGTGTCATTTGAAAACGCCTCGGGAAGGCTAAACCTTCGAGGGCGCTTCGCCATTCCCAAGTTATTCATCAAAGAATGCTTTAAAAGGTCTCAGGGCGGTTGAATTTCGAGCGGTCGGAGAGTATATTGTTGTTTTATTTTTTAGGAGTTATACCATGTCTCATAAGTACGTTTATTTCTTCGCCCCCGCCCTGGCCGAAGGCAACAAGGATATGAAGGACCTCCTCGGCGGCAAGGGCGCCAACCTGGCCGAGATGGCCGGGACCGGGCTGCCCGTTCCCCCGGGATTCACGGTTTCGACGGAAGTCTGTAACATCTTTTCCGGGTCCGACGGAAAGCTCCCCGGAGAGATCGAATCCGAGATCGAGAGAAACCTCCTCAAGCTCGAGGAGACCGCCGGCCGGAAGTTCGGCGACCCTGCCGACCCGCTCCTCGTCTCGGTGCGCTCCGGCGCCAAGTTCTCCATGCCCGGGATGATGGATACGGTGCTCAACCTCGGGCTCAACGATGCGACCTTGGAAGGGCTGGTCAGAAAGAGCGGCAACCGCCGCTTCGCCCTGGACTGCTACCGCCGCCTCATCCACATGTTTGGCGACGTCGTCCTCAACATCCCCAAGAAAGAGTTCGAGGAAATCCTCCACGCCCATAAGGAGAAATACCGTATAAAGCTTGACTACGAGCTGACCGATAAGATGCTGGAGGAGACGATCGCCGCCTACCGCGCTTTGATCAAGGCCGAAACAGGGAATGACTTCCCCCAGGACGTCGACGAGCAGCTGCGCCTGGCTGTCTATGCGGTCTTCAAGTCGTGGAACAACCCGCGGGCCAAGACCTACCGCCGGCTCAACCACATCCCCGACGACCTGGGGACGGCGGTCAACGTCCAGCTCATGGTCTTCGGCAACATCGGCCAGAAGTCCGGGACCGGCGTCGGGTTCACCCGGAACCCGGCCACCGGAGAAAAGGTGCTCTACGGCGAGTACCTCCTCAACGCCCAGGGCGAGGACGTCGTGGCCGGCGTGCGCACGCCCTCTCCGATCAAGAAGCTCGAGGCCGAGATGCCAGAGGTTTACCACCAGCTCAAGGACATCACGACCAACCTGGAAAAGCATTACGGCGACGTCCAGGACTTCGAGTTCACCATCCAGGACGGAAAGCTCTACATGCTCCAGACTCGAAACGGCAAGCGCACCGGCCAAGCCGCCGTGCGGATCGCCGTAGACCTTGTTGAAGAAGGGCTGACCAGTAAAGAGAAGGCTCTCCTCCAGGTCGAGCCCGAAGCCCTCAACCAGCTCCTCCACCCTGTTTTTGACCTCGAGAAAAAACAGAAGCACGAGGTCCTGGCCAAGGGGCTGGCCGCCTCTCCGGGAGCGGCCGCCGGGCAGGCCGTCTTCACCGCCGAGGAGGCAGAGGCCTGGAAAAAGGACGGCCGCAAGGTCATCCTGGTGCGGGCCGAGACCTCGCCCGACGATATCCATGGGATGAGCGCTTCCAATGGCATCCTGACCGCGACCGGCGGTATGACCTCCCACGCCGCCATCGTCGGCCGCCAGATGGGGAAGCCGGCCGTCGTCGGCTGCGGGGCCCTCCGTATCGACGAAGAGCAGAGAAGGTTCACGGTCAACGGTCGGACCTATAAAGAAGGCGACTGGATATCGATCGACGGCGGCACCGGCGAGGTGCTGGCCGGGGAGATCCCGACCCGGCCGTCCGAGATTCTGGAGGTCGTCCGCGGCCAGAAGAAACCCGAAGATTCCAGGATGTATCAGTACTTCAGCAAGCTCCTGAGCTGGGCCGACGAGTTCAGGAAGCTCCGCGTCAGGGCCAACTCCGACACTCCCGAGGACGCCCGCATCGCCTTCGCTTTCGGCGCCCAGGGGATCGGCCTGGCCCGGACCGAGCATATGTTTTTCGGCCCCGAGCGGCTGCCCATCGTCAAGGAAATGATCCTGACCGACAACGAAGCCGACCGGCGCAAGGCCCTGGAAAAACTCCTGCCCTTCCAGGAGAAGGACTTTTATGAGTTCTTCAAAGAGATGCACGGAAACCCGGTGACGATCCGCACCATCGACCCGCCGCTCCATGAGTTCCTGCCGCGGCGCGAGGACCTCATGGTCGAGCTGGCCGAGCTCAAAGTCAATCCCAGGAAGAACAAGGCCAAGATCGCCGAGGTCGGGACCCTGCTGGCCCGGGTCAGCCAGCTCTCCGAGTTCAACCCGATGCTCGGGCATCGCGGCTGCCGGCTGGGCATCTCTTACCCCGAGATCACCGAGATGCAGGCCCAAGCCATCTTCGAGGCCGCCTGCCGGCTGGCCAAAGAAGGGGAGAAGATCTTTCCCGAGATCATGGTCCCGCTGGTCGGTCATGTCAACGAACTGGCCAACCAGAAGGAGATCATCGTCCGGGTGGCCGATGAGGTCATGAAGCGGCACGGAGTGAAGGTTGAGTACCTGGTCGGGACGATGATCGAGATTCCGCGCGGCGCCATCACGGCCGACGAGGTGGCCCGGGAGGCAGAGTTCTTCAGCTTCGGCACCAACGACCTCACCCAGACGACTTACGGCGTGTCTCGCGACGACGGAGGCAAGTTCCTCAACGACTACCTCAGCAAGGGCATCTGGAAAGACGATCCTTTCGAGACGATCGACATTGCTGGCGTCGGCGAGCTGATGAAGATGGCGGTCGAAAAGGGAAGGAAGACCCGCCCCGACCTCAAGGTGGGGATCTGCGGCGTGCACGGCGGGGACCCGCGCTCGATCTTTTTCTGCCACAAGATCGGCTTGGACTATGTGAGCTGTTCGGCCTACCAGATCCCGATCGCCCGGCTGGCCGCCGCCCAGGTCAACATCGGGAAGAAGGACACCGAGGCCGATTAGGAAACCAGGGCTTATCTGACGGGCCGTTGGGGGGAAGGGAGCCGCCCTCTGCCCCCGCACCCCGGGGAACCAGTCCCGTCGGTTCCCCCCGTCGGCTGAGCCGACGGGTCCCCCCTCCGCTACGGGGGCCTTTGGGCGGCTCCCTTCCCCCCAATCCGACCACGGGAAAAGAGCTGCTTAGCAGACTGACTCTGGAATTGACTGCAGCCATTTATAATGATATTGTCGGCTCAGTACGATAAAGGGAAGGCCGGGTTATGAGATGTCCCAGGTGTCAATCCGATAATCCCGAGGGCTCACAGACTTGCGCCGGGTGCGGCGCTGCGCTGATGACTCTTGGGGCGGCAGGAGGTCGCGCGCCAGGCCCTCAGGAGCCGGGTGCCACTCCCACCAGGACTCTTCAGCGTGAGATCAAAGACATCACTTCGGGCGCGCTCATCGCCGGGAAATACAAGCTCCTCGAGGAACTGGGGAGTGGCGGGATGGGGGTTGTCTACCTGGCCGAGCAGGTGGAGCCGGTCCGGCGGCGTGTGGCCCTGAAGATCATCAAGCTGGGCATGGACACCCGCCAGGTCGTAGCGCGGTTCGAGACGGAGAGACAGGCCCTGGCGGTCATGGACCATCCGAATATCGCCCGGGTATTCGACGCTGGAGCGACTGAGACAGGCCGTCCTTACTTCGTCATGGAGCTGGCCCGGGGCATTCCCATCACGGATTACTGCGACCGGCACAAACTTCCCGCCCGGGAGCGTCTGGGGTTGTTCATCGAAGTCTGCCAGGCGGTCCAACACGCCCACCAGAAGGGTGTCATCCACCGCGACCTCAAGCCTTCGAACATACTTGTGGTCATCCAGGACGACCGGCCGGTTCCCAAGATCATCGACTTCGGGATCGCCAAGGCGACCGATCATCGCCTGGCGCAGCGGACACTCTTCACTGAGCAGGGGCAGCTGATCGGGACGCCGGAGTACATGTCTCCTGAGCAAGCGGAGATGTCGGGCCTGGATGTGGATACAAGGACGGATATCTATTCGCTCGGGGTGATCCTTTATGAGCTTTTGGTGGGCGCGTTGCCTTTTGATGCCGGGAAGCTGAGGTCGGCGGCGTTCGGAGAGATCCAGAGGATCATCCGGGAGACCGAGCCGCCAAAGGCGAGCACGCGGCTGAGCACGCTGAAGGAGACAAAGGCTGAGATCGCCGAAAAGAGGGGGACGGACGCGGGTTCGCTGGTCAAGCTGCTGCGGGGAGACTTGGACTGGATCACGATGAAGGCGATGGCCAAGGACCGGACACGAAGGTATTCCACGGCCTCTGAGCTGGGGGCTGAGGTGGAGAGATATTTGCGGCATGAGCCGGTGACGGCCGGGCCGCCGAGCGCCGTCTATCGGTTGCGGAAGTATGTGCGGCGGCACAAGCTGGGGGTGGTGGCGGCGGCCGTGGTGATGCTGGCCGTTCTCATAGGGACGGCGGGGACGACGATCGGACTCTTGAGGGCGGTGCGGGCGGAGAAGAAAGCCCTTGAGGAGGCGGCGACGGCAACTCGCGTTTCGGACTTTCTTGTCGACTTGTTCAAGGTCTCTGACCCGAGCGAGGCCAGAGGGAACACGATCACGGCCCGGGAGATCCTGGACCGCGGGGCGAAGAAAGTCGAAGAGGAGTTGGCCAGCCAGCCCGCTGTCCAGGCCCGGCTGATGGACACAATGGGCCAGGTTTTCCATAGCCTTGGGCTTTTCAACCAGGCGCTCCCACTCCTGAAATCAGGGCTTGAAACGAGGCGAAAGGTCTTGGGAAACAAACACCTGGAAGTGGCTGCCAGCCTGCAAAATCTTGGTTATCTGCTGATCGCCAAGGGAGATTACGCGGCCGCAGAACCGCTGCTCCAGGAATCATTGACCATCCGTCAAGAGCTCCTGGGCAGGAATCATCCCGAAGTGGCGACAAGCTTGGCCACCCTCGGTGAGGTCAATTACGATAAGGGCGATTTGGCCAAGGCCGAGGAGTTCTATCGGGAATCCCTGGCCATTCGGCGTCAGGCCTTCGGTGACGCCCATCGCGAAGTGTCGGACAGCTTGAATGACCTCGCGATCACCCTCAAGGCCAAGGGGGATTATGATGAGGCCGAGCCGATGTATCGGGAGTCTCTGACCATCAGACGCAAGGTTTTCGGAGAAGACCATCCGGCGATCGCCCAGAGTCTGAACAACCTGGGGATGTTCCTCTATCAAATGTTCCTCAATAAAAAGAATGATGGGGCCGAGGCCGAACAGCTGTTGCGCCAGGCTCTGGTCCTGAATCGAAGGATCCTGGGGAACGACCATCCCGAGGTCGCGACAAACCTCAACAATCTTGCTCTCTTGTTGCGTGATAAAGGAGATTACGACCAGGCCATCGCCTTGTTCCGCGAGGGTATGGAGCTAGACCACAAGAATCTCGGCGATGAACATCCCTATGTCGCGAACAGGATGAATAGCCTTGCGTCTGTGTTGGTGAGAAAAGGAGATTACAAATCGGCCGAAGTGTTATTCCGCCAGGCCCTCGAAATCCAGCGCAAAACCTTCGCCGAAAAAAGCTGGGAAATCGCCACGACCAAGCTCCTTCTTGGGGCGTGTTACACCGAGGCCAAAAGGTTTCGGGAAGCCGAGCCTCTGATCCTGGAAGCTTTCCCGATCATCGAAAAGGCCTTTGGAATTAGCCACCTCCGGACTCAGGCGGCCGTGAAGCGCTTAATCGGTCTTTACGAGGCCTGGGGAAAGCCGGATAAGGCCGCCGAATACGTTTCTTTGCTGAAGAAGTAGTCCAGGATTTTTCGCTGGATAGATCTTAGCGGACTTTGACTACGTTCACCTTCATGGTCTGGGGAATAATCACGGACGCATTCGGAAGTGCGGTCTTGGCTTTGGCGACGAGCTGCTGATACTGCCTGTCCGAGCCGTGCACGCCGACGATAACGGTCGGCTGGAGGTCCAACGCCATCTTCAGGGCGTCATCCGGCGAGGCTGTCGGAGACGGATCGCCCGCCGGCAGAAAGGCCAATCCAGCCTTGAGGTTCTTCAGCGGAACATAGGCGGAATCCCCGCCGTGAAAAATGCCGATGTTTCCGGCCTGGATATGGAAAAGAATGATGGGCCCGACATGCCTCCCTCGGACTGCGGTGACCTTGAATTCACCGAAGGTCTGGCTCAGGCCTGCAGTCAAGCTGATGATTTTTTCGGCGGGAACGGCGGCTCCCGATTTGAGCGAGCCAATGACGGACTCCTCTCCGCAGATGGGCGCTCCGGTCGCTTTGAAGAGGCTGATGGCCACATCCTTCTGCCAATGGTCGCCGTGGCCGTGGGTGTAGAGGACGGCATCGACCTTTTTCCCGCTGAAATGGCTCATGTCCTCGTCGAGCAGGAGATTAGCCGGGTCGATGATCAGGGCTCCTTTGGCCGTTCTCACCAAGACCGCGGAATAGCCCAGA
>DATKXS010000004.1:0-2809 GCA_035528895.1 Candidatus Desulfaltia sp.
TATCTCCCGACTGTGCTCGACCCGAACCGGAGGTCCCGTTTGACCCCGGTCGTTCATCGCCACAAACATCGAATACCTTTTGTGCGCATCGCACCCAAAATATCGGTTCATGCTGCAGTTCCTCCTCCCTCCTTTTATAAAACTTTTCTTGGAGGGACTGCAGCGCTTTCATATAATCAATGACAAATGGCAATTGCGACACAGTCTCTCAAGGGAGAGGGGAATCAATAGGACCGTCCCCATTTTCAAGAATTTGTTTTTCGGCCGCCCTGCTCAATGCAGCCTGTTATTAAGGCGGAGCCTCCCGCCCTATTTTTTCGCCACGGGATTCCTGGCAGCGTAATTGAAAGCGTTGAAATAGTTTTGCCAGTTCTTATCATTGGAACAGTAATCGTTGTCAAAGCTGAAATAATCGACCAGTGTTTCCCTGAGGCGGGCCAATTCCTTGAGCCGCGGCCTCGATCGGACGGATACTTCAAGCGTCAGGTCCAAGAGCTCAAGAGCTCTTTCCAGGGCCAACTGACTGTATTCCTGATTTTTTTGCCGCCAACTTATGGCTCTAAAAACCTCGCTCCCGATATTGGCCATCTGTTCGCAAAACGAAAAGTCTTGCCAGCGCTCCGGAGTCAAGTCTTTGTGGTGAAGGCGCTTCATTTCTCCACTCGTTTGCTGACGATTTCGACGATTCTCTGCCTGATTTCAGGGTTGTCCACTCCGCGCGTCCGGTTGCCTTGACTCGGACGCAGGTTGATCATCGAGTCGAATTCGATCCATTCGTTTTCCGGCATTTCGGGATAGATATTGATTCCCCAGAGGTTTTCCTGCCTGGATCCACGCTCCAAAAGCAATGCTTCTTCGTCGGCGTGAAGCTCGCCATCGACCGCCATGATTTCTTTGCTGATATCAATTACGGCCTTTACCATGTTGCCGAACCGTTCTTCGGCCATCTTCTTGAGTTCTTCAAGATGTATCGTTTCGCTAACAATGATCATGAATTGATTCTAACACAAATCCATTTCTGGACGCATGTGAAATATGGGGACACAAAAGAAATTCTGGGGACACGATCCGAATTCCAGAGAATTCGGTCATTTCCCCGAATTTCCTCCGTTCAGGGGCGGCCGACGGCAGTCATGTAGACAATGCTTTCTTCCTCCCTGTCTACGCCCAAAATGATGTTGACCTCGTCATCATATAGAGCGGCAACCTGGCAGGACCCGAGCCCAAGCGCGACGGCTGCCAGCGCTACGTTCTGGGAGATATGCCCGGCGTCGAGATAGACGTACCGGTAGGCCCTCTGCTTATATTTCCACTTAGACCTGCCGAAAACCGCCGTCCAGGCGAATACGACCGCCGCCTCGGCCAGAAAGCCCTGGTCCAGGGCCGCTTCGGCCACCGGAGCCCGGAAATCGCCGGCCCGCAGTTGATCGAGCCGGTGTCCCCGAACGTCGTAGTGATAGATCCCAGGTTCGATGTCTTCGACCATCTGGACCGATAGGTATGTTTCAACGGGATAGAGGGCGCCCGCTGAAGGGGCCGAACGCAGCCCAAAGTCGCCCACGATCTTGGTCACTCCCTGCGAGGCCCAGAGGAGCTGCGATAGCTCGGCGGCGCTCAGCAGAATGCTCCTGAAATCCCGGAGGCTCCGTCTCTGCCCGATCGCTTCCCAGACGGTCATCCCTCCCTTTTCCAGCGGCGGAGGGAGTTCGACTTTCGGCGCGTCAGGATAAATCTTGTAGGTGCCCGGCTTTTTCCTCCAGTCCAGGTAGCCGCCGGGGAGTTTGCCCCGAGCATATTTGGTTTCGCCCTGGAAGCGGTCTCCAATCCCGTCCGCCATGACGTCCCTCCCTATTTCTTGATGGATTTGAGCCGAGTAATGGCTTTTTCGAAGTTCGGGTCGATCTTTAACGCCCTCTCAAGATACTCAACCGCCTTGTCCTTTTGCCCCATCCGCAGGCTCAGCTCGCCCAGGGCCGTGGGGAGGTCCGGGTCCTTGGGGTTGAATTCCGCACCCATCAAACCGAATGCCTCCGCTTCATCCAGCTTGTTCGCCTCCACCAGCCGCCGCATGGAGGCGATGAACTGGCGCGGCCGCAGGACGTCATCCATTGGGTCGCAGTCATACGCCTCTCTCATGAGCTGACGGCCGGACTCGACATCGCCCATCCAGAACCGCGTGAATCCCAGCGAAGCCGCCAGAAGCGGCGAGCCGGGATACAGGTTGCGGCCGAGGGCAAGGATCATGATATTCCGGGCGGCCTCACCCTTTTCAAGATAATACTGAGCGGCGTCGGCCAGGTCGGAGGTGAAGTCCGGATAGACGGCCGCCTCCGTAAACATGTCTTGAAGCCGGGGAATGAGCTCTCCGAAGTCGGTTCCGGGTGTGATGGCCACTCGCCGGGCTTCGTCGCCGTGAGTCTTTTCCCAATCGAAGTTCCAAGCCGTCGCGAGTTTTTTAAGTTCGGGCCTGAAATGGGGATGCCTCTTCGGAGAAGCATCGGCCAGCAGGATGTAATCATGGAAGAAGGCGAATGGACCGCGTCTGTGATAGAGGGATAGCTCGTCCCGCCCTCTCTCTTCGTCTAAAACTTGGGCCATGTAGGAACCGATCATCGTGAAAGCTTGTTTGGAGACCGGGTGGATGCCGGACTGGATCTTCTTCTTTGTGCCTTCATAATCCCGGCGCAGCGACGCCTCATTGACCCAGTCGTTGAAGGCATCGAAGGCGCTCTTGAGGTCGTCCCGGCTCCCGGAGAGGGGTGCGCCCGTCCATTCGTAAGCGCTCAATCCGTGGCCAAAAACCTGATAG
>DATKXS010000005.1:0-7758 GCA_035528895.1 Candidatus Desulfaltia sp.
CGAGCTGAGCTCAAGGAACGGAGTATTGCGGTCGAAGAGCCGGTCCAGGCGTTCCCGCACGAGGAGCTTCTTCCGGGATTTGTGAAGCTCCCGGTTTTTGGGGGGGCCGCCCTCTTTGGCCTTGGCCAGTCTCTCCTTGAACTCGGCTACCACCTTTTTCATGTGGTCGAAATTGTCTTTGTATTCCTGGCTTTGCGTATCGACCTTACTTTCAATCTTGAACACGGCCTTCTCTCTTTTTTTGCATTATCCCGATGAGATTGTCCAAAATGCCCTCTCTCTCAATCAGGTTCTTAACGCCGTTCCCTCAACGCTCTTCTCGGCGGCTGCGGAACTCCGCAGAGGCTCGGGAAGGCTAAACCTTCTATGTTCGTTTCGGGCATTATGGTCAATCTCCTTATTCAGGGACGAATTTATAGCCGTAGTAAATGACGCCGGCCTCCCCTTCTTCATAGACTTTCCGGAACTCGATTTTTACCCTCTTTCCGATCTTCAACTCCTCGAAAGCGCATTCGACGATCTGTCCGGTCAACCGGACCCCGTCGTCGAGATCGACGATGCCTACGGCATAGGGGGCCTGGTCGGAGAACGGCTTAGGAGGGACGCGAATGATCGTGTAGGAGACGATCTTTCCGGCATCGGCCAGGATGATGGTCTCGAAGGCCCGGGACTGGCAGCGCGGGCAGACCAAACGGGGCGGAAAAGCGATAAAACCGCAGTTCTTGCATTTGCCCGCTTCCAGCCTGTATCTCTGAGGGATCTCTCTCCAGTATCGCGAGGGTGTCGGCATCTTTATCCTCCTCTCAGTCTCGCTCGAAGATGTGGACGACCGAACTTCCGCCGCTCCCGCCCATGTTCTGGGTCAGCCCGACTTTGGCGTCCTTGACCTGACGCGGACCGGCCTCCCCCCGGAGCTGTTTGACGATCTCGACGGCCTGGGCGACTCCGGTGGCGCCGACGGGGTGGCCTTTGGCCTTCAAACCGCCGCTGGCGTTGACCGGGACCTTTCCCTGAAGCGAGGTCAAACCGTCCTGGACGGCCTGGCCTCCCTTCCCTTTTTCCACCAGCCCCAGGGCTTCCATGACACAGATCTCGGCGATGGTGAAGCAGTCGTGGACCTCGATGAGGTCGATGTCCTCCGGTTTCTTCCCGGCCATGGCATAGGCCCTTTTCGCCGCCTGGTAGGTGGACTCGATCCAGGTGATATCCTGGCGCGAGCTGAGGGCGATGGCGTCCGTCGCCATGCCGCTGGCGACAATCCGGACGACCGGCTTCTTGAATTTCTTGGCCAGCTCCACCGGGCAGAGGACGAGCGCGGCGGCCCCGTCGGTGATCGGCGAGCAGTCCAGGATGCGGAGCGGGTCGGCGACCATGACGGAGTTGAGGACGGTCTCAATGCTGACCTTGAAAGGATATTGGGCGAGCGGATTGAGCGATCCGTTAGAGTGGTTCTTGACGGCCACCATAGCCAGCTGCTCCCGGGTTGTCCCGTACTTCTCCATGTGGGCCCGGGCCATCAGGGCGTAGAGGCCGGGAAAGGTGAGTCCATGGAAGCATTCGTATTCTTGGTCGGCGGCCGTGCCCAGGGCGAAGGTCGCCTCGTGGCCGCTCACATCGGTCATCTTCTCGACACCGCCGACGAGGACGACATCCGATATCCCCGAGGCCACCTCGATGAAGCCCATTCTTAGAGCCAGCCCGCCGGAAGCGCAAGCCGATTCGACCCGGGCGGCGGGGACCGGGACCTGCCCGAGATAATCGGCCAGGAGCGAAGACAGATGCTCCTGTCCGACGAAGAGGCCGCTGGACATGCAGCCGACGATCAGCGAATCGACCTTGTCGACTCCGGCATCATCCAGGGCCAGGAGGGCCGCCTCCGTGAAGACCTGCCGGAGCGACTTCTCCCATAGTTCCCCCCACTTGTTCATGCCCACTCCGATAACGGCGACGTCTCTCATCGTCTCCTCCTACTCGGCCTTTCTGATCTTGTGGCGGAACTTGGCGTAGGTCCCGTATTCGAGATAGTTCTTGTTCTTCTCGAGAAGCTCCCGTGTTTTCGGGGCCAAATCCCTGACTTCGTTGATCCTCTCGGTCACCTTGAAGATGAAGGCATCGCTTCCCGCTCCCGACCCGTAGGAAACGATGAGGATGAGGTCGCCGGGCTGGGAGATATCCAGGGTGGCCGTCAGCCCCAGCGGCGATGACCCGGAATAAGTGTTGCCGAGCTTGTTGACCAGCCAGCCCGGCTCGATTTGCTTCTTGGCGAATCCCAGCATCTCGCCCACCCGGAACGGGAACTTACCGTTGGGCTGGTGGAAGATGACGTACTGAAAATCGGCCGGTTTGAGGCCGGACTTCTCCATGATGCCTTTAGCGGCGCCGGTGATGTGCTTGAAATAGGCCGGCTCACCGGTGAAGCGACCTCCGTGCTGAGGATAATACTGGTACTCGCGCCGCCAGAAGTCCGGCGTATCGGTGGTGTAAGAATACGTCTCCAGGGCTTCGGCGACGACCTTTTCCCGGCCGAAGATATAGGCCGCCGCTCCGGCCGCGGCCGTGTACTCCAGGGCATCGCCCGGGGCCCCCTGAGAGGTATCGGCCCCGACGGCCAGGCCGTACTTGATCGCTCCCGCCTTGACCAGGCTCAAGGCGACGAACATCCCTTCCGTTCCGGCCTTGCAGGCGAACTCCAAATCGGCCGTGTGAACTTCGGGCGTAGCGCCTATCGCCTCGGCCAGGACCGTGCCGCTGGGCTTGACGGCGTAGGGATGGGACTCGGAACCGATGTAGACGGCCCCGATCTCTTTCGGGTCGATGCCGGCCCTTTTAAGGGCGCACTTGGAAGCCTCGACCGACATGGTGATGGTGTCCTGGTCGGGCGAAGGGACCGACTTCTCCTCGACGAGCAGCCCTTTCCGGTAGCTCGGCGCGTCGGCTCCCCAGACCTTGGCGATCTCTTCGACCTTGATGCGGTTGCGGGGGATACAGGCTCCGTAGCCGATGATGCCCTCCATGAGTCTCCTCCCTGGCATTGGTTTTGATTTATTCTTTCAGAAGAAAATTCATCCTGTCATATCTTCATTCTTTAGTCAAGACAGTAGATTCTCGACATTGGAATTGCCCCAAGAAATTTAATAGAATGGTAGGAACTTTCAACCGGCCAATCTCGTCTATCGGGGTGAAGTGAGTGGACTTGAACGAGGTCATCAAACAATGCCTGAAAGGCCAGCAAGGAGCCTGGGAAATGCTCGTTAACGCCTATTCCAAGCGGGTTTTCAACCTGGCCTACCAGTTCGCCGGCAGCTACCAGGAAGCCGAGGACCTGACCCAGGACATCTTCCTGAAACTGTATGGCGTCCTTCCCAGGTATGACTTCGAGCGGAATTTCACCGCCTGGCTTTTGACTCTGGCCAAGAACCACCTCATCGACACCTACCGCCGGACGAAATGGGAGAAATCCCACCGCGACGAATTCGACGAACACTTCCCTGCTCTGGAAGCGGCCAGCCGCCCCGAGTCCGGGCTGTTGCAGGAGGCCGACCGGAAGCTCATTTGGGAAAGCCTCAACCGGCTCAACGCCGAGACCCGGATGGCGGTTATCCTCAGAGACATCCAGGACAAAAGCTACGACGAAGTCGCCGAGATCATGAGTCTCCCGCTGGGAACGGTCAAGTCGCGGATCAACCGGGGACGCCTCCAACTGGCCAAGATCCTCAAAGACAGGAAGGAGGATGCCCATGAGATGTGAACGCATCGAGGAACTCCTCTCCGTTTTCCTGGAGGGCGAACTAGGCCCGGAGGAAAAGGCCTTGGTCGAGGGCCATCTCGAGAGGTGCGCGGAGTGCTCCTCTCTCCTCGGCATTTTGCAGCGGGCTCAGCAGGCCCTTTCCCGTTTCCCCGAGGTCGAGGTCAGCCCCAGATTGCGGGACCGATTGGCCGCCATCCCAGAACGGAAGAAAAAGTTCTCCCTCACCCTCGATTTTTTCCTCAAGCCTTCTCTCCAGCCCGTCTTCGCGGCCGGAGCCATATTCATGACCCTCCTCTCCTTCTATCTCTTCAACCCGAACAAAAAGGCCATCGACCGTGCCATCGACCTGAAGATCCACACCGGCTACAGCCAGGTGGAAAAGCTCTACTCCCGGGCCGGTTCCTTCACCGACCGGCTGGGCGACACCGCCAACAACATCGTCGTCTCCGTCAAGGACTGGAAAATCTTCGGCGGAAACGAGGATAAATCCTTATAAACAGTAGGAGGTAACACCATGGAAGAGAAAGTCATTGTCCAAGAAAAGGTCGTTCTGCCCAGGCCCCGCAAATCTCCGGTCCTAGCGTTCTTGCTGTCCTTCTTTTTCCCCTTCGGAGTCGGGCCTTTCTACAACGGAGAGATCATTAAAGCGCTGATCTACCTTGTCGTTTTCGCCGGGCTGGTCACCATGCAGCCGCAGGGCGGCGCCCAGCCGTTCGCCGGCATTCTCATTGGGGCATTCTACATTTTCCAGATCATCGACTCCGTCAATGTGGCTAACAAGATCAACCGCAGGGCCTTGCTTGGAGCAGAAGTCGAAGAAGACGATACGACTATATCCACCGAGGCGGTGACCGCAGGTTCGATCTTCTGGGGCGTTCTGCTGATCGCCCTGGGCGGGATCCTGCTCCTCGGCAACTTCGAAGTCATCAGCTACAAGACCATCTGGGATTTCTGGCCCCTGGTGGTCATCATTATCGGTGCCAAGCTCATCTTCGACTATCTCTCGAAGAAAGACTAAGGACGGCACAGGGAGGTTCCAATGGCTAAGAAACAACGCAGCGCACTGGCGTGGGGAATCATCCTCATCGTCATCGGTCTCCTTTTCATCCTGGAAAATTTCGGCGTCGATGCCTGGGCTAATCTCTTCCGGCTTTGGCCCCTGATTCTGATCGCCTGGGGAGCCTGGAAGCTCTATTTCGGGATCAAGGAACGAAAGGAAGGGACATCGCTACCAAAACCCGAGCAGGACTGACGATGAAAGCCAAAGAGATCATCCTTCTCATTTTCATCATCGCCGCCGGGGTCTTCGCCTACCACGTCCAGTCCGGAAAGATCGACGTCACCTGGGACGAAATCTTCGATTTCGACTTCAACGAGTATACTTACGAAGAGACGCAGGTGATCGAGCCACCCCTTCCCGCTTCTCTACGGGTGCTCAACGCCCACGGCCAAGTTGAGGTCCAGGGAACCGAGACCGACAGAATCACCTTCACCTTTACAGAGAGGATCCGGAGGCAGAACGAGGAAAAGGCACAGGAAATCGCCGGCAAGCTCCATCCCGTCATAACCAAGGAAGATTCCGCCGTCATCATCACCACCAACCGAACCGAATTCAGGAGGCGGAATTTCGAGACCGACTTCCGGATCACCGTGCCTTCCCGGATGGCCGTCGAGGTGGTCAATTCCTACGGCCTCGTAAGAGCAGACCAAGTAGGAGAAACGATGATCGATAACCGCCATGGAGAAGTGAGCGCGACCAACATCCAGGGCGGCATCGTCATCGAAAACAGCTACGAGGACGTCGATATCTCCGGCATTCAGTCGAACTGTACGATCAGGAGCCAACACGCCGATATCAAAGCCAGGTCCGTGGAAGGCGAAGTGAATATCGAGAACTCCTACGGCCTGGTTGACCTCCGGGGCGGCAACCAAAGAGTCACCATCAGAGGTCCCCATTGCGAGATCATGGGCGAGGACCTGCCCGGGCCCGTCGAGGTCCGTAATACCTACGAGAAGATCACTCTCCGCAGGGTCGGACCGGTCCGGATCGACGGATATCACTCCACCATTGAGGCTTCGGACATAGACGGCGATCTTGAGATCATCGACACCTACGCGGCGGTCCGCCTCGCTGCCGTCCGCGGCAATCTCCGCCTGGACGGAAAGCACGTCGAGGTGACAGGGAGGGACATTGTCGGCGAGAGCATTTACGTCTCTTCGACCTACGAGGCCATCAATCTGACGGATTTCTCAGGCAAGACAACGATCGTTCTCTCCCACGGAGATATCGCCCTCACTCCCCTGCTGCTTACCGGCCCTCTCGAGGTCCAGGCCACCTATTCACCGATCGCGCTCTTCTGGCCCGGCGAAGGGCGTTACCCCTTTGAGGCCGAGACCAAGAGCAGCGATATTTATTGGCAGCTCCAGGGAGACGTCACCATCGAGCAGAAGAACGGGTCGACGACGGCCAAGGCTTTTTCCGATGTCTCCGACTCCCCCCATATTCTGCTGTCCACGACTTACGCCGATATCCGGGTCGAAAGAGGCCCCACCCGCTAAAAAATAAAGGGGACGGTCCTATTCATCGAGTTGATAATAGGACCGTCCCCTATTTCCGTTTTTTTAGTCCCCATTATTTTATTGGAGGATTATTTTTTTATCCCCTCGCCCTTGACGGGAGAGGGCGGAGGGAGAGGGTGACAATTAAGAAGCTTCTCTTATGCTTCTTTGCTCTTAAAATGATAAATCTTTTGGGTTAGACAGCCCGTGATCTTGATGTTGAAATATGAGATTAGGTTGGTGACGTCCTTCTTGTACTTGGTCACATAGCGGGCAAAATCGTTCTCTTTCCGGAAATGGAGGAGGTTCTCGAACTCCTCGACCTCATCGCGCAGCTCGATGATGAAGTGGTTGATGGTCCGATACTGGGCGTTGATGTCGATCAGGTCCTTGTCGCCGAGCTTGGCGAAGTCGAGATGAGGCGGAAGGGACTGGAGGATGAGCAGGCTCTCCGAGCGGAGCTCGCCGACCAGTTCCTTGATCTCCTGGAAGAAAGATTTGTATTCGAGGGGGTTCTTGAGCTTTTCCTGGGCCTTGTCGATCATCCTCTCGTTCTGGTCCTTGAGCGAGACGATCATCTCCTTGACGCCGAAATGCTTGCGCTTGAAGTTGAAGAGGTCGATGAAATCCCGGCCGATGTAGATCTTGTCCTCGTAGTGGGCGGTCAGTTCCAGCGGCGAGTTGGTGTAAAATTTGATCTCGAAGCGCCGGCCGCCCGAATCCTTCCCCCGCAGCCGGGCCAGGACAAGGAAGCTGTTCTGTTCGACGAAATAGCTGTTGATGTCCAGCAGGACGGAATAGAGGGCCAGGTTCCGGATGATGGATTCTTTGAGGTAGGCGAGCAGGCTCTCTTTCTTGGTTATGAAATCGGTGACGGTTTCGTTCGGGGTGGGGCTGAGGACGGAATAGGACGGCGACAGCAGGAAGAGCACGGGGCCTGTGCCCAACTCCAAGTGGAGGTTTTTCAAGGCCTTGCAATGAAGGTCGTCCAGGACCATCGGCCGCAGGGGCGGCAGGCTCCGGACGTCCAGCTTGGAGAGTTCCTCGACTTCATTCATCGTTCGTCCACCTCGGTTTCCGGAACAATCGTATCACCTGAATTCAAGAAAATCAAGACTCGTGGCTTCCGCTCGCCCCATGGTCCAGGCTTCGTTCGCGTAGCGCTGCTCTTGAATCCGCTCTTCGGCCTCCTTGTCGGCCGTTTCTAAAACCAGGGGCTCGAACCGGACCTGGAAATATTCGGCCAGTCCATTGACCAGACGCTCCACCGCCCATTCGCTGTCAACCTCTCTCCCCAGGGCCTCTGAAACCGATACCTTGTTCGCCCCGGAGCTGCTTGCGGGGCAGAGCGAAACGCGATCCAGGAGGCCCTCGTCTCCCTGGAGAGGAATGGAGCCATGCTGGAGGAACCGCCCACCTACCCTTTTCTGGGCGCTGCCGACGATCTTCCG
>DATKXS010000006.1:0-6365 GCA_035528895.1 Candidatus Desulfaltia sp.
GCGCTGGAAAGCGGACCTCGAAAAGACATTCTCCGTTCCGGCACCGACCTATATCGCCAAGCTCCTCGAGGCCTCGGACTTCCAGCCGGCCATCGAACGTTGGACGCCCGGACTCCTGGACGAGGTCCGCGGTATCGCCGACGGCGCCGGGATCGACTTCGAGACCATCTACGCCTTCCAGCTCGTCGACGAGAGTTGGGTCATGGGCGCTGATCTTGGTCTCTCCAAGTGCACGACGATCGCGGCCCGAAAAAGGGGCAACTCTCCCGCCCTTGTCTCTCAGACCCTGGATATTCCGACTTTTTATCATGGCTTCCAAACCGTCCTGCGCATCAGGGGCAACGATGAGGAGCCGGGAGCCCTTGTGTTCACGTTCCCGGGATTTATCGCCGCCAACGGGCTGAACGACCGCTCGGTCGCCGTCTGCGTCAACGCCGTCATGCAGCTGGCCTACTCGGCCAAAGGCCTCCCCGTCGCCTTCACCATCAGGGGGATCCTCCGGCAAAAGAGCTATGAGGACGCGGTCCGATTTCTTGAAGAGATCGTGCCGGCGGCTCCACAGAACTACCTCTTCGGAGGTCCCAACAAAGCCGCCAGCTTCGAGCGCTCGGCCAAACGGATGGTTGAGTTCCTCCCCTTTGCCGGCGCCGAATTCACCTACCACACCAACCATCCGCTGGTCAACGACGACTTCAATCCGAAATTCATCGAGGGACTCAAAAAAAGGGGCATGAGCCTGGACGAATACAAGGCCCGCTGCCCCCGGTTCAAGTTCCTCGGCCAGGCCTTCAAGGACAATACGGCCACGCTCGATCTGGCCGTTCTCAAGCGGGTATACTCCGACCGGGACTCCAGGATCAATAACTCCAGTACATACGGGTGCACGATCATGGTCTTGGGCGATCGCCCGGAGCTTCACATCGCCCCCGGACGCCCCGATGAAGTGCCTTTTGAGGTCGTTGATTTTAAATCAGCCAAGAGTGAGATCCGTTTCGGCGTCTGTGACTGGACGATCAAAAAGACGGGCACTCCGGAGGCCTTTGAACTGGCGGCGCAGCTCGGGCTCGAGGGCGTCCAGGTGAGCCTCGTCCCCCAGGGAGAATCCCTCACCCTGCTCGATAAGGAACTCCAGCAAGCCTATCAGCAAGCCGTCGAAAAAACCGGTGTGGCGAACGTCTCTTTCTGTATCGGCGAGCTGAACAACGTCCCGCTCAAGAGCGATCAAAGGGCGGAGCGCTGGGTTGCCGAGGGGATTGAGGTGGCCTCGACCATGAACGTGGGCATTATCCTTATTCCCTTCTTCGGCAAGGGCGATCTCAAGGATGACCCGGCCGGGATTGAAGCGGTCGTCCAGAGTCTCAAGCGACTGGCTCCAAAGGCGGAGCAAGCCGGGGTTATTCTGGCACTCGAGTCCACGCTGAGCGCCGAAGCCCATGAGGAGATCATCGAGGCGGTCGGCTCTCCGGCCGTCGCCGTCTACTACGATGTCGGAAACTCCCAGGAAGCGGGGTACGATATCGGCCGGGAGATCCGCCTCCTCGGGGAACGAATCGCCCAGTTCCACGCCAAGGATTATCAGGACCTCTTCGGGAAGGGTTCCCTGGACTTCGCCGCGGTTCGTTCCGCCATGAGGGATATCGGCTACAGCGGCTGGCTGGTGCTGGAAGAAGTCAAGCTCCCGCAGGGGATGGAACAGAGCATCCGCAAGGATTTGGAGTACTTGAAGTCGGTTTTCGCTCCCGGGAAAAAATCCGGAATCTAGCGATCACAAGATATATTTATTCAGCTTCAAGCCGGCAGGGATCTTGACGTTCTCTTTGTAGATATTCCAGTAGGTTTCGCGGGCTTCGCCCAGCTTCGCGAAAAGGCCATGCTTGACGTCCGGAGAATGGGTCGCGGCGATGCCGCCCCTGCCGTCCACCAGGATCAACCGGGCGCAGCGATTCAGGATTCCGGCCGTCCCGACGCTGCAGACGACGACGAGCTCGTTTGTTCGGACCTTCTCGATCAATTCTCCGTAGGTCAGGTGTCTCTCCTCGACGGACACAACCATCTCCCTCAGGATGGCCACGATCCCCTGGATGGTGACGGATGGAAGGATCAGTGGATTCTCGGGGATCTTGATGACGCGGCCATCGCCCAGCCCGAACAGACAGCAAGACGAGTCCCATTCGGTAACCAGCCGGTCCTCGATCCTGGCCTGCGGCTGGTCGTCCAAGAAGAGGGCCGAGGCCGCCTCCGGGCAGAGCTTTCTGGCCTCGTCCACGGCCTTAACGCTCATCAAGTAGTTGACACCCAGCTTCAGGCATCCTGTCTTGTTGATGCCCACCGCCCGGACCATGTGGGGGACGACAACTCCGCAGAAGGGCTCGCCGAGATAGCGGTCATAGCGGCAGGCCATGGCCCGGACCGCCGGTTGGGCCGGGAAGGTCACGCCGATCGACTGATCCTCGTCGAAGGTGAAGGGCCGGAGATACCCCTGGGCGCCGAGGGCGGCCATCTCCTCGAGGAAACCACGCATCGAAGGGTCTTTGAAATAGAGATGGATGAAAACATTCTCCAGTTCTTCGATCGAGGGCACAAGTTCCTGCTGTTCGCTGCTCAGGTTGAAGGCCATCCCTTGCCGAAAACGGTCGAGGTTCCGGTGCCAGTTGAGGAAGATGACCTCGATCTCGCCGCCCGGGTTTTTCTTGCAGAAAAAACGGATGCCTTCGAAAGCCAGGAACAGCCCGTAATGAATCGACCGGGAGACGCCGAATACCTTGGCCTCTGCCTCGACGATCTCGAACTGCTTCTCCGCCAGGACATAGCGCATCTGCCGGGGGGCCCACTTCACCCCTTCGAATTTGGCCATAAGATGACTCCTTATGAGGGCATTTTATGCAGTCAATAAATCCTTTTTCTTGTATCACAGTCGGCAAAGAAGCTCAATAAGGGGTTGTGGAGATGCCTTGAAAGGAGTACTCGGGATCTCCCGCGTCCAGGCGGGCCGCTTTAAAACGCGGCCTGGAATTGGACGGATATCGCCTGGTTGGTCGTCCCCTCGCCTTCTTTCCTGTAGAGGTTGTAGTTGACCGCCAGTTTGGTCTTTCCCCACAGATACCAGTTGACCGCCAGGGTCAAAAGGCCGGTCCGGTCGCCGGGCATATCTTTGTCCCGATCATAGGTATCCCATTTGAGCACAGCCTGGAGTTTCTCAGGAAGGACAAAATACCCCCCCTGGAGATACCATCCGGACTTGGAGACGAGATCGTCTTTGCCGGAAATGAATTCCCCAAGCAGAGACCACACGCCCAGGTTTAACGCGGCCTCGAGCCCGGCTCGAGTCCGGGATACATCGGGAAGGCCCTGGACGGGATTGTGCCGTCCGCGATAGAGAGAGCCCCCGATGGCGAGAGTTGACGTCGGATGAAGGATCAGCCTGGCCGCCACGTCCTTGGCCTTGTTTGTATCCAGCTTGTTGATGCCGGCGCCGTTGAAAACTCCGAGGTAGTACTCGGCAATGGAATACCGGCCGGTGAACATCGCGCCGATATCCCGGCCTTGGGAGCCTATGTCCCGGCTGGGAGACAGCGCATTGACCACCTGGGACCGGAGGATCGTGTCCAGATCCGAATCGGAAGTATTATTCTCAAGGCTAAAAGGCACGTAGTACTGGCCGATCCGCAATCCCAGATAGGGCCTGAACTGAACGTCGACCTGGGCATCCATCAGGGCGGGATTCTTCACGGCATCGACCTGTATCTTAAAACGGACGTTCTTGAGCAGGTTTCCGCTTAAAGACAGCCTGGCCCGCGGGATGGAGAACGAATCCACCCCTTTGTCCCAATAATTATAAAGAAATTGAGTGTATCCACTCAGCTGGAAGCCGCGGCTCGACGTCACGGGAACAGGCTCTTTTTTATCCTGTCCGGCGGCGAGACCGAAAAGCAGCAGGACGGCCAGAACGAGGACACTCAGCCCTTGAATATGCTTTTTTTGCGGTCGCTTCCTTTCTGGATCCAACATGGCTCTCTCCTTTCATCATGCCTGGAGAATCCAAGCTCGGCCCGGCCGATTTCTCCTTCCCCGGCGAATAGTTATGCCATTCAAGTAATTGATATTATCTACTGAATCAGTAGATTAAGTAAACTTATAATATGCGCCCGGCTAATGTCAAGTGTTTTTTACAGACTATAGGAATTAGCTCCTCCTCCAAAATGAGAGAAGCATTCAAGGAGAGAATGATTCCTAAGATTTCAGAAAATTTGCCCGGAATACGGAATCTTGGGGAATGGCCCCGCCGACTCGCTATTTCACGACCTCGCCCTGTCTGACGCAAGAGAGCCGCTTCTCCCATGCGCGTCTGGGGCGTCTGGTTCTTGGAAATGGCTCACCAGAAGATGATGTAGAGGACGATCGTCGCCAAAACGACCAGCCCGCAGAGCCATTTCAGCAGCGGAGGCGTCCGCATATCGAAACCGGCTTTGACCGGCAGGACCTTCGGCTCCTTGAGCGGCCTGAAGGCCGTGATGACGGCCATGACGATGACCAGGAAGATGAAGTTGATGGCGATGCGGTTGAGGAAGGCGACATCGGGGAAAAACAGCATCAGGGCTCCGTAAACCGGCACCGTCAGGACAAGCGAGGCGATCCCGGCGAGCGGCGGCGTCCGCTTGATGAACAGGCCGAAGATGAAGGCCGCCAGGATGCCGGGGGAGATGAATCCCTGGAACTCCTGGATGTAGTTGAAGATCCCCTTGAACTTGGGGCTGCCCAGTTGGGGCGCGATCAGACAGACGGCCAGGACGAAGACCACGGTCGCCCAACGCCCGATCTTGACCAGGGACTCGCTGCTCGCGTCCTTCTTGAGGTGGCGCTTATAGAGGTCCATGGTCAGGATGGTCGACACCGAGTTCAGGAGCGAACTCAGCGTGCTGATGACCGCTCCGGCGATGGCCGCCAGGATGAACCCGCGCAGTCCTGGCCCGACCAGGTTGCGGATGAGCAGCGGGTAGGCCTGGTCGGTCGTGGCGCCGGGGGCGGTGAGCTGACTTCTATAGAGCTGGTAGGAGATGATGCCCGGCATGATGATGATAAAGGGGATGGTCAGCTTCAGGAGGGCCGCGAAGATGATGCCCAACTGGCCCTGCTTCAGGCTCTTGGCGGCCAGGGTCCTCTGGGTGATGAATTGGTTGAGGCCCCAGTAATAGAAGTTCGGTATCCAGAGGCCGACGACGAGTGTGGTCCAGGGGATGACCGGATGGTCGGAGGGCATGATCATGTGGAGCTTGTCGGCGTTAGCGGAAAGAAACGAGCCGAGGCCGCCGACGGCCCGCAGGCCGAGGACAAGAGTTATGACACCGCCGATGATGAGGCTCGATCCCTGGAAAAGGTCCGCCCAGGCCACGGCCTTGAGCCCGCCCCAGGTCGTGTAGACGGCGGCGATGATCCCGATCATCCAGACGGACCTGGCCAGGTCGATGCCAAAGATGGTGTAAAGGGCCAGCGCTCCCGTATAAACGACCGCCGAGATGCTGACCGCGATATAGACGATGACGATGTAGAAGGCCATGATGCCGCGGGCCGCCGGATTGTAGCGGTACTCGAGATATTCAGGGATGGTGTAGATCCCGCTGCGCAGAAACTTGGGCAGGAAGAACAGGGCCACAACGACCAGGGTGATCGCCGCCATCCACTCGTAGCTGGCCACGGCAAAGCCGGCGATACCCGCGCCCTGTCCGGACATCCCGACGAAGTGCTCGGTCGAGATGTTGGCGGCGATAAGCGAGAACCCGATGAGCGGCCAGACGAGCGAGCGGCCGGCCAGGAAGAAATCCTCGCCCGTTTTCTCCCGCCGGCTTTTGTACATGCTCACGGTAATGACGACGAGGAAGAAGAGGATGAAGATCGTCAGGTCAAGCCAGTGCAGGCTCATGGGGATCTCCTTCTGCACATATTATATTCAGGGTCTGATCGATAACAAGATCTTCAGGACGGCGCGTTCTTCCATGGGGAGAAACCGGCTGGTCGGGTCCCAGTGCCTTTCCCAGTTCTTGTTGTAGACGAGGTAGATCTCGTTTCCGGGTGAGATCTGCCAGCGGAGGCGGGCGCTCCAGCCCAGGCGTCTGGAAATATCGTCGTACTGGACATAGTTCATCAAGCCCAGGTCGGGAGAAAGAAATATGTCGGCTTTGACCTGATAGACATTCTCCCGGAAGTGTCCCTCCGGAAGTCTGCCCCTG
The DNA here is from genome assembly GCA_035528895.1 of Candidatus Desulfaltia sp. Taxonomy (GTDB): domain Bacteria; phylum Acidobacteriota; class Aminicenantia; order Aminicenantales; family UBA8522; genus UBA8522. The sequence continues at coordinate 6,225 of DATKXS010000006.1, forward strand.
ACCAGGTTGGTGTCCAGCTCCAGGTTCAGGTAGCCTTTGTATTTAATCTCCAGTCCGATATTCACATCGTCGTAGTGACCCGAGTAGAACTCGCCGAAATTGTAGCTCAGGTCGAGGATGTACGGCCGGTAGGTCGCGGTG
>DATKXS010000007.1:0-35143 GCA_035528895.1 Candidatus Desulfaltia sp.
ATTTGAAAAAATTGTGGCGCGGCCCGAGCTTGCCGCGCCTCCGGGTTATCGGGGATATTTCCTGTGACGTCAACGGGAGCGTGGAATGCACCGTCAGGTGCACCGACCCAGCTCATCCCGTTTTCACCTATGACCTGGAGAAAGACGAAGCCATCACCGGTTTTTCGGGTAAGGGTCCGACGGTGATGGCCGTGGACAACCTGCCGGCTGAGATCCCCCTCGAATCGTCCATCTTTTTCAGTCAAACCTTGAAGCCCTTTATCCCGGCCCTGATCGGCACGGATTTCCGGGCAGATTTTGCCCGCTGCCATCTGCCGGCTCCCTTGAAGAAAGCGGTCATACTTTTCCGGGGGGAATTCACTCTGGATTACGAATACATGCGCGAATTCATCTCCCCCCAAAAAAGGAGTCATCCATGAAAAAAGTCTTGATCCTGGGCGCGGGTCTCGTTGCCAAGCCTCTGGTCAGGTATCTCCTCGGTCAGCCCGACCTCCAGGTCGAGGTGGCCAGCCGGACCGTGAGCAAGGCGGAAAAGCTCATCGATCGGCATCCCCGCGGCGTGGCCAAGGAGCTCAACCTGAAGAGCGAGGAAGCGCTGAAGGACGAGGTGGCCAAGGCCGATGTGGTCATCAGCATGGTCCCCTACGCCTTCCACCCCAAGGTGGCCGAGTTCTGCATCGGCCACAAGAAGCAGATGGTCACTACATCCTATGTCAGCGACGCCATGAAGAAGCTGGATCAGGACGCCCGGAAAGCGGGTGTTATCATCCTCAACGAACTGGGTCTCGACCCAGGTATCGACCATATGGAGGCGATGCGGGTGATCCATGAGATCCACGACAAAAGCGGGGAGCTCCTCAGCTTCATCTCTTATTGCGGCGGCCTGCCCGCGCCGGAAGCCAACACCAATCCCTTCGGCTATAAATTCTCGTGGAGCCCGACGGGCGTCCTGCTGGCCGGGAAGAACTCCGCCCAGTACCTCCAAGACGGCCAGGAGGTCTTTGTCCCGGCGGAGAAACTCTTCGAGAGCTATACGCTCCGCACCATCGAGGGTCTGGGCATCTTCGAAGGATATCCCAACCGGAACTCGCTTCCCTACATTGAGCTCTACAAAGTGCCGGAGACCAAGACGATGCTCCGCGGCACCCTGCGCCACATCGGCTGGTGCGAGACCATCCGGACGATGGTCCGGCTCGGCCTCCTGGACCAGGACGAGAAGGATTGGACGGGCCTGACCTTTGCCGGATTTCTCCGGAAGCTCCTGAACACCCAGGCTGAGGACATCAAGAAAGAAATTTCCGAGCGGCTCGGGATCCCCCCCGGCCTGGCCATCCTCCGCCGGCTGGAGTGGCTGGGCCTGTTCAGCGATGAGCCTCTGCCGCTCCAGAAGGGGTCGGCTCTGGATATTATGAGCGCCCGGATGACCCAGGAGCTCGCTTATGCGGCCGGCGAGAGGGACATGATCGTCCTCCAGCACGAATTCATCGCTTCTTATCCCGGCGCCGGGAAGGAACGGACGATCTCCACGCTGATCGACTTCGGCATCCCCGGCGGCGATTCCTCGATGGCCCGGACGGTCGGTCTCCCCGCCGCCATCGGCACCAAGCTCATCCTCGAGGGCAAGATCAAGGAGACCGGTGTCCACATCCCGGTCATTCCGGAGATCTACCAGCCGATCCTGGCCGAGTTGAAGACCCTCGATATCGCCTTCAAAGAGAGAAGGGCGAGACTTTAAACTCTCGCTCCGCTCGATCGTACTTAAAGATCGCAGCATCTGCCGCATTCCGGCAGGCTGGCCGGAGAGGGCGGTGAGGAGGCTAGTATGATCAGAAGACCCGCTGTGGCCGGATATTTCTATCCCCGAAAAGCCGCGGCGCTGAGGTCGCTCCTCGGCGGGATGGTGGACCCACGGGCGAAAAAAGAGAAGGCCCGGGCGGTCGTCTCGCCGCACGCCGGATTGACCTATTCCGGATATGTCGCCGGCGCCGTCTATTCCTCGGTGGTCCTCCCGGATCGTTTCCTGATCCTTGGCCCGAGCCATCGCGGCCAGCGGTCCCTTTTCGGGATCATGACAGAAGGATCCTGGGAAACTCCCCTGGGCGAGGTGCCTATCGATCCGGCGCTCGCCGAAGCGCTCGTCCGGGGCTCCTCGCTGATCAGGGTGGAAGAAGAGGCCCACGAGGAAGAGCATTCTCTCGAGGTCCAGCTGCCCTTCCTCCAGTACTTGAGCACCGGATTTTCCTTTGTTCCCCTCTCCGTCTCTCCGGCAGCGGATTACGATGCCCTGGAAGAACTGGGAAACGTTCTGGCGGCCGCCATCCGCCAGGCAGGGAGGGATGTCCTAATCGTGGCCTCTACAGATATGAGCCACTATGTCAGCCAGGAGACGGCCAGGGAAAAGGATTTTCTGGCGATCGAGCGGATCCAGGCCTTGGACGCGCGCGGCCTCTATGATGTAGTCCAGGCCGAGGCCATCAGCATGTGCGGTTTCCAGCCGACAACGGCGGCCATCCTGGCCGCCAAGGAACTCGGCGCCGGCCGTGCCGACCTCATCCGCTACATGACCTCGGGCGAAACCTCCGGCGATGACCATCAGGTGGTCGGCTATGCCGGGCTCCGGCTCGTCTGATTGAATTTTTGCTCCCATAATGCTATAAAAAACCCTCAAGGTCTGATGTTCCATAATCTTATCCTGCGAGAAAAAGACAGAGTCGTTCTGAACATCATCGTCGAGAACTACCTGAAGTCCGGCCAGCCGGTGAGCTCCGGCGCCGTCGTCCAGAAGAGGGTTCTGCCGGATTCTCCGGCGACCATCCGCAACATCATGGCCAAGCTCGAAGAGATGGACTACCTCGCTCAGCCCCACACTTCAGCGGGCCGCATCCCGACGGACAAGGGATTGAGGTTCTATGTCAACAGCCTCTTCGACGAGACGCTCTTCGCCCACCAGCCGCCTCTCCTCGAATCCCCGCCGCTGGACCTGGAGAAAGGAGATTTCGCTTCCTTCCTCACCCGGGTCACCAAGCTGCTGGCCGAGCAGTCCGACAACCTCGGGTTCGTGATCTCCCCCCGCATCTCCAAGATGAACTTCCAGCACCTCCGGCTGGTCAAGGTCTCCGAAGAGAAGGTCATGATCATCCTGATGACCACCTTCAACCTCGTCCTGACCGAGATCGTCGAATGCCATCATTATTTCACCCAGCTCGAGCTGGACAAGGCCTCTCAGTACTTGAACCAGCATTTCCGGGGCAAGAACCTGACGGCCGTCCGCGACTACCTGCTCAAGGAGCTGCCTCGCCACAAGCTGACCTATGAGAATGAACTGAACAAACTGACCGCGCTGTTGCGGGATTATATCGTCGAGGAAGAGAGCGGGAGCCAGATCTATCTCCAGGGGACGTCCCGGCTCCTCGACAAGGCCGACCTCTTCAATATGGATCGATTGAAGGCCCTCTTCCAGAATCTCGAGGAGAGGGTGAAGCTGGCCAAGCTGCTTTCCGATATCATCAGCTTGGACCGCGTCAAGGTCCTGATCGGCGCGGAATCCCACATCCCCGACATTTCGGATTGCGCCCTGGTCCTGTCACACTACGGCTATAATAACCAGGTCCTGGGGACGCTCGGGATCATCGGTCCGAAGAGGATCCCTTATCGGAGGATCATTCCCCTGGTCGACCGGGTGGCCCAAAAGCTCAGCCGGACGATCAGCCGAAACCAATAATGAGGTTCGCTATGTCCACAGACGACTTTGAAGAGAAAGACAAAGATCGAAAGGAAACCCAGCATCCGGCCGATGTCGAAGGGCTGGAAGAGTCTGGCGACGAGGTCGAATACGAACCCGTCAGCGAAGAGGAAAACGGTCCCGCAAACAAAGAAAAAGCCGGTCTTACCCCCCCCAGCGAAGAGGGCCAAGGGCTCAAGAATAAGCTCAAGAAAAAGGATGCCGAAATCAAATCGCTCAAGAAAGAGCGCGATGAGATCAGGGACAAATATCTGAGGAAGCTGGCCGAGATGGAGAACCTGCGCAAGCGGTTCGACCGGGAACGGGCGGAGTACGAGCAGTATGCCCTGAGCGAGTTTCTCCGGGAGCTGCTCGTCGTCCTGGACAATTTTGAAAGAGCCCTGAAAATTCAGGATCAGGCGGACGGCAAGAGCTTTCAGGAGGGCATCGAAATGATCTACCGTCAGTACTCGGACCTGCTGAAGAAACAAGGCGTCCAGCCGATCGAATCCAGCAACCGGAGGTTCGATCCCGCTGTCCATCAGGCCGTCCTCACGGAGGAGTCGGAAACGGTCGAAGAGCCGGAGGTGGCCGAAGTGCTGCAACGCGGCTTCTGGCTTCAAGACAGGCTGCTCCGGCCGGCCATGGTGAAGGTCCTGGTGCCTAAGAAGAAAGAAGAAGGGAAATGAGCAAGGTCATCGGTATCGACCTGGGGACGACCTTCTCCTGCGTCGCCTATTTGGAGGGGGAGAAACCCGTTGTCATCCCTAACCTAGAGGGTCAGATGACGACCCCTTCGGTCGTCAGTTTCACCACTTCCGGAGAGCGCTTGGTCGGTAACCTCGCCCTGCGCCAGGCCATCACCAACCCGGAGAAAACCGTCTTCGCGGTCAAGCGGCTCATCGGGAGAAAGTACGATTCCCCCGAGGTCGCGGCCGCCCGGACGAAAATGCCCTACCGGCTCGGCGCCGCCCGGAACGGCGATGCGATCGTGATCATCGACTCCGTTGAGATCAGTCCGCAGGAGATCTCGAGCATGATCCTGGCTTATCTCAGGCAGTGCGCCGAATCCTTTTTCGGCGAACCCGTCGGTGAGGCCGTCATCACCGTACCGGCCCATTTCAACGATCATCAGAGGCAGGCCACCAAGGATGCCGCCAAGATCGCCGGCCTGGAGGTCCTCCGGGTCATCAATGAGCCGACGGCCGCCGGCCTGGCCTACGGGCTCGACACCCGGACGAATGGGACCGTGGCCGTTTTCGACCTGGGAGGAGGGACGTTCGACATCACCATCCTGGAGATCCAGGAAGGCGTTTTTCATGTCCTGGCCACGAACGGCGATTCCTATCTCGGGGGAGAGGATTTCGATAACCGCATCGCCGAGTGGTTGATCGACGATTTCAGGAAGGAGCACGACATCGACCTAGCGGAAGACAAACTGGCCCTGCAGCGGATCAAAGAAGCGTCGGAGCGGGCCAAACGGGATCTCTCTTTCACCATGGAAAGCGATATCAATTTGCCCTTCATCAGCGCGACCGGCGGCGGGTCCAAACACATCAACAAGAGGCTGACCCGGCGGCGGCTCGAGGACTTGACCGGGGACCTGGTCAAGAAGACGATCCCACTGATCGAGCAAGCCCTGGCCGATGCGAAATTGAACCCGGAGGATATCCAGGACGTCCTCCTGGTCGGAGGACAGACGCGGATGCCGATCATCCGCAAGACGATCGCCGATTTCTTCCGCCGGCCGCCTCGCGAGGACATCAATCCCGACGAGATCGTGGCCATGGGAGCGGCCGTCCAGTCGGCCATCTTGAAGGGAGACAAGAAAGAGCTCGTCCTGCTCCTCGATGTCACGCCGTTCTCGCTGGGCATCGAGACCGAGGAGGATACTTTCCAGAGGATCATCGAGCGGAACACCACCATCCCGACCCGGAAGACGATGCCCTTCACCACGGTCGAGGACAACCAGGTCCGGGTGGCTGTTCATGTTCTTCAGGGCGAATACCTCCAGGCATCAAAGAACAAATCTCTGGCCCGCTTCGACCTCGTCGGGATCCAGCCCGGCCCGGCCGGCGTCCCCCAGATCGATGTCACTTTCGAGATCGATGCCGACGGCATCCTGAAGGTCTCGGCCCGGGACGTCGTGACCCAAATGAATCAGGAGGTTCGGGTCCGTCCCTCGGCCGGCCTCAGCAAGGACGAGCTTGACTCCATCATCCAGAGGAACCGGACGCTCTCGTAGGGCCGACCATCGAAGATGATAAAGAGAGATTATTACGGGGTTCTGGAGATCGGCCGAGGCGCTTCCGCGGAAGACGTCAAGCGGGCCTATCGCCGGCTGGCCCTGAAATATCATCCCGACCGCAATCCCGGAAACAGGGAAGCTGAGGAAAAATTCAAGGAGGCGGCCGAAGCGTACAGCGTCCTGGGCGATCCGGGGAAACGGTCGACCTACGACCGCTTCGGGTTTGACGGGCTGAGGGGAGAGGGATTCACCGGTTTTTCCGGTTTTGAAGCTTCCATATTCGGGGATTTTGAAGATATTCTGGGCAGCCTCTTCGGATTCGGAGACTTTTTCGGGAACCGGATGGGCCGCCGGAGGTCCTATCCGCAGCGGGGAAGGGACCTCGCCCTGGAACTGGAGATCAGCCTGGAGGAGGCGGCCGCCGGGGTCGAGCGGGAGCTCAACCTCAACCGGGCCGAGCATTGTCCGGCCTGCCACGGCTCGGGAATGCAGCCGGGGACGAAAAAGGCCGGTTGTCCGACCTGCAATGGCCGTGGACAGATGCGCTACCAGCAGGGGTTTTTCACGATCTCCCGGGCCTGCTCTCATTGCCACGGCGCCGGGGAGATCATCACCACTCCCTGCTCGGAATGCCGCGGCTCGGGCCGCGTCAAACAGAAGCGGAAACTCACTCTCAAGATCCCGGCCGGGGTCGAGGACGGTTCCCGGATGCGGATCGACGGTCAGGGAGAGGCCGGGGACTCCGCCGCCGCTCCGGGAGACCTCTATGTTGTGATCCGGGTGGCCAAACACGCCGTCTTCGAGAGGGAGGACAACAACCTCTTCTGCCAGCTCGATATCTCCTACTCGCAGGCGGCCTTGGGAGCGGCCATCGAGGTGCGCGGTCTGGACCGGGGAACCGAAGTGCTGAAGATCCCGGCGGGCACCCAGACCGGCGCGGTTTTCCGGCTGAAGGGCCGGGGCATCAAAGACCTGCATACTCGTCGCCACGGCGACCTGTATGTCAAGGTCCGGGTGAGGACCCCGGAGAACCTGGGTAAGGAGGAGAAAGCTTTGCTCCGGCGTCTGGCCGAGCTCCGTGGCGAGGACTTGGACACGACCGACCGGAGCCTGATCGATAAGCTAAAGAACGTCATTCATTAGAGACCGGATTGACCTCGAACCATTTTCTCGTCAAGCAGAAAAACCCGCGTCCTCCCTATGTCCGGTTTGATGGAGAAGAACACCATCATCTTTGCCGAGTCTTACGGACCCGGCCGGGTGAGAAGGTCTGGCTGGTGGACGAGCAGGGGAATTCATTCCGGGCGGAGGTGATAGAGGCCGGACGACAGCAGACCCGGCGGACGGATATCCTGTTGACCCACGCCCCCCCAGACCTTTTCCGTGTTCCTCGAGTCCCGAGACGAGTCCAAGAAACTCATCCTCTGCGAGGACGGAGGAATATTCTTGCGTGACGTTTTGGCCGACAGGTCCGTAGATTCAGCCTCCTCGGGGATGTCTGGGGTCGTCCTCTTGGTCGGTCCAGAGGGAGGCTGGAGCAAGCAAGAGGAACAAGGGGCGATAGGGAAGGGCTTTGAGGCGGTCAGCCTGGGAGCGAGGATCCTGAGGTCAGAGACGGCCTCCCTGGCCGCCCTGGCGGCCATCCAGATCTTCTGGGGCGAGTGATCATGTTTCTGCAAGGACAAAAGGTCGGCAAATACGAAATCATTCGTTCCCTTGGAAGCGGCGGGTTCGGCTCCGTCTACCTGGCGCGGGACACCTGGCTGGACATTAAGGTCGCCCTCAAGGTCCCTCACAAGCAGTCGGCCGAGCTCTACAAGTTGCTCAAAGAGCCGCGTCTTCAAGCGGCCCTCAACCACCCTAACATCGTCCGCATGATCGCCGCTGAAAAAGAAAAAAAGATCTTCTTCATGGTCATGGAATACGTCAAGGGGAAGACCCTGGAGAAGATCATGGAGAAAGAACGCGTCCTGGAGAGCGAGGCGGCCCTCGATTATATCAAGCAGATCGCCCACGGCGTCGACCACGCCCACAAGAACAAGATCATCCACCGGGACCTGCGGCCGTCCAACATCATGATCTCAGAGGAGGGGACCGCCAAGATTACGGATTTCGGGACCTCGGCCTGGCTGAACAACGTCCCCTATGCCTCCACCCGGATCGGCAGCCCTCCCTACATGGCTCCGGAGCAATTCATGGGCAAGGCCGGCTATCAGTCGGATATCTATAGCCTCGGCTGCATCTTTTATGAGATGATCGTCGGCCGGCCGCCCATATTCGATCCGGACCCCTTCAGGATCCTGGAAAAAGCTCAGCAGGGCAAGATCACGCCGCCGCGACTTCGGAACAACAGGATCCCGCGCGACATCGACGAGATCATCATGAGATGCCTGGCTTCCAAGGTCGAGGACCGGTATCAGAGGCCGGCCGAGCTCATCCATGCGATCTCGGCGTTGAAGAAGAAGGACGTCAAGACGACGGAGATCGAGGACATCCTGATCCGGATCCGGGCCAGGGAACAGACCAAGAGCCAGCTCTGTTGGAACTGCCGTCGACCCTTACCCCTCAAGACGCGTCATTGCCCCCATTGCGGTGAGACAATCTAACCCCCAGGGGCGATTGACTTTGGAAACGGGATTCAGATAACATGGATTCGGCTGTCCTGATGTTGCAAAGAGACGAAAAGGGACCGGATATTTCACCGAGGAGCGCCCGATGAGTCCTTTCGACGAGCACGGCAAGGTGTGGATGAACGGCCGGCTTGTTCCCTGGAAAGACGCCACCATCCACATCGCCTCCCATGTCATCCATTACGGCAGCTCTCTCTTCGAAGGGTTTCGCGCCTACGAGACTCCCAAGGGGACGGCCGTCTTCCGCCTGGACGCGCACGTCAAACGTCTTTATGACTCCTGCAAAATGTACCGGATGGACATCCCCTATACCCGGGACGAATTTATGCGGGCTGTCATCGAGACCATCCGGGCCAACGGGCACACATCCTGCTACATCAGGCCGATCGTTTACCGGGGATACCACTCCCTGGGCGTCGATCCCTTTCCCAATCCCGTCGACTGCGCCATCCTCGTTTGGAACTGGGGGCAATATCTTGGGGAAGACGCCCTGGAGAACGGAGTGGACGTCAAGATCTCGACCTGGTGGCGGATGGCCCCGAACACCTTCCCGGCCCTGGCCAAGTCCGGCGCCAATTACATGAACTCGCAGCTCATCAAGATGGAGGCGCTCGTCGAAGGCTACGCCGAGGGGATCGCCCTCAACGTCCGAGGCCATATCAGCGAAGGGAGCGGCGAGAACATCTTCCTCGTCCATAACGGCGCCGTCTCTACGCCCCCCCTTTCGTCCTCGATCCTGCCGGGCATCACCCGGGATGCGGTGATCATCCTGATCAAGGAGATGGAGATACGCCTCATCGAAGAGATGATCCCGCGGGAGATGCTCTATATCGCCGACGAGGTTTTCTTCACCGGGTCGGCCGCCGAGATCACCCCGATCCGCTCGGTCGACAAGATCGCGATCGGCACCGGGAAACGCGGTCCCGTCGTCAAGAGACTTCAGGAGGCTTTCTTCGCTTGCCTCCACGGCGAGCGGGAGGATGTCCATCATTGGTTGACCTATATATAAGTGAGGTGGAGAATGGAAATCGATGAACTTTTGAAAGTCGCTATCGAGAGGGACGCTTCCGACCTTCATGTTAAGGCCGGAAGCCATCCCGTTATCCGCGTTCATGGAACGCTCATTCCTCTGACCGGTTTTCCGCGGCTGACCTCCAAGGATACGCAGGAGCTGGGAGACCAGCTGATGGCCGACTATCAGAAACTCCGGCTCAAGGAGGATTTCGACATTGACCTGGCCTACAGCCTGCCCGGATTCGGAAGGTTCCGGGGGAGCATCTTCCAGCAGCGCGGGTCGGTCGCCATCGCCCTGCGGATCATCCCCCTGGATGTCAAGACGATCCGCCAGCTTCTCCTACCCGAGGTCCTGGAAAAGATCTCCCTTCTCCAGAGAGGGCTGGTTCTCGTGACGGGGACGACCGGAAGCGGCAAGACCACGACCCTGGCCGCGATGCTCGATTACATCAACACTCATCGCCGGGAGAACATCATCACCATCGAGGACCCCATCGAATACCTGCACAAGGACAAGAAAAGCACGATCAGCCAGAGAGAGGTCGGGATGGATGTTTCCAGTTTCTCGCGCGGCCTGCGGGCGACCCTGCGCGAGGACCCGGACGTCATTTTGGTCGGGGAAATGCGCGACCTGGACACGGTCGAGACGGCCATCCTGGCCGCCGAGACCGGACACCTCGTCTTCAGCACCCTGCACACTCTGGATGCGTCCGAAAGCATCAACCGGATGGTGGCCGTTTTCGCCCCCTACCACCAGAGGCAGATTCGGCTCCAGCTGGGGAGCATCCTCAAGGCCGTTATATCCCAGAGACTGATTCCCCGGATGGACGGCCAGGGCCGCGTCCCGGCCGTCGAGATCATGGTCAACACTCCTTATATCCAGGAATGCATCCAGGAAAAGGACAAGACGAGCCTCATCCGCGACGCCATCGCTAGCGGAGTCTCCCAGTACGGCATGCAGACCTTTGACCAGTCCATTTTCCAGCTTTACCGGGACGGCTACATTTCCTTCGAGCAGGGCCTGCGTTACTCCACGAACCCGGACAACTTCAAGCTCCGCGTCATGGGCATCCAGTCCACCCTCGACATCGCCCTGGAGGAGATGGAGCACGGCATGAGCAAGGTGGAGAGAGATACGACGGAGGTCCCCGAAGAAGAGAATTCATGAGAGCCCAGGAGATCCGGGAGGCTTTCCTCGGCTTCTTCTCCCGGAAAAACCACAAGGTCGTCTCCAGTTCGTCGCTTCTCCCCAAGGACGATCCCACCATCCTGTTCAGCAACGCCGGGATGAACCAGTTCAAGGATGTCTTTCTCGGCCTGGAAAAAAGAAGCTACAGGCGGGCCGCCTCGGTCCAGAAATGCCTCCGCGTCTCGGGCAAGCACAACGACCTGGAGCAGGTCGGCCGGACCAGCAAACACCACACTTTTTTCGAGATGCTGGGGAACTTTTCCTTCGGCGATTATTTCAAGGAGGAAGCGATCGCCTTTGCCTGGGAACTCGTGACCCAAGTCTTCAAGCTCCCCCCCGACAGACTCTACGCTACGATCTATGAGGAGGACGAGGAAGCCTTCCGGATCTGGCGCGAGCAGATCGGTCTGCCGCTTGAAAGGATCTTCCGCTTCGGCAAGAAAGACAATTTTTGGGCCATGGGCGAAACCGGGCCATGCGGCCCCTGTTCCGAGATCCATTATGATGCGGACCCGGACCTGGAGGAGGGCGATCCCCGCGGGTTTATCGAAAAAGGGAGCGACCGCTTCGTTGAGCTCTGGAACCTGGTCTTCATGCAGTATTTCCAGGACGAGAGAGGAATTTTTCATCCGCTTCCGGCGCCGTCCATTGATACGGGGATGGGACTGGAACGGACCGCCGCGGCCCTGCAGAAGAAGAGGAGCAATTATGACACCGACCTCTTCCGTCCTTTGATCTCCCGGATCTGCGACCTGGCCCAGCGGGAATACCCCGCTGACGAAGCGGGAGATGTTTCTGTGCGAATCATCGCCGACCACGTCCGGGCCGTCACTTTCCTTGTCGGCGACGGGGTCATGCCCTCGAACGACGGCCGCGGATACGTATTGCGGCGCCTCATCCGGCGGGCCTTCCGGCACGGCAACCTTCTGGGGATCGAGCGGCCGTTCGTCCACCAGCTGGTCGGCACGGTGACCGATATCATGAAGGAGGCCTATCCGGAGCTTCTGTCGTCGACCCATTATATCTCCCGTCTCTGCCTCTCCGAAGAGGAGAGGTTCGCCCTGACCCTGGCCTCCGGAATGCGGTATTTTCAGCAGTTTATCAAAGAGGCCAAGAAGGCCGGCCGGAGCGCCTTGGGCGGTCCCGAAGCCTTCAAGCTCTACGACACCTTCGGTTTTCCCCTCGACCTCTCCTTGGAATTGGCCCAGGAACAGGGTTTGAGCGTCGATGAGCCCGGCTTTTTGGCCGAGCTCGAGAGGCAAAAAGAAAAGGCCCGCGCCTCCTGGAAGGGAGATGCCCGGCTCGAGGAGCGGAAGGTCTATGAGGGGATGAAGAAGCACCAGGTCGTCGGACGGAGCCACGAGACCGACCATATCGACGAGGCAGAAGTGCTTTCCATCGTCATGGGCGGGAAAGAAGCATTGGCACTCAAGGCGGGGGAGAAGGGGCAGGTCGTTCTCGAGGCAACCCCTTTTTACGCTGAAGCCGGAGGCCAGATCGGAGACTCGGGCCAGCTCAAAACGTCCCATTTCTCGGGGCTCGTGCACCATGCCTTCTATCCTCTCCCCGGCCTCATCGTCCACGAAGTCGAAGCCCTCGCCGGGGAGCTGAGGGTCGGTGATAAGGTCGAAGCCGCGGTCGACCGGAAGCGCCGCCAGGCCATCAGCAACAACCATACCGTCACCCATCTCCTTCACGCGGCCCTTCGCCAGATACTTGGCGACCATGTCAAGCAGGCCGGCTCTCTCGTCTCCGCCGAAAGGTTGCGTTTCGACTTCACCCATTTCGCTGCGCTCGACCGGATGGAGATCCGGAAAGTCGAAGACGTCGTCAACGACAAGATCCGGGAGAACCTACCGGTGCAGACAAGGATAACGACGTTCGAAGAGGGGGTCAGGGAAGGGGCCATCGCCATCTTCGAAGAAAAGTACGGAGAGAACGTGCGCCTGATCAGTGTCGGCGACTTCAGCAAGGAGCTCTGCGGCGGCGTCCATGTCCGGGCCACCGGCGAGATCGGATTTTTCAAGATCGTTTCCGAGTCATCCATCGCCGCCGGTATGCGCCGGGTCGAAGCGCTGACGGGAGAGGAGGCCCTGAGCTACATCCAGGATAGCGATGAGCTCCTGGCGGAGATCCAGGCCGTCTTGAGCAGTCCGCGCAAGGATATCCTCCACCACCTGGAAAAGTGGAAAAGCGGGATCGAAGAGAACGAGAAAGAGATCAAGGTCTTGCGACAGAAACTGGCCCAGGCCAAGACCCAGGGAGGAGAAGAGAGGGTCCGGAAAATCAAGGGGATATCCGTCCTGGCCCAACGATTGGAGGGTCTGACCATCGAGGAGCTCAGGAGCACGGCGGACTCGCTCAAGACGCGCCTTGGTTCCGGGGTGGTCGTCCTGGGTGCGGTCGCGGACGATAAGGCGCTCCTGGTGGCGGTGGTGAGCAAGGACCTCGTGGGTCGCGTCCGGGCCGACCAGCTCATCAGGGAGATCGCCCCACTCATCGGTGGGGGTGGGGGGGGACGGCCTGATTTCGCTCAGGCAGGCGGAAAAAGGACGGAATATCTGAACCAGGCCCTGGAGCAGAGCTTTTTCGTGGTCGAGAAACTGGCCTGAAAAATCACCCTTAAAGGGGATTGCCAAAATTTCAAGTTTTTGGCATGATGGGATAAAATTGGACAGTCAGATGAGATTGAAGGGCTTCAGGAGGCACGTCTTCGGCGCGTTCCGGATGGCGGCGGTCGTCTGCGCGATTTCCCCCAGCCTCCTGCCGGCCGCCCCCGGCGCCCGCCCGGATCTGAAGAAACAGTACGACCCGATCATCCAAACCTATGCCCGGCGGTACAACGTCCCCGCCGACCTCATCCATTCCATCATCCGGGCCGAGTCGAATTACGAAAGCCGGGCCGTTTCTCCCAAGGGAGCGGCCGGCCTGATGCAGCTCATGCCGGAGACGGCCGCCCAGTACGGTGTCGAGGACAGGTTCAATCCCGATGATAACATCAGGGGAGGGGTCAAATACCTCAAAGACCTCAGCAAACTGTTCAGCGGTAACACGGCCAAGGTCCTGGCGGCTTACAACGCCGGCCAGGAGGCCCTCAAAAAGTTCAACGGCATCCCGCCCTATGCCGAGACCGTAGAATACATCCGCCGGGTCATGGCATCTTATTCAAAGCCGTTCATTACGGGAGGGACGCCCATCCGGAAATTCGTCGACGCATCGGGCCAGCATGTCTTCACCAACGACCCCTACTACCACCTCAACAGCCGGAAGAACCCCGACTAGCGCCCTCTCCTCAAACATACCCTTTGACGAGCAGGTGGCGGGGCAGGATGTCGAACTGCGCCGGAAGCGAGCCCAGCTGCTCTCCGTCCAACTCCAGGAGAACCTCTTGCTTGCCGGGAGAGAGAGCTTCCACGCTCCGTCCGCGGATGAACTGGATTTTGCGGTGGGACAGGTGCTTCCCGAAGAATATCTTCCAGCCGTGCCGGCAGAACTCTCCGAATGACATGCTTTTGACCAGGATGACATCGAACTGGCCGTCGTCCAGCTTGGCCTGGGGAGCGAACTTCATCCCTTTGCCGAAGATCCGGCCGTTGGCCACGGCGCCGATCAGGTATTCTCCCTCGGGCAGCTCCTGACCGTCGACCCGGATACGGAGCTTCTTGCTCTTGTAGTGGATCATCGTCTTGACCAGGCAGCGGACATACGAGGAGGCCTTCCTTTCCAGACGCCGTTGGTTGACCTGTTTAACGACCTCTGCTCCGACCCCGAAATCAGCCACGTTGAGGAAGAACCTCTCCATTTCCAGCCCGGCGCTGCTCCGGAAGATCACCCGGCCGACATCGATCGGCACGGAGGGAGCTTGGGTGATGACCTTGAGGGCGTCCTTGATCCTGGCGGGGATCTTCAGGCTTTTGATCAGGTCGGATCCTGTCCCCGAGGGCAAGATCCCCAGCGTGGTCTCGGGGTTGATGATCAGCCGGCGGTCGAAGAAACCGTTGGCAATCTCGTTCATCGTACCATCGCCGCCGACGCCGATGATCAGCTCGTGGCCCGACTTGATGGCCTCCCGGGTGATTTCGATCGCCTGGAGAGGTTTTTCGGTGAATTCGTAGCGGAATTCCTGGATGAAGCTGCGAATGGCTTCCTTGATATCTTTCCAGCGTTGGCGCGTCCGGCCCCGGTTGGACTCAGGGTTAACGATCACTTGGGTTCTGAGGCGTCTTTTCATCGGGAGCTCCTTGCGGCGGTAACGGCGGGACTTTCTTCTTGCCGAATATCGAGGCGCCGATCGTCCCCGCCAGGGCGCCGAGGGCGGCGTAGATCACGGCCGAGGCGAGGAGTCCGAGCAGGAACCAGGCCGGAGATAAGTCCCCGGCGCGTTTTTCCAGCCAGCTCTCCCAGCCCGACGGCATCTCGTCGACGAACTGCGAGAACTGGTCCATGAATTTCTGGACGTACGCCCGGTTCATGGTCTGGAAGGGGAGGCTGACGACGGCGTCCGTGACTGCGGCGATGATCCCGGCCAGGATGCCGACGACGGCACCGTCGCCGGAGGTCAAAGTCGCGGGGGAGTCCTTGGCGAAAAGGTAAGCCGCCAGCATCGCTCCGCCGATAATCCAGAGACAGCAAAAGCAATTTACCAGGGGAACGGCGGTCAAGACGCCGGCGACGACCCCTCCGACCAGGGCCGGTCTGAACATGCCCGGACGCTGTTGGTTCATTCCTCCTCCTCACTTTTCGGCTTCCACCTATTCTAGGGGGAACGAGGTCCGGATTTCAAGCGATAATTTTGCCTGGAAAGACACCTCCCGGTTTCCCCCTTGGTCGTCACCGGATTAGAGAGGCGCTCTCCTGCTTTCTTTTTTGGCGCTGCATCATGAAATCGACGATTCCGGTGATGAAGTAGAAGGGGAGGAGGACGCCCCAGAGCAGTCCCGTGGCCAGGCGAACGGCGTTGGGAGACTGCCAGAGCTTGATGAAATTCGCAGCTGCGTCCAAGACGATGGGCGCCGAAAGGAGAAAAAAAACCTTTTTCTCGGGCACTCGAACCTGCCGCCATCCCCTGATGAAAGGGTAGAGGACGAGTCCGAGAAGGAAGCCCAAGTTAATTCCCAGGCAACGGGCGCAGATGGAGAGCGGATGGCCGAAGCAGCTCATCGAGCGGTCCGAGAACTGATGACAAAAAGGGGAATAGACGGCGTAGACAAGGCTTGCCCAGGGTGAAGAGAGGCTCCGGAGGTAGGGAGCGAGAAAAATACCGCCGAGCCAGAATGAAAAGACGATGAAGGTCAAGACAAAGGTAAACAAGATCGTTCTTTCCGCTTTGCGGGTTCCCGGCTTCATTGTCGAGGAGATATCCTCCTGGTCTTGGCTAAGCATGGCCCTTGATGCGCAGATAGGCCAGATATCCGACGAGGCTCGAGAAATTGAGCGTGAGGATTGACCAGGACATGAAGGTCGCATAGAGGCGATGTCCCATGAGGTCATGCAGGGATAAGGAGATGACCAGGAGGTTCATAACGAGGAATCCCTTCCAAAAAGGACGATACTCCCCGTAATGCCGGCAGATGAGCATGACGGCCGGGGCGAAGGAGAGGAAGGTATAATCCCAACCCAGGGGAGAGACGAGCGGGATCAGGGCCAGGATCAGAAAACCATCCAGCGCGGAAGCCCGGGAAACGCGCCTTCCCCTGAGGAGGAGGAAGAGGACGAGGCCGCCGAGGAGGACGACGATGATCGCGTAAACGATAAGAGAAAGGTTCTGATTATGCGTCCGCTTCATCAGAAAGCCGACCAGAGAGATATTGTCCTGAGAGGAAAAAAGAAAGGGCGTCGAGGCGGCTAGAGAGGACCGCCATTCGCCGAGCACGATGAGATTCCCTTTCCAGCCGTAAAACAGCGCCGGCGAAAGAACGGCCAGGCTCAAGACGGCCGATCCAGTCACGAGAGCGGGCCACCTCTTGCGGATGGCGAAGTACGGGAAGACGATGACTGCGTAGGGCTTGAGGGCCGTGGCCAATCCTCCGATGGCGCCGCCGGCGGCAACGGCGGACCGGCTCTCCGATCGGACCAGGAACCAGATCATAACAAGCAGGAGAAAGGTGATCAGCGCATTGATCTGCCCGAGTTGGACCTCACGGAAGAGATATCGGCCCATGACCAGGACCGTGACAAAGACCGGGGAGAAGAACGTATCATATTTATAATCAATAAGTTTCGATGATATCACGATGATAGAAACAGACGCCGCGACGATCAGCCCGAACCAGCAGGCCTTGGCCAGGCCAAGGGGCAGAAAGGACAACGGCAGATAGAGCAAGGCGGAAAAGGGGAGGTATTTGAACTGCCAGTGTCCGTCGGATGTCCGGTAGAGCGTTTCGCCTTCATAGAGCCGTTGTCCGGCTTGATAGTTGACCTCAAAATCGGCCATCTCTTTTTTGACCCTGAGTGTGAAGACAAGAGTGCATAAAATGAGCGCGATCAGGGCAAAGAATAAGGTCGACCTGCTGACGGCCATGCCGCCCCAAGGCTAGCCGACCATCTTCCGTTTGTCAATCTCACGGCATTTTATTCATTGACAGAACAGACCGCTCTGTGTAAATTTGTTTCAGTATGTCCGAAAAAGGAGGAAAGAGGATGACTGCAAAGGCGCGCGGTCTGGTTTTCTTAGCCATATCCCTGGCTGCAGGGATTTCGCTTTTTTCTCAAACTCAAGAATCCGCTGACCTCTTCGACAAGCACAAAGAAGGGATCATCTCGCTGTATGCTTACGGAGACAGCAAGGAGCTCATTGCCAAAGGGGTCGGGTTCGGGCTGACCCAGGACGTCGTCGCTACGTGCTATCACCTGGTGAGCCAGGCCGCTGAGGTCCAGGGCATCAACGTCAAGGGAAAGAAGATGAAGCTTGACGGCATCATCGCCGTCAACCGCGAACTCGACATCGCCCTGCTTAAGCTGAAGGGCAAGGTCGACGCTATCCCCCTGGGCAGCTCGGAAGGACTGGAGTCAGGGGCCAGGCTGTTTGCTCTGGGTGCCAATGAATCAGGAGAAATCACCATCGCCGAGGGAACGGTCATGGCCGTCCAGCAGCTGGCGGGAAATCAGCCTGTCATCGTCTCGACAATTTCCACGCCCGAGGGCTTCAGCGGCGGCCCCCTCCTTGATTTGAACGGGCAGGTCGTCGGGCTGATCGTCGTCCTGGAGAGAAGCCGGGTGGGAATCCCGGTCGACGCCTGGAAAAGCCTTTCTAGCGCGGGGAGGATCACGGATTTCAAGAACTGGAACAAGGAGGATTATTTCGCCGGGTTTGAAGGCGCTTATCTGGCCGGCCGAATATTCAGCCTGACGGATGAGACCGCAAACGCTCAGAAGTACCTGGATAAGGTCATCCAATTGAAGCCCGATACGGTCGAAGCCCAGGCGCTTCTCGCAGCCGTCTACGCCAAACAGAGGAACTTTGACGCGGCCGTCGGCGCCTACCAGAAGGTCATCGGGCTCGACCCGAACAGGCCTTCGGCCTACCTGGGGCTGGGCGAGATCTATATCCGCATGCAGCGCTGGAACGACGCCGCCGGCGCCCTGGAAAAGGCCATCGCGCTCGACGGCAGTCAGAAGGAAGCCATCTTCCAGCTCGGCAATGCCTACGAGGAACTGAGGGAATTTGCCAAGGCGGCCGACGCCTATGATCGATTCTTGAAGCTGAAGCCGGAAAACGCCTGGGTGGGCTATCTTCGCTTGGGCTCTTGCCGGATGGAACTACAACAGTACGAGCTGGCCGTGGTCGCTCTCGAAGAAGCCCATAAAGCCCAGCCCAGCGACATCAAGGTCAACTACAGCCTGGCCCAGGCTTACAGGATGGCGCAGCAATTCGACAAGGCCGAAGCCGCTCTCCAGAACCTGGCCGAGCTGAATCCCGTCGATGCCAGCACATACTACAGTGACATCGTCAAGATGTACGACGAGGCCGGCCAGAACGAGAAGGCTATCGGGGCGGCCAGGAAGGTCATCGAGCTCAACCCGGAGAGTGAGATGGCCGTCTATAATTTGGCCATCATGTTCCAGAAGCTGCAAAGATATAAGGAGGCGATCGCCACGTTCCAGCAGGCCCTGGCCATCAAGTCCGACTATGATGTCGCCTATTACAACATCGGCTCCTGCTACCTGAACCTGAAGATGTTCAAAGAATCCATCGAGGCCTTCAAGAACTACGTCGCTCTCGTCCCCGACAGCGCGGACGCCTGGCTGCAGATCGGTGTCTGCTACATGCAGCTCAAGAACTTCGATTCAGCCCTCGATCCACTGAAGAAGTGTGTTGAACTGAGGCCCGACTACGGAGTCGCCCTTTTCAACCTGGCCGTCGTCTACTTGAATCTGAAGGACAACTACAGCGCCCGGGACGTTTACAGGACCTTGGTCACGGTCGATCCCGACCTGGCAGAAAAGCTCAAAAAGTACCTTCGGTAAGCCTCCCCTCAATGGGGTATGCGGGCCGGGAAAGCGCTGCGCTGGAGCGCGGTGAAATCCTCCTCAGGAAGGGCGTTTCTGTTGACTTGAACCCGTGAATATGGTAAAAAAAGGGTCTCTGCCAGCACCTGAAGGTCACCATTCCTTCTTGATCGGACGCAGCCTTGAAGTTACGCCCGATCCGGGCCGTGATCCCAAGCTGCGGCCGACGGACGCTGTCTCACCGCGATCGCAACCGGCGCATGAATGGTCATCCGCTTGATTCCCGAAGGAAGAGGGGCTGTCCCCTCAAGGGAGAGTCACTTCTGGAGCGATTGGATCCGAGGGCAGGTGGCGGAATAGGCAGACGCGCTAGGCTTAGGACCTAGTTCCTGATGAAGGAGTGCGGGTTCGACTCCCGCTCTGCCCATCTGGATACGATCTTCCGGTCTTTTCCTGAACGCTTGTCTTAATAAGAGACTCAAGCCATAAGAGGTATTCATCGATAGATCGAGGTGGATTGCGATGAACGAAAAATCAGAACCCTTCCATTCTCGGGTCACTTCTCCGAGCCCGAGCCGGCGGGAATTGGAGGTCGAAGTTGCTGCGGAGGAGGTCGCCAAGGAATGGGAAAAGGCCTTCCTGGAATATACATCGCGGGCCCGGCTGGACGGTTTCCGGC
This sequence comes from Candidatus Desulfaltia sp., assembly GCA_035528895.1. Taxonomy (GTDB): domain Bacteria; phylum Acidobacteriota; class Aminicenantia; order Aminicenantales; family UBA8522; genus UBA8522. The sequence continues at coordinate 19,930 of DATKXS010000007.1, forward strand.
GCGGCAAGGCCCCCCGGGATATAGTCAAACGTCTCTTTTACCAGGATATCAAGGACGCCGTCATCGAGAGCCTGGCGCCCCGGGCCCTGAGGGAGAGCCTCAGGGCGGAGAAGATCACTCCGGTGGGGACTCCTGTGATCAAAGAGGTCGTCTTCAAGGAGGGCGAGCCCTTCCGCTTCAAGGCGGCGGTCGAGGTTCTGCCTGATTTCGAGCTCCCTTCGTATAAAAAGATCAGGATGCAGAAGAAAGAGGTCAAGGTCGAGGAAGAGGATATCGACCGCTCCCTCGAAGAGCTTCGCCAGAGATCGGCGGAGTACGTTCCCGTCGAGGGGAGGGAAGTGGCGGACGGGGACTATGTCGTCGTCGAGTGGAAGGGCCGCGACCTCCAGACCAAGAGGTGGCTGCCGACAGAGAAAGTCCTGGTCCTGGCCGGGCATCCCGACAATGAGAAGGCCCTGAACGAGAACCTGGCCGGGCTCAAAAACGGCGAGGCGCGGAAATTCGTCATCTCCTATCCCCCGGAGCATGCCCAGAAAAAAATGGCCGGGCGGTCGATCGAATACGACCTCAAGGTCGTCTCCATCAAGGAGAAGAAGGTCCCCGAAATGAATGATGAATGGGCCAAAGACCTGGGAGAATACGATAACCTGGCCGCCCTGAAGGCGAGGATGCGCCAGGAGCTCGAAAAGTCCAGGGAGGAAGCGGCCCGAAGAGAGATGGGCGATGAGATCGTCAAGACCCTCGTCGATCAGCTCCAGTTGGAGCTTCCTCAGGGCCTGGTCGAGGATGAGGCCGTCTCCGTCTTGAAGGGCTGGGCCGCCCAGTTACCGGCCAGCCTCCTGCCGGACCAGATGGAAGACCTGAGACGGAAGGCGCGAGGCCAAGCGGAACGGAACCTCAAGAGCGGTCTTCTGCTCCAGAGGATCGCCGGCCAGGAGAAGCTGGCCGTGAGCGATGAGGAAATCGAGGAAGAGGTCAAGTCGATGGCCAGGAGGAACAACGTTCCCCTGGCGCAGCTCATCGAAAGGATCAGCCAGGAGGGAAGAAGGGAGGATATCCGGAACAACCTCCGGCTGCGCAAGGCCATTGACTTTTTGCTTGAGAACGCGGTAATATATTAGTACTCCCTATGGCTTTGATCCCCTTTGTCGTTGAGCAGGACGGGCGCAGTGAGCGCGCCTATGATATCTACTCCCGTCTGCTCAAGGACAATATCATTTTCATCGGTTCAGAGATAAATGATGACGTGGCCAACGCCGTGATAGCCCAGCTCCTCTACCTGGAGGCCGAGGATTCGGAGAAGGAAATCTCCCTGTATATCAATTCTCCGGGCGGAAGCATCTCGGCGGGGGTCGCCATCTATGACACGATGCAGTTCGTCAAGGCGGATGTGGTCACCATCTGCGTCGGGCAGGCAGCCAGCATGGCGGCCGTGCTCCTGGCCGCGGGACGGCTGGGAAAACGCTACTCCCTGCCCAATTCCCGGATCATCCTCCATCAGCCCTCCGGAGGATACCAGGGTCAGGCCTCGGACATCGCCATCCAGGCCAAAGAGGTGCTTCGGGTGCGGGAGAACCTCAACGAGATCCTGGCCAAGCATACGCACCAGGCGAAGGAGAAGATCCAGGCGGACCTCGAGAGAGACTTCATCATGACCGCGGCCGAGGCGAAGGAGTACGGCCTGATCGACCAGATCATCGCCTCCCGGGGCGAAGCCAAGAAGTAGGCGACATTCGCCGGCGATCTCGATCAAGGATTTCAGCGGAAGACAATGGACGACAACAGCGCCCGACAGAACATGAGCCCGGTCTACAAGTGCAATTTCTGCAGCCGGACCCAGACCCAGGTGAAGAAGCTCATCGCCGGACCGAAAGGCGTTTACATTTGCGATAATTGCGTAGAACTTGCACATTCCATTATAAATACGGAAAAATTGCGGGAGGAAGACGGGCGCCGCCAGAAGACCGAATCTCTCACTCCCCAACAGATCAAGAATGCTCTGGACCAGTACATCGTCGGCCAGGAGAAGGCCAAGAAAAAAATCTCGGTGGCCGTTTACAACCATTACAAGAGGATCAAGCTGAGGAAGGCTCAGTCCGATGTCGAAATCGGCAAAAGCAATATCCTCCTGATCGGGCCGACGGGTACGGGTAAGACGCTGTTGGCCCAGACCCTGGCCAGGATCCTGTCGGTTCCTTTTGCCATCGCCGACGCCACCACTTTGACGGAAGCCGGCTATGTGGGGGAGGATGTTGAGAACATCGTCCTCAAGCTTTTCCAGGCAGCCGGCGGAAATATCGATAAGGCCCAGCGGGGGATCATTTATATCGATGAGATCGACAAGATCGGCCGCAAGAGCGACAGCCCTTCGATCACTCGCGACGTCTCGGGAGAAGGAGTCCAGCAAGCCCTGCTCAAGATCATCGAGGGGACGGTATCCAATATTCCCCCCCAGGGCGGCCGCAAACATCCCTACCAGGAATTCATCCCGGTCGATACGACCGACATCCTCTTCATCTGCGGGGGTGCCTTCATCGGACTGGAAAAGATCATCGGCCAGAGAATCGGCAAGACCGCTGTCGGTTTCAAGTCCGAGCTGAAAGCCAGGAAAGGGGAGGGGGCAGCCGATATTTTTGCCGAGCTCGTGCCCCAGGACCTGATTAAGTATGGCATGATCCCCGAGCTTGTCGGCCGGATTCCGGTGGTGGCCGTGTTCAACGAATTGAGCGTCAGCGACCTGGTAGCGGTGTTGAGCATACCTAAGAACGCCATCGTCAAGCAGTTCCAGAAGCTTTTCGAGATGGAGGGCGTCGAGCTGGAATTCGAGGAGGATGCCCTGCTGGGCATCGCCCAGGAGTCGGTCCAGAAGAAGCTGGGGGCCAGGGGGCTGCGGACGATCATCGAAGACCTGATGCTCGATCTCATGTATGAACTGCCCTCCTCACGCCAGGACACGAAGATCGTGATCACCCGGAAAATGGTCGAGGCCAGCGGACCGGCCTTCGCCCGACTAAAGAAAGCAGTGGGAGAATGAAATGACCGAAGACACGAACAGCAACGCCGAGATGATCCGCAATATCCCGCTTATTCCCTTGAGGGACCTGGTCATTTTTCCTTCGACCCTGGTCCCGTTCATCATCGGACGGACCTCGTCCGTTCAGGCCCTGGACAAAGCCCTGGAGAGAGATAAACTCATCTTCTTGGCGGCCCAGATGGACGCTTCCCTCGACAATCCGCAACCCAAGGATATCTATTCCCTGGGAGTGACGGCCAAGATCATCCGAATCGTCAAATCGGACGAGAAAAACGTCAAGGTCATCGTCGAGGCCAAGAAAAGGGCCCGGGTCATTGAGTACCTGAGCACTTACCCCTACTATCAGGTCCTGGCCAAGGTCATCAGGGAGATCGAGGAGCACAGTCCTGAGATCAAAGAGCTTTTGAAGAGGGTTCTGGCACTTTTCGAGGACTACCTCAAGCTCAACCAGAACGCCAACATCGAATCCATCATCCCGGCTCTGCGGGACACGACACCCGAGAGGATCACCGATATCATTGCCTCCCATCTCTATCTTCCTTTGGAAGAGAAACAGAACCTCCTGGAGACGATCAACACGCTGGAGAGGACGCGCCGGCTGAACTATCTGCTTGAGAACGAGATCCTCAAGATCCATTCCAAACTCCGCCGGGAAGGGCCGAGGTCCGAACGTCAGAAAACGGCGGGCAGGGACGCCAAACCGAATGTCTTCCCCCCCGGGGCGGGCTACGGTCCCCGCAAAGAGGACCAGCCGAACGAGATCGAGGAGCTCAAGCAGAAGGTCAAAAAGGCCGGTATGCCTCCGGACGCTCAAGAGAAAGCCCTCAAAGAGATCGAGCGGCTCGAAACCATGCCTCCGATGTCCGCCGAAGCGACCGTCTGCCGGAACTACCTCGACTGGCTGATATCCATACCCTGGAACAAGAAATCTCGCGAAAAGCGGAGTCTCAAAGAGGCCCAGCGGGTTCTGGACGAGGATCATTACGGGCTCGAGAAAGTCAAGGAGAGGATCCTCGAGTTTCTCTCTATCCGCCAGCTCGTCAAGAACCCAAAAGGGGTCATCCTGGGCCTGATCGGCCCGCCGGGCGTCGGGAAAAGCTCCCTCGGGAAATCGGTGGCCCGGGCAACAGGAAGGAAATTCGTGCGCCTTTCCCTGGGGGGAATCCGGGATGAAGCGGAGATCCGCGGCCATCGCCGGACCTATATCGGCGCCTACCCCGGACGGATCATCCAGATGATCAAGCGGGCGGGCACCAAGAACCCCGTATTCCTGCTCGATGAGGTCGACAAGATGAGCATGGATTTTCGTGGCGATCCCGCCTCGGCTCTGATGGAAGTTCTTGATCCTGAACAAAATGGCACATTTCTGGACCACTATATCGATACCGATTTCGACCTATCCCAGGTGATTTTCATCGTTACGGCCAACATGCTCGACCCCATCCCGCGGCCGCTCATCGACCGGATGGAGGTCATCCGCCTTCCCGGCTACACCGAGGACGAGAAGCTCCAGATCGCCAAGAGATTCTTGCTGCCGAAGCAGATAAAAGCCCACGGCCTCAAATCCGGGAACCTCAAGATCACTGACCCGGCCATGCAGAAGATCATCCGCGAGTATACGCGGGAGGCCGGTGTCAGGAACCTGGAGCGGGAGATCACCTCGATCTGCCGGAAACTGGTCAAGCGGGTCGTCCAGAAAGGCAAGACCCATGGCGAGCGGGTGACGCCCAAGAACCTCGAGTCCTACCTGGGCATCGCCAAGTTCAGACGCTCCGGGATCGATAAGAAGCCCGAAATCGGGGGGGCCATCGGCATGGCCTGGACCGAGTTCGGGGGTGAGCTGTTGACTTTCGAGGCAACCAAGGTCCACGGCAAGGGCAGTTTCACCCTGACGGGCCAACTCGGCGAGATCATGCAGGAGTCCGCTCAGGCCGCTTTCAGCTATGTCCGGGGGAAGATCTTCGAGATGAACATCGCCAAGGACCTGCACAAGAACTTCGACATCCACATCCATGTCCCGGAGGGGGCCACCCCGAAGGAAGGTCCCTCGGCGGGGATCACAATCGCCACATCGATCATTTCGCTCCTGACCGACATTCCGGTCAACCGGAAGGTGGCCATGACCGGAGAGATCACGCTCAAGGGGAAGGTCCTTCCCGTAGGCGGGATCAAGGAGAAGCTCCTGGCGGCCCATCGCGAGGGAATCCGGGAAGCCATCCTACCGCTCGACAACAAAGCGGAGCTCAAAGATCTGCCCAAGGTCATCAAGCAGGAGATAAAAATCCATCTGGTTGAGCACATGGATGAAGTCCTGAAAATAGCCCTGACCAAGGATCTCCCCGAAAAACCACCCCAGGAGAAGGCGGCCGCCGCCGCGGAGCTTTCCCCGGGGGGAGGGGAGGGGGAAGGCCCGACCGAGCCTCCACTCACCCACTGAGGTCGCAGAACGATAATTTACCTGAGGGTCTGAATTCAATTCTTGAGGAGATGTCAACGATGAAAGAGTACAGCCTCGTCGAACTTGAAGAAAAAGAGATGAAGGAGATCGTCAAGATCGCCGGCCTGGCCGGCGTCGAAGAGGAGGAGATCGAGGACGCCCGCAAGCACAACCTGATCTTCAAGGTCCTCGAAGCCCAGGCCAAGAAGAGCGGCCTGCTGTTCTCGGAAGGCGTCCTCGAGACGCTGGAGGACGGTTTCGGCTTCCTGAGGGCCCCGGATTTCAGCTATCTTCCCAGCCAGGACGATATCTACGTATCCCCTTCCCAGATCCGGAAATTCCAGCTCCGGACCGGGGACACGGTCAGCGGGATCGTCCGCCCCCCCAAGAACGGCGAGAAATACTTTGCCCTGATCAAGATAGAGGCCATCAATTTCACCCAACCCGACATCATCCAGGAGATGCGGCGGAATGTCCACTTCGAGCGCCTGACTCCGCTTTATCCTTTCGAGAAGTTCAACCTCGAGGATGGAAATCAGAAGAATATGAACGCCCGGATCATGGACCTCCTGACGCCCATCGGCAAGGGACAGCGAGGTCTGATCGTCTCCCCGCCGCGGGCGGGAAAAACGACCCTCCTCAAGACCATCGCCAAGTCCATCGAAAAGAACCATCCCGAGGTCTTCGTGATCGTCCTCCTGGTCGCCGAGCGGCCGGAGGAGGTCACGGATTTCCAGAGGACCGTTAACGGGGAGGTGGTCGCCTCCACCTTTGACGAGCCGCCCGCCCGGAACGCCCAGGTGGCCAACATCGTCCTTGAAAAAGCCAAGCGGCTGGTCGAGATCAAGCGCGATGTGGCCATCCTGCTCGACAGCGTGACCCGGCTGGCTAGGGCCCACAACGCCATCATCCCACCCTCGGGGAAAGTTCTGAGCGGAGGCATCGATGCCAACGCCCTGAACAAGCCCAAGAAGTTCTTCGGCTCTGCCCGGAAGATCGAGGAGGGCGGCAGCCTGACCATCATGGCGACGGCCCTGGTCGACACCGGAAGCCGCATGGACGATGTCATTTTCGAGGAGTTCAAGGGCACCGGGAACATGGAGATCAACCTGGACAGACGGCTGGTCGACAAGCGGCTGTTCCCGGCCATCGACATAAACCGTTCGGGGACACGGAAAGAAGAGCTCCTGATTGAGGAGAACGACCTCAACCGTATCTGGATCCTGCGGAAGGTCCTCAGCCAGCTCAGCGAGGTCGAGGCCATGGAGCTCCTGGTCGAGAAGCTCGGCAAGGTCAAGACCAACTCTGATTTCCTCAACGCCATGAGTAAAGGGCTGTAAAGGCCCCGGCAAAGCCCGCCGGCGCGCCGCCGCACGCGTTAAAATTCCCAGAGAACAGGATTTCTTGCCCTCTAGATCAGATTTGCCCAGGAAGCTGCCCAACGCTCGGGCAATCTAATTCCCCTTCAAGACGTTTTCCCTTTTAATGAAAGAAACAGGTTAGCTATATCGGCAGTGGAATAGTCTTCTTATCCGAAGATTTTCGAAAATATTGGGAAAGAAACTCAAACGAGCTGGGTCGGGCCGCTCAGATTTCCAAAGATGAAATGGAATTAGGCAGGAGGGATATCCACAGGGTGATGAATATCCTATATCATTGACGGCAAAAAGGATGAAATCTTTATCAATATTGCGTCGCATAAGGATTATTATGTCAACTTAGGTCCATCTTGGGGAAATGCCGCTTCTCTCGGCTTAGGGCCCCGTTTTGAAGGGATGCTTATCATCCTGGATCCGGATTCGTTTTATCCTTCCCATCTATAATCGACTGCCCGAGTTAAGCCCGCTGATTGGTCGAGGCATCAAACAAGGCTCAGGCTTTGCTCTTGAGGCGGGCGATTATCTCTTCCAAGACTTGGATGATTTCGTCCGGGCTGATGGAGTGCTTCTTGAATTCGATCCGTAGATGATAGGAATCGTTCTGCTGAGGGCTGTAATTGAAAACATAAGGTTTTGAGCTCGGAATCTTTCCCTTGAGTTTCTTGGAGAGTTCCCGGGTGTCCTCGCGGCGGAGGCCTCTTTGGGCGATCTCGTTGATCAGCCGCTCCATATCGGCTTTTTTTTCCTGTTTAGCGATTTCGATCAGAGTGCTCCGGCTGGTGATCTCGGCCTGTTTGCAGAGCTCCCTAAGCTTCTTGGGGATGCGGGCCACATTGATGATCTCGGTGATGGTCGAGCGGGCTTTACCGATCTTCTCGGCCAGCTGGGCGTGGTTATAACCGTAGATCTCGACCAAAGCGTTCAGGCCGTCGGCTTCCTCGAAGACATCAAGGTCCTTGCGCTGCAGATTCTCGATGAGGGCGAGCTCCATGGCCTCGTTGTCCTTGACGTCCATCTCGATAGCAGGTATATCATTGAGGCCGACGCGCTTCGCGGCCACATAACGGCGTTCGCCGGCGATGATTTCATAGCGCTTGTTTCTCGGCCTGACCAATATGGGCTCGAGGACGCCTTTCGACTTGATGGAAGCCATGAGCTCGTCGATGTTGCCGAGCTCGCTGCGGGCCTGTTGGGGGTTCGGGTCGATCCGGTCCAAAGGGATCATGCGAATACGAGGCCCATAGACTCGGGCGGAGATGAGTTCGACGAAATGATCATCGTGTCTCATGGAAACACTATCGGGAAGTCCGGAGCGCTTAGATTTTTTCACGGTCAATGATCTCCTCGGCGATTTTTCTGTATTGCAGGGCTCCGACAGAATGGGGAGCATAAGTAAAAATAGATTCCTTGTAGGCGGGGCTTTCCTCGAGCTTGACACTCTTAGAAACATGGGTCTTGAACACGAGATTGCCGAAGACCTTACGGATCCTCCTGACCACGTCCCGAGAGATATTAGTTCTTTTGTCATGCAGGGTGATCAGGATGCCGAGTATCTTCAAGTCCGGATTGGCCACCCTCTTAACTTTGTCGATCGTCTCAAGAAGATCGTCGGTTCCTTCAAGACAAAGATAAGACGACTGGATCGGGATAAGGATATGGCTGGCAGCGACCAATGAATTGAGCGTGATCAGGCCAAGGGTCGGCGGCGTATCGATAATGATATGGCTGTATTTAGAACGAACAGGCTCGAGAACGTCTTTTAAGCGATAGTGGCCGTCTATCTCGCCAAGGAGGGATGGTTCCAGCTTGGCCATAGAAATCTTGGAAATAGCGATATCGAGGCCCGGGATGGTTGAATTGGTTACGACGGATTCGAATTTTTCGTCCGGTCGCATCAACACGTCGAAAAGAGATTTCGAGTACTGGCTGGGATCTTTGAGAACGGAGAGCGTGCTGTGGGCTTGAGGATCAGTATCGATGAGCAGGATTTTGTTGCCCATCAAGGCCAGGGCGGCGGAGATATTCAGAGCGGTCGTGGTCTTCCCGACTCCTCCTTTCTGATTGGTGATGGCGATGATCACTCCGTATCCTCCAAGGCCATGGTTAAAAAGGCGATAGCAGAATAAACAATTGGAAAAAAAAATGCAAGGGAGAGTTGGAAAAAAAGGAAAAATAAATGTCGGCATGCCGACATTGATAAATAATTGATAATAAATAAAATAGAAAGATGGAGGTGTATTATTAGCGATGAATATGAAAATGAACATGAGAAAAGCGGAAAATGTGAAGACAAATATTTATCGCCGATTAAAAAATGTTTTCGTATAATCGATGAAATTGAAGGATCCAGTGAAAGAGAAAGCGGAATTCAAACAAGAGATGGGGTTGGTCGATGCCACGTCTTTGGTGATCGGCAGCGTTATCGGTTCCGGGATATTCATGACCACCGGGTTCATCATCGGTTTCGTGAAGTCTCCTTGGCTGGTCATGCTTGTTTGGGTTCTGGGTGGGGTGATTACTCTGACGGGAGCTCTGTCATTCGCCGAGCTGGCGGGTATGTTCCCCAAAGCCGGCGGTCAGTTCATCTATCTCAAAGAAGCTTATGGAGACTGGTCCGGTTTTCTTTTCGGCTGGGCCTTTTTCTGGGTCATCATGTGCGGCGGGATTGCCGCGCTGGCCGTGGGATTTTCAGAATATGCGGGGTACTTTTTCCCAGGGTTATCCAATCAATCGATCATTTTCAAGACAGAGATCGCCGGACTCCCCTATTCCCTATCGGCCGGCCAGTTCGTCGCCGTGGGCTCGATCGTCGTCCTGTCAGCCATCAACTATTTCGGACTCAAGAGCGGGATTTTCGTCCAGAACTTGTTCGTTTTTCTGAGGATTGCCAGCATCGCGGTCCTGGTGATCTTCGGCTGGCTCGTCGGCCGAAAATCGGGGATGGGAAACTGGAGCTCCTTTTTTCAATCGGGTGGGGCCTTCGAATGGAAATCGCTCGGCCTGGCCCTTTTCGCGGTGCTCTGGACGTATGACGGCTGGTATGCAGTCAACTGCACGGCCGGCGAAGTGAGAAAGCCCGAAAAGACCATCCCCCTCAGCCTGATGCTCGGCACAGGAGCCATCGTCCTCATTTACCTCTTGGTGAACAGCGTCTATTTTGCAGCTCTTCCTGTCGAGAAGATGAGCGACGTCGCCCGGGTCGGTGAGCTGGCCGCGACCGCTCTCTTCGGTCCCCGGGCGGCCGCCCTGATCGCCGGGGCGATCACCGTCGCCATCTTCGGATGCCTGGCGGCGACCATTCTCTATGGTCCGAGGGTTTATTATGCTATGTCGGAAGCGGGGTTGTTTTTCCGCAGCATGATCTTCATTCACCCGCGCTACCGTGTTCCCAGCCGGGCCATCCTCTGGCAGGGCGTCTGGGCTTCCGTTCTCTGTTTGTCTGGAACGTATCAAACCCTCTATGAATACGTGGTTTTCGCCCTGGTCCTTTTCTTCGCGGCCACGGGAGCCGCGGTCCTTGTCCTGCGGGCCAAAAAACCGGGCCTGCCCAGGCCCTATAAGACCTGGGGCTATCCGGTCGTTCCCCTGATCTTTATCCTCATCAACCTGATCATATTTCTGAACAGTATCTACTCGCAGCCGCGCGAGGCTTTCATCGGCCTGCTGATCATCCTGGCCGGTGTCCCTGCCTTCCTCTACTGGAAGAAGAAACTACGTAATGCCGATAGGAATAGTATAGATTAAAACGCCCGGGACGGCAGTCGGGCTGTCCAACCCTTTTGGCGCCGTTCCGGTTTCTTCCCATAAAAGAAAACCCTCACCCCAGCGGAGATAAGAATGCGGAGATAAGAATAAGGATGACCAGACTCCTGCGGAAGGCCCTCCCCTGCCCTTCGGCGAGGCTGATCGCAGCGAAAAAACCACAAAAAGCAGGCTGAAGATGAAGACCGTTTGTCCAGGGGCGACCAAGAAGACATTCATGCCCCCAAAGATAGAAGAGGCTCAGGAAGAAGTCAATTCAGGCCGCCTCCCGGCCGTCGATGTGAATGACTTTTTTCTGGATCTTGATCTTTGTCCCACTCAGCTCGCCGGCCCGTTCGACGATTCGGTAGAGGCCCGAGCAGCAGGGCACGGTCATGATGGCCACGGTCAATGTCCGGAGGTCGTTCTGCTTGACCAGTTCGGCCAGTTTCTCGATATACCCTTCCGTCTCGTCGAGCTTGGGGCAGGCGATGACGAGTTTTTTCCCCTTGAGGAGGCCGGGGTGAAAGCTCCCCAGGGCGAAGGCAGTACAATCTGCGGCGATGAGCAGGTCACTGCCCTGGAAATAGGGAGCGTAGGGTGAGACCAGATGGAGCTGGATCGGCCATTGTCTGAGCTCGGAAGCACCAGAGATGGTCTTCCCCGACTCCTCCCCTGTTTCAACCCTATCCGGGATGACGCAGGCGGCACTTCCCGGGCAGCCACCCATCAAGGGCGCTCTTTTTTGAGCGGGAACGCTCTGTTGGCCAGCGGCCTGACGGGTTTCGTTTCCCCCGGCGCCGTGAACGTGGCTGGCGGCCTCTTCGCCCCTTGTCTTCAAGACGTGCTCGTAAGCCGCCCGGGAATCATAGTTCGCCGTCTCCCGCTCCACGATCTTAAGCGCATCCGTCGGACAGACATCCAAGCAGGCGCCCAGACCGTCGCAGTAGATCTCTTTGACCAGAACAGCCTTATTCTCGTTGTCAAGCACAAGAGCCCCCTCGGCACAGGCTGTAGTGCAAACGGCGCAACCGTTGCAAAGGTCTCTATCGATTTCGATGATCTTTCGTTTAACCATGATGATCTCTCCTTCGTGAGATTGACGGACTGATTATAGGTGGAGCCGTAACTAATATATTTGACTTAAGTCAATAATTTTGGCTTGGATTTAGGAGCTTCGAAGGACTTCCCGCAGCCGTCGGGGGGACTTTACCAAGATCTGTCTCTTTCGGACTTCGATGAGGCCTTCCTCTTGAAGCTGCCTTAAGTTCCGGGATAGAGTCTCGGAGATCGTGCCCAATTGTCTGGCCAGTTCCACCTTCTTAATGGGGAGCTCGAGACGACAGGCCTCATCACCGCGGCAGAAGGAGAGCAGATATTGAGCCAGCCGCTGCCGGACAGTCCTCAATCCCAGGGTTTCAATCCGCTGGTTGAGCACCTGGCATTTCCGGGCCAGCAGGAGAAGTAAGAACCTGGCGATGGCGGGGTCTGTTTCCAGGCTCCGGAAGACGGTCTGTTTCTCAAAAAAGAGGACTTCGGTATCCTGCGCTGCCCTGGCGAAGGCCGGGAATTTTCCCTTGAGGATGGCGATCGCTTCGCCGAAAAAATCCCCCGGCCGCAGCCGGACGATCTCCAATTCTTTCCCCGCGTCATCCATCCGGAAAACACGGACCTCCCCTTTGAGGATATAATAGAAACCGCGGGCGTCTTCCGCGGCCAGAAAGAGGAAGGCGTTTTTGCGATATGCTTTCTTGGTTCCCAATGAAGCGATCGTTTTATCCAGGTCCTCCATGGTTGCTTCTCCAAATCTTGGCGGACGTTCCGTTCCTATTTGTCTGGCTGATCCTATTCCCATCGGTCCACAGGCATGATCAGGCAGGTCGGCCCTCCCCTCCCCTTGACGAACTCGGAGAGGTCGAGCCGCCGGACTTTGAACCCGGCCCTTTTAAGCGCCTCGGCGGCACCCGGACACCCCTTTTCAACGATGACGTAGCCGTTCCCCAGGGCGATGACATTGGCGCTCGTGGCCTCCGGGCAGGGTATTTCGACAACTTCGAACCCGGTGAAGAAAGCCTTAGGGAAAAGCTTTCGGCAGCAGACCACGGTTTTGGGACCGACCGCGCTCATGGCCCCCCCGATATGGAGGTGGGGCGCCGGGAGTGTCAGGATTCTGACCTCATAATCCATGCTCATCAACAGACGGGACAATTGTCGAACGCCGCTTTTGTTGGACCGTTCCGAGCGTCCGACGAAGGCCACCCTCCCTGCCATGATGACATCCCCTCCCTCGACTGTGCCGGGAGGCTCGATCGTCCCAAGGCGGCGCACTCCTAGCTTTTCCAGGGCGGAGGCCATCCAGGTTTCTTCTCCGCGCCTGGTCGGGAGTCCAAGCCGGAGCTTGATGTATCCTCGTGGAGTGACCAGGCCGGCGTCGCGGGCGAAAACGGAATTGGGATGGCCGGGAAGCTCCCTGAGGTTGATCACCCTGGCTCCGGCTTGGCGCAGGACCACCTGCAGCCGGCGATGCTGGGCTTTGGCTTTATTAGGGTCGGCCGCCTCGCCGATATTGTGGACCTCGGGCTTTTCCACCTTAAAATATTCATGCCGGGGGGCGCAGACGATGACCCGGCGCAGCCGTTCTCCTTCGTTCCTAATCATGCCGGTCTCCTTTGCATCTCACCTTATCCATACTCGAAGTCGGGGTAAATAGCGCCCCGGTTTGTTGATATATTGGCAACAGTCAATCCGTGGGCAAGTATCCAAACCTCCCTCGGTCTTGCCGGGTTATGGGAAGCGGCTAGGCCCATGGATTAATCGTTGCCGAACGAGGTGATAGAGAGCGATAAAGGACCATCGAAGTCGCCAACCTAATCAACAACAGCTACGGCGATGGAAAAAAGTCCGGCCCTTTGGAATCGGTCACCCTGAACGCCAGGCGCTACGATAGTGGGCTCTGATTTAATCGGCCGCTTTTAAGTCCTGGACGACCTTGAGGAAATCTCGGCTAAGGAGACCGATCCAGTCGGTTTCGATAAAGATCTTCCTGGTCATAACGAAGGACAGCTGGCGTTTATAGCTTGTCCCACCCGTTTCTTCGACAAATGGGATCGAAACGTCAAAATGGATGACATCCGCCGCCTTATCTGTCTCATAGATCTGCTTGATCTTCGGGGCCAGGTCCTCGCCCAGCTCTTCCTGCAGGGTGTTCGCGTCCTTAGGAATGAAGCGATAATAGACGATGATCTCGGTTCCCGATTGTTCGATATCTTCTACGCCCGGATAATCCTCTTTGGCTTCGCCCAGGATCGTCCGCAAGGTGGCCATGGTATCAGGCGTTTCCGCCATTTCTGTTTGTTCCGCGGGCTCTGTTTTTTCCGTCATTTCGGCGTTCTTGCTTTTGCAGACTGTCGAAAAGGTGCCCACGAGAAGGACCATCGCCAGCAACACAAAGAGATGAAATAGATTCCGGGTACGCTGTGATCTCATTCTTTCCTCCTTCCAATATCCGAGGGCCTTTCTTTCGAGGAAGGGCTCAGCTCGGTGTTAGCGGTGAATCTATCCTATTCTTCTTCTCCTCAGAAATCAACCGCCAACTTAAGATAGAGTCCGTGGACGGCGTTTTCGGGAGCGTTTAGGATATCCTATCCTAACCATGATGAAAAAACCCTAGCTCATCGTTTTCCTTTCATCCTCAAAAAAGAGTTCTGGATCGACCGCGAGTTCGGTCCCGGAGAGCAGCAGTTCTTCATCGACCATCTCTCGTTGAGCACCGTCTTATGGCTTCCGGGATGAGCTATGATCGAGCGCTGGAAAAAGCCGACCTAGTTGAAAAAAGGGAGCGCCATAAAACAGAGCTTATAAAAGAGGTTCAGGCCCTCAAAAAGACGGGGGTTATAAAAAGTATCCACAAACGTCTGTTAAAAAAGTACAGTCGGGAAGTCAAGGTCTGGATCGTCAAGGGCGAGCTGGTGAGGGGCCTGTTCTTTATCGACTTCACCGAGGGGGGGCACGACAAGGTCTATCATTTCGTGCCGCAAAAAGAGGTCTGGCTGGATGATGACCTCAGCCCTAGGGAGAGAAGATACGTCCTTTTCCACGAGCTTCACGAGCGCTACCTCATGTCCCACGGATGGACCTACAGCCGGGCCCACCGGGAGGCCAGCAGGATCGAATACCGCTGCCGCGCTCACCCGGACAAACTGGATGAGGACCTGCGCCGGGAGATCCAGAGAAATCAGTAGTTCATTCCGGGATTTTGATCCCGGCAAACAATGTTGTCGGGCCCCGGCGGACCAGGGGGCGGCGACAGACGGACTTACCGCGCGGGCCGACTGCTCGAAAACGCGGCTGATATCGTCCCTCTCTCGATTTCTGCCAGAGCCATTTTTATGGCATCCCTCTTCGCTATGGACTCAGTCCGGCAGCCTGACGGGATGTCGCTTAAAAAGGTCAAATGTCCCTTCAGACGCTTTTGGGAACGGGGAAGCCCGGGCCTTCGTTCGATGAATATTCCGGGCTAGTCAGACAGGTTGGCAATTTTGAATGATCGCATGACCTTGCGGAGGAGCACCGGGGCGTCCTTCCCTTCCGCCCTTAGGATCCACATCTCCAGGCCCCTGAGGA
>DATKXS010000008.1:0-14963 GCA_035528895.1 Candidatus Desulfaltia sp.
ACTCTCCTTGCGAGCTGAAGGCCCCCGCTTCGTTCCCGGCCAGGTGCTGATCAGGTTCAAACCGAGCCTTGGAACCCAGCTCATCGAGGGAACCCTGGCTCTCTATGGAACCGAGACGATCAAAAGGATCCCCCAGCTCAACGTTTATCAGGTTAAAATCCCCGCTGGGATATCCGTTGAAGAGATGACTTACGCTCTCAGCCAGAATCCCGATGTCGACTATGCCGGGCCCAACTACATCGCCCGGATCGCCGCTACCCCCAACGATCGCCTTTTCCGGTACCAGTATGCCCTGCATAACACCGGCCAGGATATTGGAGCACCCGGAAGCCCTAACGGCAAGGACAGGGCCGATATCCGGGCGACCGCCGGCTGGGAGGAGACCAAGGGTGAGGCGACGACGATCATCGCTATCGTCGATTCCGGCATCGACTTTGGCCATCCTGACCTCAAGAACAAGATTGTATCCGGCGGACGGGACTTTGTTAACGACGACTGGGACGCCACCGATGACCTGGACCACGGGACCTTCGTCGCCGGGATTGCCGCCGCCGAGACCAACAACAACGAAGGTATGGCCGGGGTTGCCTGGAACTGCAAGATTCTCCCTGTCAAGGTTCTTGACGCCTATGGTATTGCCGAATATATCAATATAGCCGCCGCGATCATCTGGGCCGCAGACAACGGCGCTCAGGTCATCAACCTCAGTCTGGGGGGTGATGCGGCCGCTGATGCCCTGCGCGATGCCCTCCGATATGCCTATGAAAAAGGAGTGGTGGTCGTCGCCGCAGCCGGCAACTACGGCGCCGGAACCGGCACCTACAACCCCGCCGTTCAATACCCGGCGGCTTACGATGCCTACTGCCTGGCCGTCGCCGCGACCGACTACAATGACACCCAGACAACCTGGTCCTGCTTCGGACCCGAGGTGGATGTCGCCGCTCCCGGAGACTCGGTCCTCGGAACATACCCAACCTACATGACCGATCTGACCAAGTATCTTCCCTACGCCTTCGGAGATGGCACTTCGGCCTCGGCACCGCATGTGGCCGGGTTGGCCGCGCTGCTCAAAGGCCTCAAGCCGTGGCTTTCGGTCGACGACATCATGAACATCATCCGCTTCTCTGCGGATGATGTGAATTCGGGCGAGTATCCCGGGAGAGACAACTACATCGGCTACGGCCGGATCAACATGGAAAAAGCGCTCGTGCCGATCAAGATCACAAGATAAAAGGGGATGCTCGGCTCTCTCCGCATCAAGAACCTGGCCACCATCGAAGACCTGGAGGTCCGTTTCCAAGAGGGTTTCTCGATCCTCAGCGGAGAGACCGGGGCCGGGAAATCGATCATCATCGACGGCCTCCGCCTGCTCCTGGGAGACAAGGCCTCGCCCGACCTCATCCGAACGGGGAAGACCGAAGCGACGGTCGAAGCCGTCTTCCGGCTGCCGCCGGTCAAAGGCGGTCCCGACGAGCTCTCCTCGAACGAGGGGGGGGAAGTCCTCATCCAGCGGCAGATCTTCCGGGAAGGGACAGGGAAAGCCTATCTCAACGGCGTGCTCGTCCCGGCCCGGAAGCTCAAGGAGATCGGTCCCTTCCTGGTAGACGTCTATGGCCAAAACGACCACATCTTCCTCCTCCAGATCGAGAACCATCTGCTTTATCTCGATGAGTTCCTCGGCCTGGGAGACCTGCGGGAGGAAGTGGCCCGGCTGGCCCAGAACCTCCGCCGCCTGACGCGGCAGAAAGAGGAGCTGGAGACGAAGAAGCGGGAGAGGGAGCAGCGCCTGGACTTTCTGGGCTTCCAGGTCAAGGAGATCGAAGCTGCCGGGCTTCGGCCTGGAGAATGGGAGGAGCTCCTGGCGGAGCGGAACATCCTCAAGAACGCCGAGAAGATCGCTCTCCTCGTCGAGTCCGGCCTCGGCTGCGCCTACGGCGAGGAGGGTTCGATCCTGACCGGTTTGGCCACGCTGCAAGAGGTCGTCGGCGAGCTCGGCAGGTTCGATCCCAGCATCAAAGCCTACGCCGAGCTGCTCGGGCAGGCGTCCATCGCCGTGCGCGAGCTGGCCGACGCCCTGACCAAATTCAAAGACCGGCAGACCTTCGGGCCGGACCGGCTGGAGCAGCTGGAGGCAAGGCTGAGCACGATCGAGAAGCTCCGGCGAAAGTACGGCGAGACGATCGAAGCCATCCTCGACCACCTGGCCAAGATCAAGCAGGAATCCGCCGAGCTGGCCGGCAGCGAGGAGAAGCTAGCCGGCTTCGAGGCCGAGATCAGCCGCATTTTTAAAGACTACCGAACCCGGGCGGAGAAGCTCTCCCGCCAGAGGCGGGCCGGCTGTCCAAAGCTCGAAGCCCAGGTGGAAAAAGAGATCGCCCTCCTGGGCATGAAGAGGGCCCGGTTCCGGGTCAAGATGGAGACGGCGGCGACCGCATCGCTCGAGCCGTCTCAAGTCCGTGAGCTCGGCCTTGACGAGGTCGAATTCCTGATCAGTCCGAATCCGGGAGAGGACCTGCGGCCCCTCCGCAAGACCGCTTCAGGGGGGGAGCTGAGCCGCCTCATGCTGGCTATCAAGACCATCGGCAAAGAAAAGGACGAAGCGAAAACGCTCATCTTCGACGAGATCGATTCGGGGATCGGCGGCAAGACGGCCGAGAGTATCGCCGCGAAACTGCGCGACTTGTCCGGTCGTCATCAGGTCATCTGCATCACCCATCTGCCCCAGATCGCCTCCTTCGCGCCGCACCATTTCCGGATCGAAAAAACGGTGGCCAAGGATCGCACCTTCACGACCGTCCAAGAACTCGGGTTTGAAGAGAGGGTGACGGAGATATCGCGGCTCCTCTCCGGCAGCCGGACGACACCGACTTCTCTTCAGAACGCAAGAGAAATGCTCCTCCTCAACCTCGAAGCCAAGAAGACCGGGAGGAAACACCCATGAACCGAGCCCAGGATGCCGTTCAAACCTTCCAGCAAGGATTCAGCTGTTCCCAAGCCGTGATGGCCGCGCTCTCCGAACCCCTTGGATTGGAAAGAGAGAAAGCCCTCAAGATCTCTCAGGCCTTCGGCGGAGGCCTGGCCAGGATGGGCCTGACCTGCGGGGCCGTCGCAGGGGCGCTGATGATCATCGGGCTCAAATACGGAAGGACCAGACCGGAGGACGAAGAGGCCCGTGAAAAGACCTACCGGCTCGTCCACGAGTTCTACCGCCGCTTCCAAGACATCCACGGCTCCACGGTCTGCCGGGAACTCATCGGAGTTGACCTGAACACCCCGGAAGGACACAAACAGGGAGAGGAGCGCGGTGTCTTTACCCACCTTTGTCCCAGGTTCGTCTCCGACGCGGTCACGATCCTGGAGCAGATTTTGTAGCCTTCCCGGACGCGTTGTATAATGCCTTCCGTCATGGGCGCGCGAGACCGGCAATTTCGTTATTTCATCCGCACCTTCGGCTGCCAGATGAACGAGAGCGATTCGGAGAAGGTCGCCGGGCTGCTCGGACTGGCCGGGGCGGTCCGGGCCGAGCGTCCCGAGGACGCCGACCTTATCGTCGTCAACACGTGTGCCGTCCGGGAGAAATCGGAAGAAAAGCTTTTCTCCTACCTCGGCCGTTTGGCCCGGATCAAGGAAAAGAAGCCCGTCCGGATCGCGGTCGTCGGCTGTGTCGCCCAAATAAGGGGCCGGGAACTCCTGGAAAAACGGACGGCCGTCGATTATGTGCTCGGGCCGGACAACGCCGCTGAACTTCTGGCCCTCGTCCGGGAAGAGGATGCCAGAAAATATGTCTCCACGTCCTGGAAGAAGGAATGGCAAGAAATCCCGCCCGATCTCATCCTCCATGACAGCCCGGTCAGCGCTTACCTGACGGTGATGGAAGGATGCGATAATTTTTGCAGCTACTGCATCGTCCCCTATGCCCGAGGCAGAGAGAAATACCGGCCTCTCTCCTCCATCCTCGGAGAGGCGGGCGACCTGGCCCGGAAGGGTTTTCTGGAAATCCAGCTCCTCGGGCAAAACGTGAATTCTTATCGAGACCCGGACTCGGGGAGGTCATTCCCCGAACTCCTGAAAGAGGTCTCGGACATCGCCGGCCTCGAATGGATCCGCTTCATCACCTCCCATCCCAAGAACTTCCGCCCCGAGACCGCCGAAACCATGGCCGCCCACAAAAAGATTTGCAGGCAGCTCCACCTCCCCCTTCAGTCCGGCTCGGGCGCCGTCCTGAAAAGGATGAACAGAGGCTACACGAGGGAGGACTACTTGAGCATCGTTTCTCTGCTCCGGAGGCTGATGCCCGAGATCTGCCTCAGCACGGACATTATTGTCGGGTTTCCCGGCGAAAGCGAAATGGACTTCGAGGAGACGCTCGAAATGCTCCGGGAGGTCCGCTTCACCAATATCTTCTCCTTCCGCTATTCGCCGCGGCCTTCAACGGCGGCCGCACAACTGGAGGAGACGGTTCCCCAGGAGGAAAAACAGCGCCGCCTCGAGGAAGTCCAGAGACTCCAGAAAACGATCCAGTTCGAAAGCCACGGCCGGCAGGTCGGCCGGGTCATGAGAGTCCTCTGCCTGGGACGCGGCCGGAAGACGCCGGATCTCTTCTCCGGACGGAATGAAGGCCATCAAGTGGTCAATTTCCGGGCGGACGAAGATTGCAGCGCCCGTTTCGTCGACGTCCGCATCACCGGCTTCGGCCCCTACAGCCTCCTCGGTGAACGCCTCAACGGCCGCTAAAAACCGGACATGCTTGACCAGCGACATCCTCGAGGAAGAATTCTCCCCTAAAATCTTTCCGCTCTCTGCCTCGCCTATCTCGGGCTGACATTATGATCGGCCAGGTCTGTAGGCAATTGAAATTTGGAGTGTCTTGTGCTATACATCGGTTTCAATTTTCTTTGGAGTGATCGAGGATGACGATTCTCAATCTCGTTCCCTATTCTTTTATTATCGGAATCCTGGGGATAATCTTTGCCCTTTTCCTGTTCCTCCGGGTTAAAAAATACCCCAAAGGCAATCCCTTAATGGAGGAGATTGCGGAGGCCGTTCATTCGGGGGCCATGGTTTTCCTGAGAAGAGAATATTCCGCCATTGTCATCTTTGTCGCGGTCACGTTTTTTATCCTCTGGAAATTCTTTTCCATATTCACGGGCCTGGCCTTTCTCAGCGGAGCCGCCTGCTCTCTCTTAGCCGGTTTTATCGGGCTCAAAGCGTCCACCCGTTCCGCCGTGAAGACAACCCAGGGAGCGATAACCGGCGGGACTCCGCTCGCCCTGACGATCGCCCTCCAAGGCGGAGCCGTCATGGGGATCACGGTGGCCGCACTGGGAGTGGCCGGAATCGGACTGTTCTATTTTTTCACCAAGAACCCGCTCATCATCAACGGCTTCGCCATGGGCGCAAGCTCCGTAGCGCTTTTCGCCCGGGTGGGAGGGGGGATTTTCACGAAGAGTGCCGATGTCGGAACAGACCTTGTCGGCAAGGTGGAAGCCGGGATCCCTGAGGACGACCCCAGAAACCCGGGAGTCATCGCCGATAACGTCGGGGACAATGTCGGAGACACCGCGGGGATGGGCGCCGACCTCTTTGAATCCTACGTCGGTTCGGTGATCGCGGCTCTGGCCATAGGCTCCACGCTGACCCCCGTCCTCAATCATATGGCCCTTCCACTGCTCCTCATCGTCATCGGGCTCGTCTCCTCCATCATCGGAGTCCTCTCCATCACCCTCCTGAAAAACTTCAGCCCCCAATCCGCTTTGAGAAACGCCACCTATATCAGCGCCCTCCTGTTCATTATCGGGGCCTTCTTTGCAATAAAAATCCTCATGGGAAATCTCTCGACTCTATGGGCGGTCCTGAGCGGCATGGTTTCGGGGATCCTCATCGGGTTGGAAAGCGAATATTTCACATCCGGAAAGCCCATTCGATCCATCGCCCGGATCGCTCAAACCGGAAGCGCCCCGACGATCATCACCGGCCTCGCCGTGGGTCTTCAGAGCACGATCCTCCCTGTCCTGACACTGGCGGGAGCCATCTATGTTGCCTTTAAGTTCGCCGGGCTTTACGGCATCGCCCTTGCAGGAGTCGGCATGCTGGCGACGATCGGGATCGTCATGGCGACCGATTCCTACGGCCCGATCGCAGACAACGCCGGCGGGATCGCCGAAATGTCCAAGGCAGGGCCGAAGATCCGGAAAATCACCGACAAGCTCGACGCGCTGGGCAATACGACGGCCGCCATCGGCAAGGGTTTCGCCATCGGCTCCGCCGCCTTAACGGCCCTGGCGCTTTTCTCCGCCTACCAAACCGCCACCCGTCTGCAGGTCATCAGCTTGACCAACGTCGAGACAATCGTCGGGCTTCTCATCGGGGCCCTCATGCCCTTCGCCATCGCGGGGATAGTTATGAAAGCCGTTGGCCGGACGGCCAACAAGATGGTCATCGAGATCCGCCGGCAATTCCGGGAAATCAAGGGACTCCTCCAGGGCCAAGCCAAGCCCAACACAGACAGGTGCATCGACATCGTCACCCGGGGCGCCCTGGCCGAGATGGTTCTGCCGGGCCTCCTGGCCATCATCGCGCCCCTGTCTATCGGTTTCGTCCTCGGCCCAGAAGCCCTTGGAGGATTCCTGGCAGGAGCCACGAGCTCGGGCGTTCTTCTGGGAATCTTCATGGCCAATGCGGGTGCGGCCTGGGACAACGCCAAGAAATGGGTTGAAGAAGGAAACTTGGGAGGGAAAGGCAGCGAGACTCATGCCGCGACCGTCATCGGGGACACAGTGGGCGATCCGCTCAAGGACACAGCCGGCCCATCGATGAACATCCTCATCAAACTCATGGCCATCGTCAGTCTCGTCTTTGCCACCCTGTTCATTTGAAAGTCGGGACTTCTATCTTCAAGAAAGCGGCCTTTTTCAGGTTTTTTGACGATCGAAAAGGGGCTCCGGCGATCGTTTGCTATTCTTCTCTGTTTCAGTTATAATTTTTGACTCCCAAGATTCCTCAACCGGAACAAAGAGACGGCACAGATGAAACTAAATGTCTGGAATACTATCCTCCAGCTCAGCAAGGAGCGCGGAGTGAAGCCGTCCGTGATCATCAGCGCCATCGAGGAATCCCTGCGCGTGGCCTCGGCCCAGTATTTCAGCCATAACGAGCCCATCACCGTGTCCTTCCGGCCGGAGAAGGGCGAATTGCGGGTCTTCGCCGTCAAGCGGGTGGTCGAAAAACCTCAGGATCTGTCCTCTGAATTCTCCCTGGACGAAGCCAGGAAGATTCGCCCTGCGGCCGCGCTCGGCGAAAAGATCGAGGTCGACCTGCCGGCCGACACCCTGGGACGTATCTCCGCCCGGGCCGCCAAACAGGTCATCTTACAGAAAGTCAGGGACGCCGAACAGGAAAAGGTGTATGTCGAGTTCGCTCCCCGCATCGGCGAGATCGTCGCCGGGACGGTCCGCCGGTTCGAGAACGGGAATATCCTCCTCGAGGTCAGCAAGACTGAGGCCCTCTATCCGGCGTGGGAGATGATTCCCAACGAGAAATTCAGCCGCGGTGATACAGTCCGGGCCTTGATTACCCAGGTGCAGAAGGCCACCAAAGGCCCCCAGATCCTCGTTTCGCGGAGCCATCCCAAGTTCCTGGCCAAGCTGTTGGAGCTCGAAATCCCGGAGATCGCCAACGGGAACATCGAGATCAAGGACCTCGTCCGTCAACCTGGAGAAAGGGCCAAGGTCTCGGTCCTGTCCAGGGAGCGCGATATCGATCCTATCGGAGCCTGCATCGGAGTCAAGGGCAACCGCATCCTCAGTATCAGCAAGGAACTGCAGGGCGAGAAAATCGATGTCATCCTTTGGTCGGCCCAGCCGACCTCCTACGCCAAGGCCGCCCTCAGCCCGGCCCGGATCGATAAGGTCCTTCTCATCGACGACACCGAGAAGACCATGCAGGCGATCGTCCCCCGGGACCAGCTTTCCCTGGCCATCGGGAAGAAGGGGATCAATGTTAAGTTGGCATCGCGGCTGGTTGGCTGGAAAATCGATATCAAGCAAGTGTGACCATGAAAAAAGAGACGACCAAACCCAAACCCAAAGCGCCAACCAAGAAAAAGGCAAAAGCCGCTGAGGCTCCCAAGGAACGGCAGAAGGCCGTCTTCCGGGAAGGGATGACCCTCCGGGATGCAGCCGGGAGGCTCGAGTTCAAGCCGAAAGACCTGGTCAAAAAGCTGGCCGCCAAGGGACTTTTCCTGGAGCTGAACGACCTCCTGGACGAGGAGACGGCGGCGGCCGTCGGCCGCGCCCTCGATGCCGATATCGAGTTCCTGACATATGAGCGGGAGCTCCGAAGCCGGGCCGAAGCCAAGGCGGCCGACCTTCTGCCGCGACCTCCCGTCGTCACCATCATGGGCCACGTCGACCACGGCAAGACGACCTTGCTCGACGCCATCCGGTCCTCCAACCTCGTCGGCAAAGAGTCGGGCGGCATCACCCAGCACATCGGCGCCTACCGCGTCATGTTCAACAACCGGCCCATCACCTTTATCGACACGCCGGGCCATGAGGCCTTCACCCAGCTCCGGGCGCGCGGCGCCAAGGTCACCGACATCGTCGTCCTCGTGGTCGCTGCCGACGACGGCGTCATGCCCCAGACCAAGGAGGCCATCAGCCACGCCAAGGCTGCGGCGGTCCCGATCATCGTCGCCATCAACAAAATCGACAAGGCGGAGGCCGATGCCGACCGGGTCAAGCAGCAGTTGTCCAAAGACGGCCTGTTGATCGAGGCCTGGGGCGGCCAGACCATCTCGGTCGAGGTCTCGGCTAAAGAGAAGAAGAACCTCGCCGAACTTCTGGAAATGATCCTCCTTTTGGCCGACGTGATCGAGGTCAAGACCAACCCCAAAGTCGAGGCCCAGGGAGTTGTCCTGGAAGCCCGGCTCGATCCCAAAAAGGGGCCTTTGGCCACAGTCATCATCCAACACGGGGTCCTCACCCCGGCCGCCGCCTTCATCTCCGGGACCGCCCACGGCAAGGTCAAAGCTCTGTTCGACGAGCACGGAAAGGCGCTGAAGCGGGCTGAACCGTCCATGCCGGTCGGGGTTCTGGGATTCACCGATGTCCCCGTTTCCGGTGACTTCTTCCAGGTGGTCCCCAACCTCGAAACGGCCAAGAAGATCGTCGCTCACCGCCTCTCCCGTGTCAAGAAAAAAGAGCCTCAACGGGTCGAACGCGTCTCCCTGGACGATCTCTTCAAGAAGATCGAGGAGGGAGCCGTAAAAGAGCTTTCCCTGATCATCAAAGCTGATGTCCAGGGCTCGGTGGAAGTGCTCCGCGATATCCTCCCTCCCCTCGGCTCGGATAAGATCAAGATCAAAATTATCCATTCCGCTACGGGCAGCATCACCAAGTCGGACGTCCTCCTGGCTTCCGCCTCGAACGCCATCATCCTCGGCTATAACGTCCAGCCGAGCCAGAAGGTGATCAACCTGGCCAAGACGGAGAACGTAGAGATCCGGAGTTACAACGTCATCTATCAGCTGACCGAAGACATCCGCGACGCGATCGCCGGCATGATCGAGCCGGTGGAGAAGGAGGTCTCCCTCGGCCGGGCGGAGATCCGGAGGATCTTCCAGATCCCGCGGGTCGGAACGATCGCCGGCTGCTATGTCCTGGACGGGAAGATCACCCGTAATGCCGAGGCCCGGGTGATGCGGGGCCAGGATGTCGTCGAGCAGGGCCGGATCGTCTCCCTCAAGCGGATCAAAGAGAACGTCATCGAGGTCGCCAAAGGTTTCGAGTGCGGCATCGGGCTCGACAAATCCAAGAATATTCAGGAAGGCGATGTCATCATCGCCTTCGTCAGAGAAAAAACCAAGCCGGCCTAGCCGGCAGGCGCAGTGATGATCATCGGCCTGCTCTCTCTGGAGATATTTCTCCCTTACTCCCGATCTCTCAAAGACAAGAGAAAAGTCTTGAACACCCTCCGGGACAGGGTTCACGGCCGCTTCAATGCCGCCTTCGCCGAGCTCGATTTTCAAGACAAATGGCAGCGGGCCAGACTCGGTATCGTCACCTTGAACAGTCAGAAAGGGCTCGTCGACCAGGTCCTCCAGAAGATCCTCCGGGACGTCGAAGAGAACCTCCAGGGAGAGATCGTCCTGTCCGAATTCCATTATTTCTGATCGCCGGATGGAAAGGAGGGATCATGGCCAGCGGCCGGCGTCCGAAAAGGGTCGCTCACCTTATTCAGGAGACGCTCAGCCGGATCTTCCTCGAGGAGTTCCAGGGCGACTCCGGCCTGATCACGGTGACCCGGGTGGAAATGAGCGCCGATCTTCAGACCGCGCACGTCACCCTGAGCATCTTCGGGGCCACCCGGGAGCAGGCGTTCTGGGAACGGCTGGAAAAGAGCAAGGGTTACCTCCGCAAATCTATTGCCTCGAAGGTGAAATTAAAGTATAATCCGACCCTTGTTTTTCACCGCGATCCGTCGCCCGAGTACGAAAGCCGGATCGACGGTCTGATCGAGCGCCTCAAAGATGATGAGAAATGACCCGGTTTCCCTTATCCGCGACAAGATCCTGCGCAGCCGTCGCATCGCCATCACCAGCCACCTGAGACCGGACGGCGATTCCATCTGCACAAGCCTCGCCTTGGCGGGCATGATCGAGCTCCTGGGAAAGCGGGCCCGGATCATCAATCACGACCCCACCCCCTATCCCTTCAGCCACATGCCGGAGGTCAAGAGGATCACCATCGGACAGGTTCCTCCGAAGGGCTACGACCTGATCATCCTTCTCGAGTGCGCCAATGTCGACCGCTCCGGGATGAAGAACCTCGACCGAATCTTCAAGATCAACATCGACCATCACTACTCCAATGACAGCTACGCCGACATCAACTGGATCGACCCGGCCGCAGCCGCGGTGGGCGAGATGGCCTTCCTCCTCGGCGAGAAGATGGGGATTCCCTTCACGCCGGAGATGGCCGGGCATCTCTACTGCGCCATCGTTTCGGACACCGGCTGTTTCCAGTTCTCCAACACCACGGCCCGGGCGTTCGCGGTCTGCCACAAGCTGGTCCGGCTCGGCGCCAGCCCGATCAAGACCACCGCGTTCCTGTTCAACACCAATTCACCTGAAAAAATCAAGCTCCTCGGCCAGGTCCTGTCCACGCTGCAGATCAATAAGCGGGGCAACATCGCCACCATCGCGATGTTTAAAAAGAACCTCCAGGCTCTCCGCCTGAAGGAGATCGACACCGAGGACATCATCACCCTGGCCCGTTCGATCAAGAGCGTCGAGATGGTCCTCTTTTTCAAAGAAATGGACAAGGATACGTTCCGGGTCAGCATCCGCTCCAAGGGGAAGGCCAACGCCGCGGCCATCGCCGAGTCCTTCGATGGAGGGGGTCATGTCCACGCCGCCGGGTTCACGGCCTTCGGCCGGTACGAGCGGCTGGTTAAAGAGATCCCCCGGAAGATCGAGACTCTCCTCCGGCGAGAGGCCGGCCCTTCCCGAAGCGAAGGACGTCCTTCCGTCCAGACCAATTGATGGACGGACTGATCCTCATCGACAAGCCCCGGGGGATGACTTCCCATGACGTCGTCGCCCGCATCCGCAGGATCCTGAACCAGAAACAGGTCGGGCATTTCGGCACGCTCGACCCTCTGGCCACAGGATTGCTGCTGGTGGCCGCCGGCAGCGCCACCCGCCTCTTCCCTTACTATTCCAGGCACGACAAAACCTATAGCGGGGAGATCAGACTCGGTTTTTCGACCGACACCTATGATGCGCTGGGGAAACCCGCTTCCAAGAAAAGCCGCCTGTTCCCGGAACGCGCCGTCCTCGACGCGGCCATGGGCAGATCCGTCGGCCCCTTGAACCAGGTTCCGCCCCCCTATTCCGCTAAGAAAGTCGACGGGAAACCGCTCTACAGGTGGGCTCGAGCGAACAAAGAGGTCCGGCCCAGGGCCAGCCCCGTCACCGTCTATGCCTTCCGATTGACCGCCTACTCTCCTCCTACCCTCACCTTCGAAGTCCGCTGCACCTCGGGAACATATATCCGTTCTCTCGCCCATGATCTCGGTCAGGTCCTCGGCTGCGGAGCTCATCTCTCCGCCCTGCGTCGGCTGTCGGCCGGGCGGCACGGGATCCATCAGGCGCATACCCTCGAAGAGATCGAGGAACTCAGCGGACTGAAAAAACCGGAAAGTTTCTTGCTCCCGCTGGAGTCGCTTCTCCCGGAATTTCCCAAGGCCGTTATGTCCGAGGGCGGGAGCCGCGAGCTGCAGAAGGGCAGGCCCATTCCGGAAACGGAGATCCTCAGGACGATCCCGGCTGACCCGGCCTCGGCTCAACCTCAGGAATTCGGAGCGGCCTACCGCATCTTCAGCCTGGAAGGCCGGTTCCTGGCCCTGGCCCGACCGTTCGAGGACCGGAACTCCCTTCTTCCCTTCCTCCTTCTTTAGCTCCTCAACCTCTCATTTCCTGGAAAGCATTTCTATTGCCTCACTCCCAGTTCTGTGACAAAAAGTGGGGATATTATCTTGGACGCAGGATAAGGATCAGCTGCCTTCGGCTGCAGCGACCATTGAGGGTTCAGCCTTCCCGAGATGCTCTTCGAGGGAACCCGCTCCGGCGGGCGCGAGGACTGTTTGAGCACGACGAGATCTTCTGGCCAGAGGAAGGAAGCCAAAGAACAAACAACCTGCGGGCAACTCCAGCGTGCGGAGTTCCGCAGCGCCGAGAAGAGCGGTGAGGGAACGGCGTTAAGAACCCGAATGGGAGCAAGGCCGATGCCGGCTGATCATAGTCTCCGTTATTTCTTGCATACCCCGCTTTTTGTCGTAGAGCCCTCACTCCCTTGAATTTTTGTTCAACCTGTTGTATTTTAGGAGGGTTATGCGGTTGAACAAGAACCAGATCGATCACCTGGCCTTCATCATCGTCAGAAACCTGACCAAAGCAGGCAAGGTCATCCTGGAAGACCGCAACAAGCTCGTCGAGAACGTCATCTCCCTGATCACCGAAGAGTTCCACAAAGAGGACCAACTCGACCAGGAGGTGCGGGAGATCCTAAGCAAGCATATGGAGAAGATCCGCCGGGAGAATATAGAGTACCAGACCATGTTTCGGATGATCAAGATCAAGCTGGCCAGGGAAAGGAACATCGTCCTGTGAGCAGCCGGCTCTCGCGCGAGAAGATCAATTACCTTTCTAAACAGGTCCTCAGCCTGCTCAACAACAACGACCAGGTCGAGTTCCTGGACGATCCCAACGAGATCCGGCTGATCATCGTCAAGGCCATCGAGGAGGAGATGAGGCTCTACGAAGCTCTCGACCGCAAGGCCATCGATAAGATCCAATCCCAGAAGAAGTCCATCGAGGAGGGCAGCCGCGAGTGGGAAATCCTCTACCGCAAGTATTATAACGAGGAGTTGACCAAGCTCGGCAAACTGACCGAGTGACCTGCCATCTTTTTCTATGAGCCCCGTCGTCGAGATCGAAGAACGGGTCCGTTACTCCGAGACGGACCAAATGGGGGTGGCTCACAACAAAAGCTATTTCGAGTGGTTCGAGATCGGCCGGACCGAATTCTGCCGGCGGAAAGGGATCCCTTACAAGGAGATCGAAGCCCAGGGCCACTACCTTGTCGTCGTCGAGGCCTTTTGCCGCTACCGGAAACCCCTCCGCTACGATCAGGCCTTCATCATCCGGGTGACACTCCGCGAAACGACGTCCAAGAAGGTCACCTTCGACTATGAGATCCTGACCAAGGACGACCGAAAGCTCATCGCCTCCGGGCATACCGTCCATATCGCCACCAATGCCGCCAGCGAGATCTTCCCCCTGCCTCGGTCGATCCTGGACAAGCTCATGGGGAAATGATCCCCTTTTCCCTCAGGTAGGCTTCCAAGGCCTTGTCCCACGGGGATAAATCCTTGAGGCCGAAATCCTTGACTCTTTTGTTCTCAAGAACCGAATAGAGAGGCCGGCGCGCTTTGGCCCCGAAACTCGGCGAATCAACGGGCTCCAGGCGAGGCCTTTTTCCCATCAGCGCAAAGACCTCTTGAGCGAACCGGAACCAAGTGCATTCGCCTTGGCTGGTCAGATGAAAGAGGCCGTAGTGATCCGTGCGGATGAGGTCGCTGACCCGTTCGGCCAACTCCGTTGTGGCAGTCGGAGTCACCCATTGGTCGTCGACCACCCGCAGCACTTTTCCCTCCCGTTCGAGCGCGATCATCCGGTCGACGAAGTTGTACCCTTTCTCGCGGGAGCCGGCCTCCCCGAAGAGTCCGCAGGTCCGGATGATGAAATAGCGGTCGAGGAGGGAGCGGACAAAGAACTCACCCGCCAGTTTGGAAACGGCATAGACATTCAGAGGATTCGGCGGGTCGTCCTCGGTGTAAGGCGATCTTTTCCGGCCGTCAAAGACGTAGTCGGTGCTGAAATGGACGAGGACGAAATCGAGTTCCCGGGCCAGCCGGGCCAGGTTCCGCACGGCAATGGCGTTGACTCGGAAGGAGGCCTCGGGATCGTCCTCACATTCGTCAACCCGATGAAAGGCGGCGGTGTTGATCACCACCCCGGGTCTCAGACCCTCCAGGGCGATCCGCATCTTCAGCGGCTCGGTGATGTCGAACTCGGGGAAATAGAGGGGAATAATCTCATCCTTGTCCAGTGTCTTCACCAGATCGGTCCCGAGCTGCCCGTCGGCGCCGATGACGGCGATCCTCATCTTATCTCACCTCAAAAAAAAGGCCAAGGAGCGAATCCTTGGCCTTTGACGATCCGAATTCTTCGCTGGACTCAGAAAAGGAACCGGAACCCGAGCAACAGCTTGTGGTGCTTTTCGTAAGAACGATCGGAGGTCAGCACAGGAGCACGCAACTCAAAGAAGATTGAGCCGACCGAGGAATTCACTTTGAAAAGGTCGACACCCACTTCGCCGACCAGGTCGATTCCGCCCTTC
>DATKXS010000009.1:0-15582 GCA_035528895.1 Candidatus Desulfaltia sp.
CCGGAGAGCCGGACCTGCCGCCGCTTCTAACAGCCGAGCGAATCCACGCCCGTGTCCCGGTTTTGCTATTGTTCGGAAAGAAGATCCATTTTAAAGAGCTGAATGTTCAGGGGCCCAAAATAACAATCTTCAGGGATGAAAAGGGCCTGACCAACCTCCCTCTTCCGCCGATGATAGGGGAGAGGAAGCCGGCGGAAACCCGACACGCCTTGCCCGAGGTCATCATTGACCACTTCCTAGCTCAGGATATCGATTTCATTTATGCGGATCGTACAGGAGCGGTGAAAATCGAATCGACCGGCGGCCGGATCGAAATCCACTGGCTCGGCCGGGGAGTTCACTCCCTGGATCTCGCCCTCGGGAGTGGCGGAAGCGTTGATTTCCGGGGGAAGATTTTCCCCATCGAGGGATTCGAGCTCCGGGCCGACATCGGCCGGGAGGAAGCGCTCCTCCACAACGCCACGCTCCGGAGCGGGCGGAGCGAACTCGTCTTCACCGGCCGCATCCAGGACTATTTCCATCCGCTGTTGGACCTCAGCCTTCAAGGTCGGGTTTCCCTGGAGGATTTGAAGGCCGCTTTTCATCTCCGGCAGGAGATCTCTGGAATAGTGGAGCTCAAATCCCACCTGGAGGGGCCTCTCCAGGTCGTGTCAGCGCGGGCCGAGCTGCTGGGCGAAAACCTGGATTACGAAGGACTCCGGGGTTTGACGGTTCAGTCGGACCTGCGCTGGCAAGACAGAACGCTGACCGTGCCCTTTATGCGCATATCCGCCCTGGGAGGCGAAGTCGACGGCTCGGGCCGGTTCCATCCTTTCGACCGCACCGCCGCGAACCAGGTGGACCTGAGATGGAAAAATCTTGATCCGACTCCTCTGCTGCGGCCTTGGCAGCTGCCTGTCGCCTTCTCGACGCGGGCCGCGGGTTCGCTCCGCGTCTCCTGGACCGACCCGTCGATGGAATCGTTGTCCGGGCGGGCGGACATTCAATTCTTTTCTCCCGGGGAAGCCGCCGCGGCCTCCGGGGCGGTTCCTCTCTCGGGGAAAGCCGGGCTCGAGGCCGGCGCCGGAAAGATCAAGCTGATGCTGGACGGTGTCTCTCTCGGGGGGGCACTCCTGGGAGGATCCTTCCAGTCCGCGGCCGGACGGCTTTCGGGCAAATTCAAACTGGATATCGCAGACATCGGTTCGCTCTCGCCCTACCTGCCCCGGTCGGTCGAGAGCTGGCTGGCCAAGCGCTCGGGTCCGTCTTCTCTCCGCGGCCGGCTCAGCCTTTCCGGGGAGGTCGGAGGAACCCTGGAAAGACCGCTGATCAAGGGTGAGCTCGAGGGTCGAGAGGTGTCCTTGGCCGCGCTTGAAGGCCTGAGCCTTGAGGGCCATCTTGCTTTCGACGGGGAAGCCCTCCGGTTTCAACCCCTGGCTCTTTTTCTCGACGGAGGCCGGGCTACGTTCGACGGCGCCTACCGGCTGCGCTCGCCCCGGCCGTTGGACCTTGATGTGCAAATCAGACAATGGCCGGCGGAATCACTTCTCGAGACTATGGGACTAGCGGGGGATGCCGGCGCGGAACTGGACCTCGATTCGCACCTCAGCGGGAGGCTTGAGGCGCCCGTTTTCACCCTGAAAGGCCGGCTGTCGCGGGCCAGGTTCCGGAAGCAAGAACTCGGCGACATTCCTTTCGAGGCGCGTTCAGACGGAAGAGCCGTCGAATTCGAGGCCCGGGCGCCGTCCCTGTCCGTATCTGCCCAAGGCGGGTTTCCCCTCGACCGGTCGCGTCCGCTCCGCTTGCGCATTGATTTCGATAATCTGCTCCTGGATCGGGTAAAAGGCCTTGTCCTGTCTGCGCCTCTGCCGGGCCTTTCCGGGGTGGCGTCCGGCCGGGCCGATCTCTCGGCCGAACTCGGAAAGCTGCGCGAGACCCTGGCCTTCGACCTACGCGTCTTGAACCTCCGGCTCAGCACAGAAAGGTTGCGGATCGAGAGCAGCCGGGAGTTCTCCATCTCCTACGGCCGCGAGGGGTTGAGCGTTAAGGATCTCTTCTTGAAGGACGGAGTCAATCAATTCTCGGTGGAAGGTTCTCTCCCTTGGCGGGGGGACACCGAAGCGGGGCTCAGTGTCAGCGCCACGCTCGAGCTCGGCTTACTGGCCGGCCTTTTCCAGAATACGGGAGGGGAAGGTGTCCTCACCCTCAAAGTCCGGCTTGGAGGTTCCGTTTCCAGCCCGCGGTTCTGGGCCGAGTCCGCGGTCGCGGGGGCAACATGGTCGTGGGGGGAAGGCCTTTCTTTCCAGGACATCCGGGCCGAGCTCGAGCTGGCCGCCGACATCATCCATATCCACGAGGCCTCCTTCCGCTGGCAGAACGGGAGCTACAGCCTCAAGGGCGAGGTCCCCATCGAATCGCTCCCCTTCAAATCGCCCTTTTTCTCGCCGCCGGCCGCGGGGCGACCGGCCCGCCTCTCGCTTCTTTTCCTCGGCTTCAGCCCGTCCGACCCGGCCGCAATCCTGGGAAGCCCCGGCTTCGGGCGGGTGAAGGGAGTGATCGACGGCCAGGTCATGATCACGGCGGAACGCTTCAACCTGGACTCCCTATCCGCCGCGGCCGAATTCAGCCGGTTCGAGCTCGACCTGCCCGGCTTTCAACTGGTTCAAGAAAAACCCTCCCGGGTCCTTATAGAAAGGGGCCGGGTTGTCCTCGACCGCCTCTCGCTCGTCGGGGGGGAAAACAGGCTCCAGGCCGCCGGAACGCTGGGGCTGCTTGGAGAGAGAGAAGTCGACCTGGGGTTGAAGGGAAACCTCGACCTGCAGATGCTCCAGGCATTCATCGCGGATTCGGGATTCTCCGGGCGCGGCGCCTATGAGATCACTCTCACCGGCAGCCTCGCCCGGCCGAGGGTGGCCGGGTTCATCGAGCTTCACGACGGAGGGTTCGAAGCCCCGAGATTCCATCTCAACCTCAGCCGGCTGAACGGCCGGCTCCTTATCCGTCAGAACCGGCTGGATGTCGAAGGACTGAGCGGGCTGCTCAACGGCGGAAAGGTCGAGGCCCAGGGGAGTCTCAACTTCGAGGGATTCTCTTTGAAAAGCGCCGACCTCCGGATCGGGGGTGAGGATGTCTTCCTAAACTACCCGAAAGGCTTCTTTGCCGAAACGGGTTTCGCGCTCAAGTTTGCTCTCTTGGATGAAAAACCGTCGCTGAGCGGCACGGTAACCATCCAGACGGCCGAATACGTCGAACCGTTCAACGTCCAGTCCGAGCTGTACCGCTATCTCAAACGCCGGCCCCCCCGCGATCAGGCCGTCGAGCGGCGGCCGTTTTTCAGCCGCCTGAATTTCGACATCCAGGTCGTCATCCGGGACGGCATCTCCATCCGGAACAACCTGGCGAAGGGTCAGGTCCAGGGGGAGCTCAAACTTTCCGGCACGCCCTACCAGCCTGGGCTGGCCGGCCGGCTTCTGGTCGCCGAGGGGGGCGAGGTCTATTTTTCTCAGACCACCTACCAGATCGAACAGGGCCAGGTCGATTTCGTCAATCCCAGCCGTATCGAGCCCGACATCAGCCTCCAGGCGCATACCCGGGTGAGCGGCTACGACATCAAGTTGCTGCTGACCGGGACACCGGATAAGCTCTCGGCCGTTCTCACCTCCGACCCGCCCCTCTCCGAGCCCGATATCATCTCCTTGCTGGTGACGGGGAAAAGGCTGGCCTACGTTTCCGATAACGCCCTCGGGGCCGTCGGCGACAGGGCGCTCTCCTACTTAAATGACGCGCTCACCGGTGAACTGGAGAACCTGGCCAAGCAAAAGCTGGGGCTGGACAGCGTCACCATTGACGCCGGCCTCGTATCGTCGCAGGAGAACCCGGAAGCGCGTCTCACCGTCGGCCGGCATATCACGCCGGAACTCGAGTTCATCCTCTCCCAGAACCTCAAGCAGTCCCAGTACACAACGGTGATCCTCAACTACAAGCCCCTCCGGGAGATCAACCTGCGGGCCGTCAAGCAGGACAATGACGCCTATCACTTCGATGTCCAGCATGAGGTCCGGTTCGGGTTGGCGAAAAAACCGGTTGCGCCGCCGGGAAAAAAGGAGGCCCGGAGCCGGGTCGTCAAGAACCTTGTCCTGGAGGGGAATCTCG
This sequence comes from Candidatus Desulfaltia sp., assembly GCA_035528895.1. Lineage (GTDB taxonomy): Bacteria > Acidobacteriota > Aminicenantia > Aminicenantales > UBA8522 > UBA8522. The sequence goes on from DATKXS010000009.1 coordinate 4,132, forward strand.
GGCTGGACGAAAGCACGGTCCGGCGCAGCCTGAAGCTTTCTCCGGGCAAGCGTTTTGATTTCTTCAGGTATCACGACGACCTGGACAGACTCCGGCGTCTCTATGAGAAGCACGACTACCTGAGCCACTCGATCAGCGCGAAAAGAGAAGAGAAGGACGGTGGGCTGACCCTTGTTTACCGGGTCGAGTCCGGCCCGAAGATTCTTCTCGGGTACGAAGGGGCCAAGGTCCCGGCCGCGTTGAAGAAGAGGATCAGGGCGCTCTGGGTCGAGGGGAGGCTACGGAGCCTCGCCGGCGACGATATTCGGGAAGAGATCCGCCGTCACTTCAGCCGTCAAGGTTACTACCAAGCGGAGGTGAAACAGAGGGAGTCGCGGGGTGGCGCGGGCGAGCAGGTGGTGACCTTCCAGGTGTCGCGGGGGATCCGGTACCGGGACCTGGAGGTTGATTTCAAGGGAGTCCGCTCGCTTTCGGCCCGGTCGTTGACCGCGTTCCTCAAGAAGAACCGGCTTCTTCCGGAAATCTTCATCGACCCGCAGCCCGTCGCCAGGAGCCTCGAAGGATTCTACAAACAGCGGGGCTTTTTGCTGGTTCAAGTCGGGCCTCCCGAGGTCGAGTTTAATCAGCCGAGCAGGACGGCCCGGGCGAGTTTTACAGTGGACGAGGGGCCCAGGTTCAAGGTGGGCCGCATCGAGTTCCGGGGCAACCTGGTTCTGGCCGAGGGCTTCCTGATGGAGGCCGCCCGGCTGCGGAGCGGCGCTGTCTTTTCTACCCAGTTTTTCGAGGCCGCGCTCGACCGTCTGCGCGAAGCTTATGCCCGTAGCGGGTTCAACGAGGCCGAGGTCCGGGGGGAGAGACGGCTGGACAAAGAGCGGGCCGCCATAGACCTCGTCTTCGAGATCAAGGAGAACCCCCAGGATATCGTCAAGGGCATCGAGATCTCGGGAAACTCGCTGACCCGGGAGCGGGTGGTCCGGCGGGAACTGGCCTTTGGAGAGGGGGACGTTCTCGATCACTATGCCCTCAACAAGAGCCGCAAGAACCTCTACGACCTGGGCATTTTCGGGAGAATCCAATTCACCTTGAAGCCGGAAGGGGAGTCCGCCGGAGCCCAACGACTCCGCATCGTGGCGGTTGATGTGACCGAACTCAACCCCTACTCCTTGCGTTACGGTTTTCAGTACGACACGGAGACCAAGTTCGGTATCGGCGGGGAGCTCATCAACCGAAACGTTCTCGGCACTTCGCAACTCGCCGGCACGAGCTTCAACCTGAACCGCTATGAAAGGGGAGCCAAAGCCTTCTTCAGAAGCCACTATTTCCTGGGGAAGAAGATCAATAGCGAATTCTTCACCTTCATCAACCGCAGGATCCTGCCGGGTTATACGGTCGACAGGACGGGACTCACGCTCCAGCAGCAGATCAAATTCCGCCAATCCTGGATGCTTTCCTATAATTATAGCTTCGAAAGAAGCCGGGTTTTCAACGGGGCGGCCGGAGAGCTCGAGATATCGGAAGAGCCGATTAACGTGGGCCGGTTGAACGTCGCCGTCAGCGCCAATACCCGCGACGACATCATGAACCCCAGCCGGGGCACGTTTTTTTCGCAGAGCCTGGACTACGCGGCCCCGGCCCTCGGGTCCGAGGTTCGGTTCCTCCGCTATTTCGGCCAGTCCTATTTCATCAGAAAAGTGACCGGTCCCGTATCCTACGCCCTGGGGCTCCGCCTCGGACTGGGCAAGGGCTTCGGCGGGGACCTGCCGTTGGGCGAACGATTCTTCGCCGGCGGGGGGACGAGCATCCGCGGATTCGCCTACAACGAAGTGGGCCCGAAGAGCCCGGAGAGCCGGGTCCCGATGGGCGGGGACGCGCTCTTCATCCTCAACCAGGAACTGCGCTGCGCCATCTACAAGAAGCTCGGCGGCGTGTTGTTCCTCGATGTCGGGAATGTCTATGCGAAGATCGAGGATCTCAATCCCATCGAGACGCGGGAGACGGCCGGGGTGGGGCTGCGGCTGACGACGCCCATCGTTTTGTTCCGCCTCGACTGGGGGTTCAAGCTCGACCGCCGGCCGGGCGAATCGCGGTCGGAGGTCCACTTCAGCATCGGCCAGGCCTTCTGATTATGGTGTCTCCTTAATTATGCGTTGACTCGGCCTCAAAAATCTCTTATTCTGATAAAAGCTTTCGCCTGAGCCCATAATTCTTCGTGGGAGAAAAAAATGTCTGATTTCTTTCACAACGGCGTGATCGCGACCTTTCACCGGCTGGGGCCGGTTCACCTGAAGCGGATCGAGGAGGATCTCTTCAAGTTTTCGCGACAGCGGCCGATCTCTTTGATCTTGCCCTCACTCTACCGTGAATATTCAAGCGGAACCCTTCCCCGGATCATGCTTGAACTGCGGAAAGCCAGATTCATCGATGAGATCGTCCTGTGCCTGGACAGAGCCACGCGCCCACAGTATGACACCGTGAGGAAAGCCTTCTCCCCGGTTAAAAATCTGACCATCGTCTGGAACGACAGCCCCGGGATGAAAGAGATCTACCAGCGCCTCGAGGAGAACGACCTCTCGCCGGGGAAGGAAGGCAAGGGCCGCGCCGTCTGGATTTCCTTCGGTTATGTCCTGGCCAAGGGCAGAAGCCGCGTCATCGCCCTTCATGACTGCGACATCGTCGACTACGACCGGTCTCTTCTGGCGCGCCTCTGCTACCCGGTGGCCAACCCCCATTCCGAGTATGAATTCTGCAAGGGTTATTATGCCCGGGTGACCGACCGGATGCACGGGCGGGTGACCCGGCTCTTCTTCACCCCCTTTATCCGCGCTCTCATGCGCATGCTCGGCCATCCTCCATTTCTGGACTACCTGGACAGCTTTCGCTATGCGCTGGCCGGAGAGATCGCCTTGCGGCGGGACCTGGCCGTGGCCATGCGGATCCCGGGGGACTGGGGACTGGAGGTCGGGACCCTTGGCGAGGTCTACCGGAACATGTCCCTGAACAGGATCTGCCAGGCCGACATCGCCGAGGCCTACGAGCACAAGCACCAGCAGCTCAGCCCCCACGACTCGGAAAAAGGACTCATGAAAATGGCGATCGACATCGCCAAGTCCATCTTCAGGACCCTGGCCGGCGAGGGCGTCCAGTTCTCAGAGGGTTTCTTCAAGACCCTCAGCAACATCTACCTCAAGATCGCCCAGGAGACGATCGTCCGCTACCAGAATGATGCCGAGATCAACTGCCTTCACTTCGACCGCCACGCCGAGTCGACCGCGGTGGAGTCTTTCGCCGAAGCCTTGAAGATCGCCGGGCAGGCGTTCTGGCAGAATCCCTATGAGATCCTCTTGATCCCGAGCTGGCACAGGGTCATCGCCGCCGTCCCCGATCTCTACGATCAACTCCTGGAAGCGGTCAGGACGGATTGACCCGCTTTCACCGTTATTGTTAATCTCAAGTGAATAAAAAAATAGAAGTCCTGTTGAAATCGGGCTTCAGGGGACGCTTACCCTAATTCGTGGAAACATAGCCTCTTCGGGAGATAAAGTGAGTGTCCCCATAATTTCCGAAGCATTCCGGTCGCTCGTTCCGGTTGATTCGGTTATACGGAGCTCCTCGTCCCCGACCCATCGTAGACCGACACTTCGCGCTCGAGTCGATCTGCAAGTCGATCTTTTTCGACTTCCAGATCAAACCGCGTTTGCAGGTTCACCCAGAAGAGCTCGCTTGTGCCGAAGAAACGCGCCAGGCGCAACGCCGTGTCCGCGCTGATCGCACGCTTCCCATGGACGATCTCGTTGATGCGACGAGCCGGCACGCTGAGCTCCTTGGCCAGTCGATATTGGCTGATCCCCATGGGAATCAGAAACTCCTCGAGTAGGATCTCGCCCGGATGGATCGGCGGAAACTTCTGCGCGCCCATACTCACCTCCTAGTGATAGTCCGCGATCTCTACGTCGTAGGCATCATCTTGCTTCCAAACGAAGCAGATGCGCCACCGATCGTTGACGCGGATGCCGTGTTGCCCGGCTCGATCGCCGGACAGCTTTTCAAGTCGATTCCCAGGCGGAATTCGAAGATCCGATAACGCACCAGCAGCTTCAAGAATCACCAACTTCCTATAGGCCGCGCGCTGGACGTCGGGCGAAAGCCCCCGGCACGGCTGCCGATCGAAGACCGTTTGCGCCCACTTTCCCTTGAACGACTTGATCACGGATCAATAATAACGCATAGCGATAATAACGTCAAGCGTTATTTCCGGTAATTCAGGGGACACTTACCCTAATTCGTGGAAAGACTAGCCTTTTCGGGAGATAAAGTGAGTGTCCCCTTAATTTCCCCAAATTTTCTGCGTGCGATTCCAGGACGAATTATCTATAATCATTAATAGCATCGGGATATTATAAGAATTGGAAGGACAAAAGGAGGCTATCATGAAAAAACTCAGTCTTTGCTTCTGCTTCATCCTGATCTTCGCGGCCCTCTCCTGGGCAAAGGTCGGCGATGTTCTGAAAGTGATCAAGACTCCGGGTCCGTGCCCGACCGGGCTGGCCTTTGACGGAAAACACCTCTGGCTGGCCGACAATTTCACCGACAAGATCTACAAAATCGATCCCGAATCCGGCAGCGTCCTCTCGAGCTTCGATTCCCCCGGGCATCACCCCGAGGGACTGGCCTGGGACGGGAACTTTCTCTGGCACATCGATTCCGGGGAGAAGCTGATGTACAAACTCGACCCGGATACGGGAAGGGCAGTCTTTATCCTCGAATCCAACAGCCCCAACCCCCGCGACCTGGCCTGGGACGGCGAATACATCTGGATTGCCGACTTCCGGAGCGACACGCTGCTCAAGGTCTCGACCGTGGACGGGATGATGGTCCAGACTTTCGCTTCGCCGGCAGCAGAACCCGCGGGCCTGGCCTTTGACGGAAAATACCTCTGGGTCGCGGACCGGGGGGAAGACCGGATCTACCTCGTCAATCCTTCCGACGGGCTCTGTCTTTCTTCCCTGCGGTCTTACGGCCCTTTTCCCTACGGGCTGGCCTGGGGAGGCGATGCCCTCTGGAATGTGGATTACGAAAATGACGAGATTTACAAGGTCAAAATATTCGACTCCGATATCATGACCAAGTGGGAGGAGAAACAGCTCTCGCTCCAGTTCGTCAAAGAATTCCGAAATTACGGCCCAGGGACGGTCGATACTCTGGATGTCTACCTGCCGATACCCGAGAATCGGGATAGCCAGGCCCTTCTCGGCCCGGTCGAGTTTGACCCCAAGCCGAACGAGATGATCGAAGACAGCTGGGGGCAGAAGATCGCCCATTTCGCGTATCAGGATCTCAAGGGATATTCGATCGTTAGGCCGGGCTGGAAAGTGGACGCCAAGATTTGCGCGGTCGAGTATTTCATCTATCCCGACAAAGTCGGCACCCTGGACGACATCCCTCCGGATATCAAGCAAAAGTTCACCCAGGACGGCGATAAATACCGCCTGAACGATCCTTACATTAGGGAACTCGCCCGGGAGATCGCCGGCGAGGAGAAAAATCCGTACTGGATTGTCCGGCGTATCTATGAATACCTGGCGGATCACCTGAGTTACAACCTTAAGCCTGTGGGGGGCTGGAACCCCGCTCCAACGGTTCTCAGAAGAGGGACGTCTTCCTGTTCTGAGTATTCGTATTCGATGATCGCCCTCTGCCGCTCCCTGGGGGTTCCCATCCGCTACGTCGGGGCCGTCAGCCTGCGGGGCGACGACGCCAGCTTCGATGATGTCTTCCATCGCTGGACGGAGGTCTACCTGCCGCCCTACGGCTGGATCCCTTTCGACGTCAACAAGGGCGATCGGGGGGAGGGGGCTCTTCCCGGAGATAAAGTCCTGGGCATCGGAAACGTCGCCGCCCGCTACATCATTACGACAGAGAACGGGGGCGGGGACAAATACCTGTGGTTCGGCTACAACTACGGCTTCCACTGGACTTCCGAAGGCAAATGCCGCGTTCAGGAGGAGAGCTACGGGCTCTGGTCACCCCTCGGCGAGAAGAAATATCACAAGCCCTTGAAATAAACGTGGAGATTTCGGCGAAATTGCGCTGACGCAAGGTCAGAATTAGGAGGTCACAAATAATAGAAATCATGGTGACGCAATGCCTTTGGCCGACTCCAGAAATCGAGGAGAAACCGGGATGAGGATCGAAGAAATATCCATTTCCGAATTCACGGCTCAGCCAATGAAGGCCAAAAACGGGAAAATGATGGACTGTCCCCAATATTTCACCCATCCCGACAGAGTTGTTGACAGACGGGAAAGGGCGATGCTATATTCTGGCCGATTGACGTAGTCTCTTTTTCGCAATCGTTCTTGGTTTTACCGCGAAGCTATGAGAAAAGAACGGCTATTCGTCCGCAATTTTGAGGCGGGGGCACACCTCGAGACTTTCCTGGTCGCGGCCGTCGCTTCCATCCTCATCATCCGCCTTTTTCTCAAGGTGACCGGCTATCCCAAACTCGGAGGAGTCGGTCTCCATATTGCTCATGTCCTCTGGGGCGGGCTGCTGATGGCCGCGGCGATTCTCATGTTGCTCCTTTTCCTGGGAAAATCCAGGGAACGGGTGGCGGTCGTGGCCGGCGGCGTCGGGTTCGGCTATTTTATCGATGAGGTCGGGAAGTTCCTCACCAATGACAATGATTATTTTTTCAGGCCTTCTGTCGCGGTCATGTATGTCGTTTTCATCTTGATCGTCGTCTCCGTCCGCTCTATCCAGGCGGCCGGCTTTCGCACCGACCTGGAATACTTGATGAACGCCGTCCGTGAACTGGAAGAAATTGCCTGGCGCAATATCGATGAAGAGGAGAAGAGAAAAATTCAATTTTATTTGAGTCGAAGCCCGTCCGGCCATCCTTTGGTCGCTCCCTTGAAAGAAGTCATAAACAAGGTGGAAGTCTCTCAGGCGAGGCCGCCGGGACCGACCAAAAGGCTGAAAGCCGCGCTCCACGTCGCCTACCGGAAAATTGCTTCCTCCAGCTGGTTTCATCACGCCATCGTCATCTTTTTTCTTTTCCAGCTGGCCGTCAACCTGGCTTACATCATCGTGCTGGTGTTTTTCAAAGGGCTGGGATGGAAGAATATCCTGAGCGTTGGGGTATTCGACCGGGTCGCATCGAACCTGGAAACCCTGACCTTTGTCGACTGGGCGGAGCTGGCCTCGTCCGTGATATCAGCCGCTTTTGTTTTCCTGGGTATCCTTTTTCTTCCCCGGAACCGGCTCCTGGCGCTGGGGATGTTTGAGCGGGCCGTCCTGGTTTCCATCTTTCTGACGCAGGTTTTCGTTTTCTATAAAGAACAGTTCGGAGCGCTTCTCGGGTTGATTATCAACCTGCTCATCCTGGCGGCGCTCCGGTTCATGATAGAGAAAGAGCAGTTCGCTGTCATTTCCTTAGTCCGCGGGCGAGGTGATTGAGATGAAATACCTGAAAACGTTCGAGAAAGCGATCATCTGGGCGCTTCGACTAAAGAAAATCAAAAAGCCACAGCCGTTTGTCTTAAGAGTGGAAGGCCGGCTTTGAGCCGGCACTCAAAAAAGACTTGACATATAAGCCCCTAACCTTATAATATAGCATTATAAGATTCGAGGCTTATAATGAGCCAGGCAAAAATATACGGGGTCCTTACGGGAGATCTCGTTAAGTCAAAGGCATTTGAACCGCACCGGGACCGGGTGCTGGGCGCGTTGAAGAGCGCTTTTGAAGCCGCGGAATCGTTCAAGCAGAAGCCGAGCGAATTCATTCGCTTTTCGCGCATTTTCCGGGGGGACTCTTTCCAAGCCGTCGTATCCGACCCGGTCGACACCTTGAAGATCGCTCTTTTCCTTCGAGCCGAGCTCATGATGATCAAGATACCGGAGACCCAGCCCGACGCCCGCATCGGCCTGGGGATCGGGACGATCGAATCCCTGAACAAGGCCAAGATCGAAGAGAGCGACGGCGAGGCCTTCCGCTATTCCGGCAAGGCTCTAGACGGGCTGATAAAATACCGGCGGCTTTCGCTCGTTTCCGCTTGGAAGGATTGGAATAGACAATTCGAGCCCATGGGCTCATCCCTGGATGCCATCATCCAGCGATGGACTCCCGAGCAGGCCGAGGCCATGTCCTTCATGCTTCAGGGTCGAACGCAACAAGAAATCGCCCGAATCCTCAGGATCAAGCAGCCGGCCGTCCAGCAAAGGCTTCTGACAGCCGGCCATTTTGCGATCAGGGCCGCGCTCTTGTTTTTTGAATCCAGGACCTATCAATATAAGTCCATAGCCTTGTAATTTGAGATGAGCCAAATACTGCGAGGAGAGTTCCCGTGAATGTCGTGGTGCTCGAAAACCTGCGCAAGTCCTACGGCGACCTCCGGGCCGTGGACGGGGTCTCGTTCGAAGTCCGCCGCGGGGAGATCTTCGGGATGGTCGGCCCTAACGGGGCGGGTAAGACGACGACGATCGAATGCCTGGAGGGACTGCGCCAGCCCAGCGAAGGCAGCGCCCGCGTCCTCGACCTCGACCCGCAGCACGACGGCTACGAATTACGCGAGAGAATCGGCGTCCAGCTCCAGCAGAGCGCGCTCCCGGACCGCCTCAAGGTGCGGGAGGTCCTGGACCTCTTCGCCGCGTTCTACCGGCGGCCGGTGGACTGGCGCCCGATCCTCGACGAGCTCGGCCTCGCCGAGAAGGCCGGCGCCCCCTTCGCCAAGCTTTCGGGAGGACAGAAACAGCGGCTCTTCATCGCCCTGGCCCTCATCAATGACCCCGAAATCGTCTTCCTGGACGAGCTCACCACCGGTCTCGACCCCCAGGCCCGCCTGGCGATGTGGGACCTGGTCAAGCGCATCCGCGACCGGGGCAAGACGGTCTTCCTGACGACCCATTACATGGAGGAAGCGGAGGAGCTGTGCGACCGGGTGGCCGTCATGGACCGCGGCCGCATCGTCGCCCTCGACACGCCCCGGAACCTTGTGGCCTCGCTCGAGGCGGAGAACCGGGTCGTTTTCAGCGTAGACGGCCCGCTCGACCTGGCCCCGTTCCGGGCTATCCCGGGCGTCTCGATCGTCGAACAGACCGGCGGCCGGGTCATCATCTTCGGCCGCGATGACGAGCTCGTCGTCCGGGTCGTCATGGCCCTGGCGGCGGCGAAAGTCCGCTTCCGCGACCTGCGGACCGAGCAGCCGAGCCTCGAGGACGTCTTCCTTTCCCTGACCGGGAAGGAAATGAGGGATTAGGAGGGACCATGCGCGGGCTCTGGAAGCTCATCCTGGTCGAGATAAAGCTCTATCTCCGCGAGCCCGCGGCCACCTTCTTCACGATCGTCTTCGCCCCTATGCTTCTCCTTCTCTTCGGGACGATCTATGGAAACGAGCCGAACCCGTTTTTCGGCGGCCGGGGCATGGTCGATGTGTCCGTCCCGTCGTATATCGCCATCATCATCGTTTCGGTCGGGTTCATGGGGATCCCGATCGCGACCGCGGCCAACCGCGAAGCCGGCGTCCTGCGGCGTTTTCGGACGACGCCGCTCCGGCCGGCGGCCTACATCGTCTCGAACATCGCCTCCTACTACCTCATGACGGCGGTTGGCGTCATCGCCCTGGTCGCCGTGGGCAAGGGCGTCTACGGGATGAAGTTTGAGGGGAACATCCTGTCGGCCTGGGCGGGATTCACCTTGGGAAGTTTGGCCTTCTTCGCCCTGGGCTATCTTGTCGCCGGGATCGCGCCCACGGCGCGCGTCGCCCAGGCCATCGGCATGGTCGCCGCCTTTCCGATGATGTTCCTGAGCGGCTCGGCTATTCCCCTGGAGGTGCTGCCCCAGTCCGTGCGGAGCGTCTCCCGCTTTATCCCCCTGACCCATGTCGTGACCTTGATGCGGGGGTTGTGGGCGGGGGAGAGCTGGGGAAAACATCTGACCGAGGCGGCCGTCCTCGGCGGTGTCCTCCTTGTCGGCATGCTTCTCTCTGCGCGTTTCTTCCGCTGGGAATAATAAAATGGGGACGGCATATCATTTCCCAATTTTCTAGCCTTCGGCCCCCCATCGGAAAATTCGGAAATTGGTATCCTGTTCCCAAATTGTCTTCTGAACCTTTCGGACCTGTATTGCGTCATATATAATGATAAGAGGCGAACTTATCTCCCGGGGGACGGAGAATCGTTCTCCCAGCGTGATGATCTCGGAAAGTGGAGGACAAATGAAACAGACAAGGACGACAAAATCAGCCCGGGATGGCGGCGTCTCCGTGTTCGCGGCCATGATCGTTTTCTTGGCCGGAATTGGGAGTCACGCTCCCGTCCGTGTCCTTGTCCAATCTCATGGTCAGGCACAGGTTCAATCTCAAGTCCAACCCCAGAAGTCCCCCCGGATCCTCAGCGTCGATATGTGGCGTGCCGACCTTCACTTCCTCATCGACAAGGTCAAGACCGCCCACCGCTTTCCCTTTACCAGGATAACCCAAGAAGCCTTCGAGAAAGCCGCCGCCGGCCTCGAAGCGCGCATCCCCGCCCTCTCCGACCACGATATCGTCGTAGAGATGGCCGCTCTCGTGGCCATGCTCGGCGACGGCCATAGCCGTCTCTCCCTTCCCATCGACCGGGGCGAAGCCCAGGGACGCGCCCATACCGAGACTCCCGCCCCCGCCGACCGGGACCTCCTCTTTCGGCGCTACCCCGTCGCCTTCTACTCGTTCAGTGACGGGCTGTTCATCCCCGGGGCGGTGGAGAATCACACCGGGTTCATCGGGGCCGAGGTGATCCGCATCGGCCGGCTGAGCGCCGCCGAAGCCCTCCAGGCCGTCCGGAGGGTGGCCAACGCCGACAACGAGATGGGATACAAGCTCGCCGGCCCGGGGACGAGCGCGCCAAGGAGCTCTTGGACACCGCCCGGACGTAATCCTGATGAATTCCGTCAGGTCCTGCTTGAGCTTGACGAATGAAGGTTTGTGGATATACATCATGTGCCCGGCCTCGTAGTAGCCCATCTTGACCCGCCCTTCGAACTCGCCGTTGAAGACGAAGGTGACCGGGCGGACCGAGAGGTCTTTGATACCATCCTGGGTGTAGGCCATGAAAGAGATTCTTTCCGATCTCGCCTCTTCTTCCGGCTGGTGAGAAAGACGCGCCCTCAGAGGCGTCCGTATCCATGTGAGGACGCCGGAACCTGGACTTGACAACGCAAGTGGTATGAAATATCGTAATACCAAGAGGTGCATCATGCCCAAGGCCAAAATCGCGATCTCCCTTGGCGAACTCACGCTCGAGCGTCTGGACCGTCTTGTCCGGGACAAGATCTTTCCCAACCGAAGCCAGGCCATCGAAGCGGTCCTGGCCGAAAAGCTCGACCGGCTGGACAGAATCCGCCTGGCCCGCGAATGCAGCAAGCTTGACCCGGCCGAGGAGAAGGAACTCGCCGAAGAGGGTTTTCCCGAGGAGCTT
>DATKXS010000010.1:0-27922 GCA_035528895.1 Candidatus Desulfaltia sp.
CGAGCAGGTGGGAGGGGCATTGACCATCAGTTTGGCTTCGCAGGGGTTGGTCGACACCTTGTCCTGGGTGTTCGTGGCCCGGCCCTTAAAGGTATAAACGCCCGGCTGGTCAAAGCTCGTCTGCTTTCTCGCCGCTTCGGGCGTGAAGGAGTAGGTCGCGATCTTCTGGCCGTCCGGACCGAAGACGTCCACTTCCATGGACTTGGCCATCTGGCTGCCGCCCATATCGATGGTCACTTGATCCTTGAGGTTGACCTTGGCCGGTGAGACGGTCAGCGCGCAGGTGGCCGGAGGAAGCTCGAGGTCCGTGATGCTGAGCAGAGAGATATTGCCGCACGGCCTGGGCATGACAAATTCATAGGCCTTGTAATCCTTTTCTACGGTGAAGGAAAAGACTTCCAGGGGCGCCTTGCCCGCCCACTCGATATCCTGGGCCAATTTCACCTTCCCCTGGGAGCGAAAGAGCATCCAGTGGAGCTTGGCGCCCACGGGCAGCGATTTCTCCTCGAAGGTCGCGCTCTTAAGCTGCTCCATGAAGGGAAGATAGAGATCGCCGGCCCCGGCCATGTCGAAACCATACTTGATGTCCGCCGAATAACGGTCCACCAGCATCTTCATGACGTCCTGGGTCGGGACCTCTCCTCTGATCCTCACAAAGGTGTACTGCCCAATCCTCTTAAGCTTTGTGGTCTCGGCAAATGTGCTCAGAGAGAATACAATCAGGAATCCGACGACGAAAAATATCAGCCTTTTGTTTTTCATAAAACCTCCTTCCTTGATCCTGTCCTGCGCCCATCCGTTATTGGATGGCACGCTTGACTCGGGAGAAGACACCTGTATTAATGCGGTTTTCATGCCAAGATCTTTCCGCTTTCTCGGCGATTCAGGAAAAAACCACCGGACGAAAAAAGCCCAGGCAAAAAAATTCTCCTCTGGAAGAAGGTGGAATTTCGGGTGACCGGGGATTCAAAGCCCCCGGTCGGACGAAATCAGCTGTTTTCCCGGCTAAGAAATTGTCCTATAAAACAGCACATTCCCTATTAAACGGTATATTTCCTGCCGAACTACTCTAAATTGATACTTAGAAGCAGCTATCTCCTCTTAATCAATCGGTAAACGATTAGGATCAGGATGGCTCCAAGAATCGCTCCGATGAATCCGGCAGGCTGGCCCTCTCTATACCAGCCGAAGTGTTGTCCGATCCAGGTCGCGACAAAGGACCCGGCGATACCGAGAAGGATCGTAATGATGAATCCGCCCGGATCTCTTCCCGGCATGAGGAACTTTGCGATGAGCCCAACCACAAAACCGATCACGATCGTCCATAAAATATTCATACGACCTCCGTTAAATGATTAAATGATTCAGCTTTTCGCCTTTTCCTGCGCGGCCTTTTTCAGCTTGTCGTTGGCGATGACAGCGATATCCACCCGGCGGTTTTTCTGCCGGCCTTCGGGCGTATCGTTCATCACGATCGGCTGCGTTTCGCCGTAGCCGGCGGTCGAGAACCTCGCCGACTTGACATCGAGTGTCGCCATGTAAAGAGACACGGCCTGAGCGCGGTCCTTCGAAAGGTTCATGTTGTAGTCATCCGATCCGGTGTCGTCCGTATGGCCTTCGATAAGAATGTTGGTATCGGGATATTTATTTAGGATTTTGGCCAACTCGGCCAGGTTTGTTTGGCTGACCGGCCGGAGGTCGGATTTGTCAATGTCAAAAAGAATCCCGCTGTCAAAGGTGATTTTAATGCCTTCCCCGATGCGCTGGACTTCGGTCCCTTCAAGATCCCGCTGCATTTCCGCGGCCTGTTTGTCCATATAATCCCCGATAAAGGCGCCGGCCGCTCCGCCGACGGCCGCCCCGAGGATCGCGCCGAGCAGGGTGCTTCCGGCGGCATGGCCGATCACCCCGCCGACGACGGCGCCGCCGGCGCCACCGATCACAGCGCCACGCGTGGTCTTGTTCCAAGACGCGCAGTTGACGGCCGCCAATAAGAAAACCATCAAGACAAATAACGTCAGAATTCTCTTCATGAGTGATTTCCTCCTGTCCAAATCATTTTGTCCTTCTTCTTTTCCTTGGCCTCTCGCTGTCCTGCACCTATCATTTTTTTGAAAGTACGATGGGCTTGGGAGAAACCACCTGTTGTTATGCAGTTTTCATGCCAACATCTTTCCGCATTCAAAGAGTGACCATCATCGGGGCAGCCGGCTCGAAGACGTGGGAGGGCAGCGGCTTCTCGGCCAAGGTCGCCAACTTCCGCACCTTCCCTCGCTGGGCATTGGCGTACAGCCGTAATAACGCACCATGACGGCTTTGGCTCAACAAAGCCGTCGGGGGATCCAAGGGGGCATGGGTAGCAGGCCTTGCCCTCTTTTTCCTCGAAAGAGAGCCGCTCCAGCGAAAGGAGCGGCCTAATCATGGACTTGCCCACCCCCTCGGCCTCGCCCTTAGTCTTAGCCCTCACCAGGCCGTGGACCGAGAAATCCGTGTGCCGCCAGGAGAGAATCTGAGCCCCTGCTTGCCGAAGCTCTTCGAAAGGTTGTCAACGATGATCATGCGGATATCTCTTCCTGTCTCAAAAGGGATATTCTCCCCGATTGGACCCCGCCTTACCAGGGGCCCGCCTTGCCGGCTTCAGAGGCATCCGCTATAATTAAATCAGGGTGGAGCGAAGCGTGAAAATCTCCGGCCTCAAGTTCGCTATCGCGGCGGTGCCGGCGCTCCTCCTGGCCGCTTGCGCTCCGGGCCTTCGGGCCCCGAACACCCGGCCGGCGCCGGCCCGCGCTTCGGAACGCGTCGGGCTCTGGGGCATAACCGTTGCCCTTTATGAGCCCGGCCTCTTCGGGCCCGAGCGGCCGCTGGCCGAACTCGTCAAGGAAGACCGGCTCCGCGTTGAAGGGGGAAAGCTCCGGGGCGCCCGGCTGCTGGCCAACAAGGCCCAAAGACGTCTCGAGCTGTGGGCCGGGCGGCACATGGTCAAGGCCTACAGGGTTCAGCTCGGCGTCGTCCCGCACGGCGCCAAGATGCGCCAGGGAGACCGGAGGACCCCGGAAGGGGAATACTCCATCTGCGCCCATACGGGGTCCACGTATTACCTGGCCCTATGGATTTCCTACCCGAACCTTGAGGACGCGAGCCGGGGTCTCAAGTCAGGGTTAATCACTCCCCGGGAATACGAAGAGGTGGCGGCAGCCCTCAAAGAGGGCCGCTGCCCGCCCCAGCGGACGAGGCTCGGGGGCGACCTTCTCCTTCACGGTCAGCTCCCCGAATACACGTCGGAACTCGCCGCCTCGCATAAGAAAAACCCCGGACGGCTCCGGAGCGGGCTCCGGCCTGGCGACGCCGATCCCGCGACAATCGAGGAGTTCCAGGACTGGACGGAAGGGTGTATTGCCTTGTTCAACCCGGATATCCGCGAACTCTACGAGCACATTCCCGACGGCACGCCGATCAAGATAGTCGCCAACGGGCCGGTCACTCCCCCTCGTGCCGCCCCTCGCCGTAGGTGATCAGGTCGTCGAGCCGAATGTATTCGCCCTTGCGAGGATTCAGATGTCAAACTGATCTAAGAATAGCGGAAGGCGGGCTCAAAGGCCGCAGGGACGCTCAAAAGCGCCGGAAATCCGACAGACCTCTCCTCCCGGGTAAAGAGAGAATCTGGAAAATACTCACTGCTAATACAAACGTATTAAATATGTTTACATTGTCATCGCGAGCGCAGCGTAGCGATCCGGCCCCTTGGGCCGTCCCGAGCATGACGAGGGATCTCATCAAGCGGAAACTGGTATGAGACCGCCACGCTGCGCTCGCGGCGACTGCGTCGGATTGCTTCGTCGTCTCACCGGAGCAGGACTCCTCGCATGACACGGGAATTATTGCGTTTGTATTAGCTTCAGCGGCCATCAGAACGTCCTGATAAGCGAGAGCGCCGAATCAGTCGAATTCCCAACCAGATGAGCCAGATTGGCCCTGCGATCATGCCTCCGACACCCGCAGCCAGATCAATGAGAAGAGCGACATGAAAAACCGTTCCTATAAATACCAACTCATTTAAGAAAGCTCCGAGCAGCCCAAACATGGCCAGCCATTTCGGAATCAGGTTGGCTTTGAACATGACGATATTCACGGTCCCAAGCCAAAGGCCCAAAAAGCCAAACCCAAACAAGCCTTCGGGATCTAAGTGCGGCAGGCCGATTGAGGATATTATTGCCTGGGCAGTAACATCCAGAGATGGCCATTCCTTGGCCAATCGCAGGGAATAATTCTGAATCATGATAAAATCGATGGCTATGACGGCAAGGCCGATCAAGGCCAATACTTCGGTCAAACGGAGCCATAAGCTTTGCCTTGTGCCCAGGAGATTTTTGATCCCCAGGACAACAGCCATTACGAGGAGCGAAGAGATGGCGAAAACCCAGTAGTGGACCTGGAAAGCCGTTGATTCTGAGGCAAGTGATTTGAAGAAGTCAGCCGTAATTCCTGTAGCAAAGTGAAGTTGGGCTTTTGGCATCAGAAAGTGGGTCGCACCGATAATCCAATAGGAAAAAGCGGCTAGAATGGCAAAAATCCCTGTTAAACTTCGGTTATCGCTAGTTTTGATTTGAGTCTCCAATAATGTTCTCCCTTTATCTTCCCGATCTGGAATGAGCCTAAAAAATAAGAAATCCGTTTTACACTGCGCTGGCTGAGTGAGCGTTCATGCGCCGATTTTGCCTCATCCCGTCGTCATGGAAGATAAATCGCTTCGTGATAGGATGTCAAGTTGAGCTCAAAACAGCGGAAGGAGAGCTTAGAAAACGAAAGAAAACATAAAAGGCCGGCAATCACGCAGACCTTTCCTCCCGGGCAAAGAGAGAATCATGAAATCTGGACAGGGGGTTAAGGTGGATTTTTAGACCTGCCATATCTTCCGAAGGAGGTATGGTATGCTACCAAGCCAGAGAAAAACGTACGACGCGGTCTTCAAGGCCAAGGTCGCCCTGGAAGCGGTCAAAGGGGAGAAGACGATCGCACAGATCGCGAGCGAGTTCAGCGTTCATCCCAATCAGATACGCCAGAGGCGCAACCATTTGCTGGAGTTTTCGCGTTCGACGTTCTACTATCGTCCCGTGGGCGAGGACGCCTATAACCTGACGCTGATGAGGCCGATTGACGAATAATCCACAAAGCGCCCGTTCTATGGGGTGCCGCGGATGACGGCCAGTCTGCGGGCGCTGGGCTATCGGACGCCGCACGAACTCTATTTTGGGACGAAGGCGGCGTTTGCGCCGGCTTCTGAGGCCGAGGTTTGTGATATGGACCGCATCGCGATCGTCGTTTGTAGGTCAAATGGTGAAGCCGTGTTTCCGGGGTTTCCGAAAAAACTGGCTTTTGGGCATCGGAGTGGCTAAAATGGTCACGACAAGCAGGCTAGGAATGCACCTTAAGAAGGCCCCTAAACTGTCCAAAGAATGGGGAGAGGGTCAGAGGTCAGAGGCATGTTGCAGCGGAAGCGCGGAAGGAGCCTGAGACCCTCAAGAGCGCGCCCCATCGGAGTGTTGTCCACAAGATCGACGAGTCGACATTTGACGATCCCCAAAAATGGGCCATAACGTGGAGAGCCTACCTGAAGAAATACGGCAAGCCCTCCAAATAAATTCCCATCCATGTCCGATTCTAATTTTGGCCGATTTCCAAAATAAAGGTGTTTTTCTGCCGGGCTTATTAATTTAACATTAAAAGGAAGGGGCTATGCGTATTAAGAAATCCAGATTATCCTCAACACATGTTCTATTATTCTTAGTTTTATGCATTCTTGTTAGCTGCACAATCAAGTCACCAGTATTAATGTACAAAGATCAGCGTGTGGATGATCCGGACAAAATTCCTTTAAGAGCGGGTTTAAAAATAGTCTCGCTCCAAGGTTTTCAAGGTGTTGATATAAAGTCCTCTCAAGCGACTCTTATGATTCCTCTCATAACTTATAAAGGAGAATTTCCGAAAGGAAAGGAAAGCGAGTTTTTATCAGATATGGTCAGGCAATACTTTTTTGATACTTCGATGTTTGACTATATTTATAATTCTCCTTTTAGAAATCAAGACGTAGACATAATTCTTTATCTTAAATTAAATAGGTTTATTCTGCGAAACAATAAAGGATGGGTGACTTTCAGAAATGTATTAAACTTAATCGGGACTGCCGCGCCGCTCGTCCTGCCATTTGTCTTACAACGATCCTCTAATGATTTAACCTCAAAAAGTTCACCTCCTTCAACTTCCACAATCGGATTAGCTTCTGCGGGCCTTCTGGTTATTCAATTGCTCCCGCTTGTGTTGCCTCAAGAAAAGTTTTATACGGAATATGATATAGAGCTTGAATTGTTCTTACCCAATGGAGAGAAAATAATTTCCTTTAAAAAGTTGGGATCAGGGAAAGAGTTGGTCAGGATTTTCGGGAAGCCTTTTGGCGAATATTTATATCACAAGTCTATATTCAGGAAAGTATTTCTATCAATCATGGATGAGATAAGGGGCGAAATAAAGAAGAACAGGGATCTAATTATTGCGAAACATAAAGAATGGTTAATATCTTGAAATGTTAACTCTGGCCTCATCTGGACTCGCGTGACACCATCGAACTAACAGTGGAATTCGTGAAGCATTATCTTTTATCACAGAAGCACGGCAACTAACAACCGGCAAGCCGCCGCTCGTCGGCTAATAGAGGCAGGCGAGTTCCAAATCAAGGTTGTTACAAATTCACGGGCAGACGGGACCTCTCACCAATTCTGTTGTAGCGGGCGCCTATTCCGAAGGTCTGCGGGAGCTAACGATCTTGCGCCGTCCCGGAGCCAGGCATGCTGCGCCGGCCGGCGGCTCGCCGACGTCGGCCCGGTGACGATCCGGGTTGCACGGGATCGAGCGCGGTAATTCTTGACTTGGGTCCGTGGTCGGGCATATCATCGGCCTGGGATGAAATAAATCGGAGCCCGGCTCATCCCCCAGGTAGTCCCGATGATCCTCGGTGGGCTGTTCGGCAAGCGGCGCTAGCTCGACCGGCGGAAAATCCGTCGGCATTCTAAACGGACATTTAGAGGAGGGAGTAAAATGGGTCTTTTCGGAAAATCTTTCGGCGAGAAAGTCCGGGATGCGGTGGCCGTCATCAACAAGTCGGGCCTCGGGGTCCGCGACCTGCGGGCCAAGATCGACGGCAAGGTCGTGACCCTCGAGGGACAGGCCGAAAGCCTGGACGCCAAGGGCCGGATCATGCTCGAGTTCAACAAGATGGTCGCCACGGAAAACACCGTGAACAAGATCCAGGTCCAGGGAGCCTCGGTTGCCCCGCCGATTCCCGGCCCGGGTCCGCTGCCGGCGGGGGAAGCGACCGTGTATGAGGTCAAGCCGGGGGACACGCTCGGCGCCATCGCCCAGCGCTTCTACGGGAAAGCCAGTCTATACCCGAAGATCTTCGAGGCTAATCGGGATATCCTGACTAACCCCGACCTGATCAAGATCGGCCAGAAGCTGAAGATCCCCAAATTGTGATGTTGGGGCTTTTGGCGGCGTCCGGGCTGGCCGCGACGACGGGCCTGAACGCCTACCTGCCCTTGTTCATCGTTGGCCTGCTGGAGGATGCCGACCCCGGCATTCCCGAGTTTGTCGATGCAAAGAAGCGTCTGGCGCAGCTGTGAAATTTAGGAGACACGATACCCAATTCAGAAATTAGGCTCATGTCCCCCGAATTTTTTATCAGCAGACCTGGACGACTTCCAGGCCGAGAAGGGCGGCCAGTTTTCGGATCTTCGAGGCGAAGTGGCCGACACCGATGGCGCAGTGGTGGGCCGGGCCTTCCTTGCTCCAGGCGTCGATGAATGCCTTGACGCCGAGCGGGAATTTGTAGCGGCTGTTGGTGTTCCCGATCTCGAGGATGGGGCCGGGAGCGGACTCTCCTTCGGCGACGAGGAGCTTCAACTTCCCTTCGCGAGTGGAGACGACGGCCAACAGTGTGACTGGCCCATTCTTCACCCTCATCTCGACGGAGAGGCCCTTGCCGGGCTTCCCGTGAAAGACGCCGAGCGGCTTGAGGATGGGGTTGCCCTCGGCGATGGCCAGGTGGCCGGGGCCGTCATGACCCATCAGGATGACGTCCTCGTTGAAGTCCATAGCGTAGAACTCGCTGAACGAGCCGCCTGCGCCGAAGGCGTCCATGATCTTCATCGCCTGGGCGTTCTTGACCTCGCACTCCCCGGCCACCGGGATGTGACGTGCCGTGAGGAGCGAGTTGCCGGCGATGAGCGAAGTGACGATGTCTTCCTCTTCCGACCCGGGAGTGCCCTCGTAATAATAAGCGAGCGAGCCGAGCTTTTTTTCGGCGACCAGCCTGTCCAGTGCACAGGCGGTCCGGGCGGCACGGCGGATCTCCTCCCGGGAGCATTCTGGAAGGACGTCGAATTCCCGGGCGAACTCGGCGATCTTGGCGGCGATCTCCTTCTCCGTGACCCGGTCGCGGCTGAGTTTGAGATCGCCGATCTCGAGGTGCTCGACGTGCGTGCCGAAGAAGACAGACTGCTGGGTGGGGTCGGAATAGACGTCGAGCATCCCGTTATAATAGTGACCGAGGATCCCGAGACGGTTGCGAGCCATGACCTCGGCGACCCGGGCCGCCTCTGTCCATTCGTCGATCTCCTCCCAGGCATCAGGGTCGTCGAGCGTTCCTGTGACCTGGTGGAAGGAGACGGCGGCCCGGTTGAAAACGTTCCCGATCTCGGGAACGGAGCAGGCCTGGCAGAAAGCTAACCATTCTCCGGTCATCTTGCCCCTGTCGCCGAGGCTGTTGAACCAGCGGTAGTCGATCGCCTTCTCAGGCTGGAGGTTGAGGACGATCACCGGGACCTTGGCTTCCTGGACTACGGGAAGGACGGTCGAGGACAGAGCGTACGTCGAGACATAGAGAAAGATGAGGCGCACGCCGTTTTTCCGGAAGAGGTCGGCGGCCTTGCGGGCTTTGTCGACATCGTCAACCATGCCGGCATCGATGACCTCAACCCCGGCGGCGGCGAGCCGGTCATGGATTTTTTTCTGGTAGCCTTCAAGCCGGGGGAGAAGGCCGTCGAACTGCCCCCAGTAGGTGTTGAGCCCGATCCCGAACAGGCCGATTTTCACTGGTGCAGACGACGGCGCAGCCGACTGCACGGCCTCTCCTCTGTCCACAGGTGACGAGTCTATTCCGGAAAGAGAGGGCCAGGAAGATGCGGTCAGGTAAAGCGAAAGGAAGAGCAGAAACGTCAGGCGAAAGAGATTTTTTTTCATAACATACTCCTCACCGGGAATAACCCAGTTTCATTTGTCCTTGGATAAAAAGCGGAAACAGAAAGTTGCGCTAGTGAATCCTTCTGTCCGGAATAAAGGTAATAAAAGCCAAGGGAATATGTCAATTTGTTCCTATGTAGAAGACCGGCCAAAATAGAAAGTGCGGGAAATCAGCAGACCGTGACCACCAGGCCTTCCCGGTTGACCTCGAACTCGAAGAACCGGGCGCGCTTGTTCGGTGGATTTTCGGTGAGCAGGCGGCGGACCGCTCCGGCGTCTGTTCCCGACCGGCAGACCAGAAGCAGGAATCCTCCGCCTCCGGCGCCGAGCAGTGTCGCGCCGAAGATATGTTTTCCGACCCGCTCCAGGATCCCCTCGATGACCGGTGTCGTTGATTCCGGGTCGAGTGCCTTTTTAAGACGCCAGGCGACGTCGATCAGGCGTCCGAAGCGTTCGACGGACTTCTGCGATATCGCCTCAGCTATGGTCGGCGGGAATTCGTGGATCTGCCGGAGTGTCTCCAGCGAGCGCCTGTCCCTGTCCAGATAATCTCCCACCACGTCGGCCAATATATTCTTGGCCAGCCGCCGCAGCCCGGTGTAGTAGAGCAGGGTCTGCCCCCCGTTGGTCCCGGGATTCAGGACGTCCGCCGGGACGAAATGGATGACGGGGTCGGGAACCATGCCCGGTTCGGTCCGGATGACCTTGACGCCCTCGACGACGCCGCCCACCTGGTCCTGCCAACCGCCGCCCGTGGTCAATTCCTGCTCCAACCTGAGGACGGCATGAAAGAGCTCACGTTGGGACAGCACTCGTCCCGTCATCCGGCTGATGACCGATACCAGGACGGCCCCCATGATGCTCGAGGTGCCCAGGCCGCTTCCGCTGGGAATGGCGGCCAGGGTGGTGAGCTCGATACCGCCGCCGAACCGGCTCAGCATCCTGCTCAGTGCGATGCCCTTCGGCCAGGCCGCTTCGCGGGGTGAGAACCCGCAGAGGGCCAGGGCCGCCTTGGCCAGCCCGAAACGGCTGGCGGGTTGGCGGTAGTCGAGCAGGTCGTCGAGTTCGCGGATGGCGATGCGGACGCCGTGATCGATGGAGCTGATCCGGATCTCGGGCTCGGGGATGACGCGGGCGTAGGCCTGGATCGGCGCTTGTCCGTTGAGGTTGACGGCGGCGTTGATGACACAGCCGCCACGCTCGAGCGAGTAGGGCGGAGTATCGGTCCATCCGCCGCCGAGGTCGAACCGCGCCGGTGCCCGTCCCCAGACGATCTCGTCTTCGCGGAGGGCGTTCTTCGGCGGTTTGATCCGCTCGTATCCACTCCGCACGATCGCCTTCCCCAAATGTTCGAAAGCCGCCTGCCGGGCCCGGTTTCCCCAAGCATCAGGGGTCGTCTCCCCGAGTGAGAGGTCGAGCGAGTCCAGCCAAGCCCGCTCCTTCCGGTTGAACTTTTTCCAAGTGTGGGCCAGGCTGGACCGTGTCAACCCTGCTCGCTTCCGAGCCGGTTTCGTTATGGCCGTTCCCAGGGTATGCAGGATGCGGGACAATCCCAGGCTTTCGACATCGGCCAGCGGAGCTTCTGGGCCATGGCGGCGGTAGGCTTCTTTAAGAATTCCGGAAAGCCAGAGAGGCTTTTCAGCGGCGGGAGTTCTATTAAGGAAAAAGGCAAGGTCGGAGGCAGAGAATCCGCTCTCGGGCTGGAAGATGCGTCCCGGCTCCTTTCGCATCGCCGCAGCGCGAATGGCCAGCCGGCGGGCGTGGAAAGACTCATGGGAAGCGAGTCTAGCCATCTCGGCAAGACTGAACCTGGGGCTTTGCCGCCAGGCGCATTTCTCGGTTTCTGTCGCGGCCGGAAGATTAAACAGCCAGAGCCAGTCGGGAGCCTCGGATGGGCAGTCTATCGCCGGGAAGAACCTTCCGGTCCAAACGGACTTCTGTACTTCAGGGAGTCCCTTGTCCCAGACCTCGTCTTCCGTGGCGCCCATCGCCCGCAGCCATTCGCTGAGTGCCAGGCCGTTCAACCGGCCGCCCCGGTCCCGGGAAAGGTGGAAGAGGTCATCGATGTCGTAGCAACGGACGAAGGAGACGTTTTTGCCGCGGCTGTCCTTGCCCTCGAGGACGTCGAGGCAGGCTTTCCGCGGCAGGGTGAGCAGTTGTTCCACATCGACGCCGGCGACGATGTTCTCACCGCCGAGAGAAAGGACCTTATTTACCCGGCAGCCCTCGATCCAGGCGTCCTTCCCGATAACGGCTCCCCCCGATCCTATCTCGGAATTGAGGATGATCGGCGCATGCGAGTTCGAAACGCCCCTGTCCAGGCTGATGAGGTCGGCACCGCTGGCCATGAGCTGGCGCATCGTGCCGAAATGGAGGAAGATGCAGCGGGGGATGGTTTCGATGAAGAAGGGAATGGTGGAGAAGATACTGTAAAGAGTGCTCAATTCACTGTCAGCCAAGGCTGAGCCGGTCCTCTGGACCTCCGCAATATAGCTTTTGCGGTCTGTCTCCCGGCCCATAGCACAGCAAACCTCCCGGTAGAAATCGAGGCCGCGCCGCAGGATGATCTCGGCGCCGCGGCCGGACCAGGCGAGTTTTCCGGCGCGACTAATCCTGGGATGACAGGAGGTCAGCAGCCTCACGACCGCCGGCGCATCTATGCTCATGACTCCTATGTCGAGGAGTGACCGTCCGTGGCGGTCGATCGCGGCCTGCCGCTTCTGCTCTTTGAGCGAGGGTTTTTGCAGGAACCTCAGCACTTCGCCGTCCCGGCCGGGGCAGAAAACACCGTGCGCCGCGGCCAGCTTGGGGTCGGCTAGGCATCCGATGGCGGTAATGCCCCGTCGTCCGAACCGGACACGGGAGGAGTCGAAATCCAGGAAAACATCACCGCTCGTGACGACGACCTGGCCGGAGCCGTCCGCTGGGGCCGGAAGAGAGAGATAACGGGGAAGCTGGCGGTCGAGGAGTGTCAAGCCCAAGGCGCTGTCGGACTCACCGGGCACGGGGATGAAGATCTTGCCGCAAGGGCTGTAGGCCGGAAGGCGCCGGGCGTCGCCGCCCGCATGGACGATCAGGATGCGCAGCCGGCGCAGCGCCTGCTCCCAGGCTGCGGGCGAAGCCAGCTCTTTCGGCCGGCCCCGGAGTTCCCGGGTGATGACTTCGAGAAGGCAGAGCAAGGTGCTGCCGCCGCTCCCGATGCGGCGCCCGTCCGGGTCGGAGACGACAAGGACTTCCCCGACTCCATTGATCAACCCGAGGTCCCGGCGGATATGGAGCTGTTCCTTGTAGGCCTTGGCCTGGTCTTTGTTAGCCGCCGTGACGATGAGGTAGTCCCAGCCGAATCTCATTTTTTCTTGGCTTCGACCTGTGCTTTGACCCAGGGATAGGTGCGGGAAAGGCCTTCTTTCAAAGAGATCTTGGAGGTCCAGCCCAGGGAGGAGATGCGGTCCACCCGGAAATTCCTGGCGCTGACGCCGACCGGACCTGGGATATGCTTTATCCGGATGCGCTTGCCGGCCACTTCAGCTGCGGTCCGGGCCAGCTCATCCACGGAGACGTATTCCTGGCGGCCGATGTTGACCCCGTCCTCGAGGTCCGACTGCATCAGCAGGCGGATCCCGTCGAGAAGGTCATCGATATAGGTGTAGGCGCGCATGGCCTTGCCGTCGCCCCAGGCTTCGATCTCTCCCTCGTCCTCGGCTTCGGCGACCTTGCGGCAGAAGGCGGCCGGGGCCTTCTCGCGGCCCCCCTGCCAGGTGCCCTCGGGGCCGTAGGTGTTCTGGAAGCGGGCGATCCGGACAACCATCCCGAAGCGGCGGCCGTAGGCCATGGCCATCCGTTCGGCGTAGAGTTTTTCCCAGCCGTATTCGTTATCGGGAAGGGCCGGATAGGCTTCCTCCTCGGAAAGCTCCGGCTCCTCCGGCTTCATGTCCCGGTAGACGCAGGCCGACGAGGAGAATAGATAGCGCTTGATCCCGGCTGTCGCCGCCGCGTTGGTCATGTGGATGTTGATCAAGGCGCTGTTCCTCATGATCTCGCACTCGGCCGCCTGGATGAATCCCATGCCACCCATGTCGGCGGCCAGCTGGTAGACCTCGTCGAACGGCCGGCCGCCGGGAGTCCGGACGGCTTTCTCGCAGTTCGGCCGCTCCCGCAGGTCGAGGATCAGGAACTCGTCCGCCGCCGTCGGGGAAAATTCGGGATACTTGAGGTCGACGCCGCGGACCCAGTAGCCTTCTTTCTTGAGTCTTTTGACCAGGTGGCTGCCGATGAAGCCGCCCGCTCCGCCCACCAAGGCTGGTTTGTTCATGAGATCGTCCTTTCGAAAACCGGTTTTTTAGCAACGGCCCCAGGGCCGTCGATATCGCTTCTGTGATCATCGTTTTTATAACAGAGGATATGGGGCAAGTCAATTGAGGTCACTTCTCCATCCGCGAATCCCTGATCATGATTATTAGATAACCTATCAGGATGGTTAATTCTGATAGGTAGCGGCAGACAGGATAGATTATGAATGCAACCTTGGCGCCGATATCCTGTTATGAATAGTGAAATGCTTAAATTGAGGACAGTATTTATTTTCCTATTTGTATGAATTCGGAAATTGATATACTGTCCTCGTTTTCATTGAGGAGCCAATGATGAGATTTAATCAATTGCGGCGTGCTTCAATTTTCGTGGCCCTATGTCTGGTCGTAATTCTTATGTCCGGCCGGACTATTTCAATGGAAGTGGCGGGCCAGGCGATTCCGCCGGACAAACCGAAGCCTCCGGCTGAAGTGCGGCTCCGCGAGATCTTGGCCGCCGTTGAGTCCGGCGACGAGCAGAGGATGGAGGCGGTGGCCGCGGCTTTTGCCAAGCCGTTCCTCGACAATATCCCGGTTCAGGAACACGTCGCTTTCTTCCGGCAGGTTTATGATCAGCACGGTGGATTCGAGATCGTCCTCATCAAGCTGGAAACCCCGTATGCGGTGGAGGTTCAGCTTGAGAGCAAAAAGTCCGGCGAGATGATTCGCCTCGCGCTTACAGTGGAGCCTGATCCTCCCCACGCGGTGACGGGAATCGACATCGGGGAGTTGAAACCTCCTGAGTTGCCCGAAGCCTTGCACGAGGGGGTTTTGGCCAGAGATCCCGCAGCCGTCGTCAGCGGTCGGGACGGTGAGGCGGTCGATGCTATTATGTCCGATGCTGTGAAGTCCGGATTTTCTGGCTCCATCCTCGTTGTCAAAGGGCGAGAAATCATCATCAAGAAAGGCTACGGATGGGCGAACTATGACAAGAAATACCCCGTCACATCGACGACCCTCTTCGACATCGGCTCGATCACCAAGCCGTTCACGGC
Source organism: Candidatus Desulfaltia sp. (assembly GCA_035528895.1). Lineage (GTDB taxonomy): Bacteria > Acidobacteriota > Aminicenantia > Aminicenantales > UBA8522 > UBA8522. The sequence continues at coordinate 14,636 of DATKXS010000010.1, forward strand.
AACGGCCGTCCTGGTCCTAGAGCAGCAGGGCAAGTTGTCGGTTTCCGATTCGATCGCCGGGTACTTCGAGAGTACTCCCGACGAAAAGGCCGGCATCACCATCCATCATCTCTTGACCCACACCTCAGGCCTGCTCGAATACCACGACACCAAGGGGGATTTCGAGGAGATGACCAGGGAGGAGGCCGTCCGGCGTATCCTGACCCAAAAGCTCAAGTTCAAGCCGGGCGAGGGCAACGATTACTCCAACTCGGGGTATACGCTGCTGGCCGCTATCATCGAGAAAGTTACGGGTCAGACCTATCAAGAGTTCCTGAAGCATTCCATCCTCGGTCCGGCGGGAATGTCCGGTGCCGGGTTCTATCGGGATGCTTCTTGGACGGAAAAGGATGTCGCCGTTGGATACGGCGATAGAAAGCTTGGGGAAATTAATTCGCCGCTGGGCTGGCCGAAGATCAGCTGGGCGCTCATCGGAAACGGCGGATTGGTCATGTCGGCCGAGGACCTTTATAAGTTCCACCTGGCGCTCCAGGGCGAAAAGATTTTCAACGAGGCAACGAAGAAAAAGGCGTTCACCGCCCATTGGGAGCTGCGGCCTTCCGTGGGGGAGGGATACGGTTGGCTGGTCGCTTTGACGCCGGCGAAAAAGAGAGTCGTCCGGCACGGCGGGGCCAACGACTTTGGCTTTCGGGCCGGCTTCAGCCGCTTCCTGGATGATGACGGAGTGATCATCATCCTGAGCAACTCCGGTCAATTTGCCAAGGTGAGGGATTATTTGGCCAGAATCGAAAAACTCGCCTTTTAAATGGAAGACAGCATATCAATATCCGAATTCCAACAAATGGGAAAATAATATACTGTCCCCATTTCATTGGGGACTATTGTCGGCGTGAGTGTTGTATTATAAGAGGAGCGGGCGGGGCGGCGTTCGTTCGGAGGAGCCGCCGGGAGGAACACATGGACAACCGAAACGTTAACCCAGGACATCCAATAGGGCGGGAGCGCCGGAGGGGTTTCTTTTGGCTGAGGGCGCTTCCGGTTCTTTTGGTAGCGCCATTAATCCTTCTTGCTGCAACCACCCTTTACAAGGTCGAGTCCTCGCCCTCGATACGAGACCTCCCAAATCCCTCATTCTCATCATTCGACGACAACGCGCAGCAGAAGCTTGACCGCAAAGGGATCGACCAGCTCATCGATGAACAGAAGTTCGAGGAAGCGACGAAAGAGGCCGCGCGCCTGCGCGAAGAGGCCAAGGGCGCAGGGGATGACGCCGCCTGGGCTTGGGCGCTCATCAAGGAGGTCCAGCTCCGGACTGCCCTTCATGGTTACGAGACGTCTGTCCGTTTCCTCAAGGACGAGCCCTGGCCGCAGAGTCCCGTCCAGCGGGATATGCTGGAGCTTTTTTTCGCCGACTCGCTGGAGACCTATTACGCCGCCTATTCCTGGGAGATAAACCGGCGCGAGCGGGTCGAATCGAAAGGCCCCGTGGACCTCAAGGCCTGGACCAAGGAACAGATCTTCGCGGAAGCATGGAGCTCCCTCCTGAAGGTCTGGGAGGACCGCGGGCGACTCCAGGACCTGAAGGCCGGGAATTTTCCGGAATTCTGGCACGCCGGCGATTACCCCCCGGAAATCCGCGATACCCTCCGAGATGCTGTCGTCTATCTCATGGCCCGGGTTCTTGTTGATACCCGCTCCTGGACGCCGCGGCAGAGCAACGAGACTTTTTTGCTCGACCTGGAGAATCTCGTGGGAGAGCCGGCCGCTGATAAATCAGTCTCTGATACACTCCATTCTCCCTCCGCCCATCCCCTGGAGAAGCTCAATGCCCTCTTGGGGGACCATGAGACCTGGTGCCGCAGTTCCAGCCGTCCCGAAGCCGCTCTGGAAGCGCGTCTGGAACGTCTTCAGGCCCTTCACAGCTCATTCACCCAGGAAGAAGACCGTGCCCTTATCCGCAGTCGTCTCTCCGAAGTCCTCCCTAAATACCGGAAATATCCCTGGTGGGCGATGGGCCAGGCGGTCCTGGCCGAGTTCACCAAAGCAGAGGGCGCAGCCGACGCCCTCGTCGATGCCCGCAAGGTTGCTAAGGCGGGAGCCGACGCCTATCCCGACTCACCCGGAGGCCGCCGCTGTCTCCACCTCGTCAAGAGCATCGAGGCTTCCGGATATTCAGTCGATATCATGAAGACCGACGCCCCTGGAAAGAGATCCATCCAGGTGACCCATCGGAACCTGGACCGGCTCTTTTTCCGGGCCTTCCCGGTCGATATTCTGGAGCGCGTCCGGACCTCTAAGGATTACAACATCCTGCCGGATTGGCGGGAAGCCCAGACGATCCTGGGAAAGGAGGAACCGGTCGCCGAGTGGGAGACCGCACTTCCGCAGACACCCGATTTCCGCGATCACCGGACTTTTGTGGATGTTCCTGAGGACATAGCGCCCGGTCTCTACCTCGTGGCCGCTTCGGCCCGCAGGGATTTCGCCCGCCAGAAGAATCATCTCCAGGCGCTGCCCATCATCCTGGCCGACATCGTCCTGCTCAAACGTGACGACCCCCGGGGCGGAGCCGAGGCCCTCGTCCTATCGGGGAAAACCGGAAATCCTGTGGCCGGGGCCGAGGTCTATCTCTACGCCTTTGATTGGAAAAGAGGCCACACCCTGATAGAGACCCTGGTCACCGACCGGGAGGGACATGTTCGTTTCGAGCCCCGGAAGCAATCGTCCGGCCCGTTTTTTCTCGTGGCCAAGAAAGGTCCGGATATCGTGCTCGAATCTTCCTACCTGTATTTGTATGCGCGGACCAGGCCTGAAGCCATTTCCAGGTCGCTCATCTACACCGACCGGAGCATCTACCGGCCCGGCCAGAAGATCTACTGGAAGATCCTTGCCTACAAGGGACGTCAGGACCTCGGTCGGTTCCAGCCGGCCGCGAACGCTTCGGCCGCCGTCTGGCTTGTAGACATCAACGGCCAGCGGGTGGCGGAGGCCGTCCGGACGACGAACGAATTCGGGACCGCCAGCGGCGAGTTCGTCATCCCGGCCGCCGGGCGTCCTCTCGGCGCCTGGCGCCTGCAGGCCACTCCGGAAGGCCAGGCCATGGTTCGTGTCGAGGAGTACAAGCGGCCGACCTTCGAAGTGACCTTCAAGGACCCGGATAAACCCCTCCGCTTGAATCGTCCCGCCACCCTGACGGGCGAAGCCCGCTACTATTTCGGGCTTCCCGTCGCTTCCGGGACGGCGGTCTGGCAGGTGAGAAGGTCGCCCGTCTATCCCCGCTGGTGGTGGTGGGATTCCGGCGGCGGGCAGACCCAGATCATCGCCGGCGGCCGGAGCGCCCTCAAGGAAGACGGCACGTTTGAGGTCAGTTTCACTCCGCGCGCCGACGAGCGGAAGGACGGGCCGGGCTCCGGGCTGACCTACAGTTACACCTTATCTGTGGATGTGACCGACGAGGGCGGCGAAACCCGTTCGGCCGGACGCTCCTTCCGGCTCGGATTTGTGAGTGTGGAAGGCCGCATCGCGGCCGCCTCCGGGTTCTTCCGGGCGGACGCGCCATGCGGCTTCACGATCACCCGCACGGACCTCAACGGCACTCCCAAGCCCGGCACGGGAACCTGGCGGGTCGTCAGGCTCGTCCAGCCGGAGGCAACCCTCCTTCCCGCCGACCAGCCTCTTCCCGAGTCGGAACTTGATAAAAATTCGAAGGCCTACCGAACCCCCGGCGACCGTCTGCGTCCGCGCTGGGAATCCGCTCCTTCTCCCGAATCCATCCTCTTTCTCTGGAAGGAAGGCGCGGAAGCGGCCAAGGGCGTGGTCGAACATGATCAGGAAGGCGAAGCAGAAATATCCATTTTAGATTTGGATGCCGGCGCGTTCAGGCTCCTCTACGAGACCAAGGACGATTTCGGGTCCGTCTGCCGGGAGCGGCTGGATTTCCTGGTCGCGGAGAAACATGCCTCTGCCCGGCTTCCGCTCCTCCTTGTGGCCGAAAAGGCCACGGTCTCCGTCGGCCAGACCGCCCGGCTGCTCGTTCACAGCGGCTGGAACGGACAGCCTCTCCTTTACGAAATGTTCAAGGGCGGTGAGCTGTGGGAGCGGCGCTGGGCGGAAGCCGGGAAGGACAAGGGTGTCGTGGAGATCCCGGTCACGGAAAAGCTGCGGGGAGGCTTCGGCGTCCGGATCACGACGCTCAGAGATCATCAGTTCATCAGCCAGGCGGCCAACATCTTCGTCCCCTGGGACAACAAGCAGCTGGACCTTTCCTTTTCTTCTTTCCGGGACAAGCTCACTCCCGGCGGCCGGGAGACCTGGCGGGTGACCGTGAAAACGCCGTCCGGGGAGCCGGCCGTCCAGGGAGCGGCGGAGCTCCTGGCCTACATGTACGACCGCAGCCTGGACATCTTCGCCCGCCATCTCCCGCCCCAGGTCCTGAATATCTACCCCAGCCAAGCCGGAGCACCGGTCTGGAGGGCTTCCCTGGGACAGGCGCCTCGCGTCTACAGCGAAGAGTTCGGCTGGGTGAGTATTCCATCTTTCCCCATATTCATGCCGGCCTATCTTGTCGAGCTCGACCGGTACGGCGTCGGCGGACCCGGAGGCCGCCGGTATGCAGTCGTGGGCGGAGTCCGTAAGGAAATGGCCCTTCCCCAGGCCAGCCGCCTGAGAGAAGGCTTGGAAGAAGCCCCGAATGAGCTTGCGGCTGATAAAGCCCAGGCTAAAGACGAGGAGGCCAAAGCAGGGCAGGAACCTCCTACGCAAGAAGCGGTCCCGCTCCGCTCCAAATTCGACGAGACGGCCTTCTGGCAACCCCACCTTCTCACCGGTCCGGACGGCACGGCGACCGTGGAATTCAGGGTCCCCGATTCTGTCACCGGCTGGCGTGTCTTCGTTCACGCCGTGACCCGCGAACTCATGGGCGGGATGCTGCAAAAAGAAGCCCGCTCGGTCAAGGAGCTTATGGTCCGTCCATACCTCCCGCGTTTCTTCCGCGAAGGCGACCGGGCCGAGCTCCGGGTGGCCGTCAACAATGCAGGAGAGGAGAGCCTCACGGGTTCCGTCGCGCTTGAGATCTTCGATCCCTTCACCAACGAGAACCTGGCACCTGCTTTCGGTCTTCCCGCCCGCGTTCCCGAGCGTCCCTTCACCGTGAAAGCGGGAGGGGGAGAGGCGGTTACGTTTGCCCTGGCCGCACCGGCACGCGTCGGGACGGTGGCCTTCAAGGTCACGGCCCGCGCTGGCGGTTTTTCCGATGGCGAGCTCCGCCCTCTTCCCGTCCTGCCGGGACGAATGCATCTTGTCCAATCCCGGTTCGTTACGCTTAAAGAAGGCGGGTCGAGGGAACTGAAGTTCCCCGACCTGGCCAGGGACGATGACCCGACCCGCATTAACGAGCAGCTCGTAGTCACCGTGGATGCGCAGCTCTTCTACGGCCTGCTCGAAGCTCTCCCGTATCTCGTTAACTACCCCTACGAGTGCACGGAACAGACGCTCAACCGTTTCGTCTCCACGGGCATCCTGACGAGCCTTTATGATAAGTACCCGCAGGTGGCGCGGATGGCCGAGGCGCTGAGCAAACGCGAGACGCTCTACGAGACATTTGACGCCGCCGACCCCAACCGGAAGATGTCGATGGAGGAAACGCCCTGGCTCGTCACGGCCAGGGGAGGCGAGGATGCCGGGTATGGGGTTGAAAAAGTCCTCGACCCGCGCATCGCCAAAGCCCAGAGAGAGGCATCATTGGCCAAGCTGCTGAAAGCCCAGACCTCGTTGGGTGCATTCCCCTGGTGGCCGGGAGGCCCGCCTTCGCCCTACATGACCCTCTACATCGTCTATGGATTTTCCAAGGCGCTCGAGTTCGGCGTCGAGGTGCCCAAGGACCCCATCGTCCGGGCGTTCGATTACCTCCACCGGCACTACATCGACGAGGTCGTCAGGCGGCTCTTGGCCCTGGACACCGGCTGGGAGTTCGTCACGTTCCTCAATTATACGCTGAGCAACTTCCCCGATTCGTCCTGGACGGGAGACGTTTTTACGGATGAGGAGCGCAAGCAGATGCTCGACTTCTCCTTCCGCCACTGGAAGAGACACTCGCCCTATCTCAAGGGCTACCTGGCCCTCACCCTGAAGCGCGCGGAGAGGCTCAAGGACGCCGCCCTGGTCTGGGACAGCGTCATGGATTCGGCCAAGACCACACCCGACGAAGGGACGTCCTGGGCGCCCGAGGACCGTGGTTGGCTCTGGTACAACGACACCATCGAGACCCACGCCTTCGCCCTGCGGACGCTCATGGAGCTCGAGCCTAAGGACATCCGCTCGGAAGGCCTCGTCCAGTGGCTCTTTCTCAACAAGAAGCTCAACCACTGGAAATCCACCCGGGCGACGGCCGAGGTGATCTACTCGGTCGCCTATTTTCTGAACAAGACGGGCGCGCTGGGCGTCCGGGAATCGATCAAAGTGGACGCCTGCAGAACGCAGACGACCTTCGTTTTCGAGCCGGACGCGTACACGGGCAAGAAAAACCAGGTGGTGATCCCGGGCGAGAAAGTCTCCCCGGAGTGCGCGACCGTCCGCGTCCAGAAGGAAGGGAAGGGAATCGCCTTCGCCTCCGCGACCTGGCATTTCAGCACCGAAAAGATGCCCGAGAAGGGTGAGGGAGACCTGTTCGCCGTGGAGCGGAGCTACTTCCTCCGGACCAAAAGGGGAGACGAGGTCGTCCTGAATCCCCTGACAGAGGGCGCTCCGCTGGCCGTCGGCGATGAGCTCGAAGTCCACCTTTCGATCCGGGCGCGCCACCCCGCCGAGTACGTCCATCTGCGCGACCCGCGGCCGTCGGGTTGCGAGCCGGTGACTCTCACCTCCGGCTACAAGTGGGACCTGGGGATCGCTCGCTACGAGGAGGTCCGGGACAGCGGGACGAACTTCTTTGTCGAGTGGCTGCCGCAGGGAGAGTATTCCCTGAAGCACCGGCTGCGCTGCGCCATGGCCGGGACCTTCAAGGCCGCTCCGGCCACCCTCCAGTCCATGTATGCGCCGGAGTTCGCGGCCTACTCAGCCGGCCACGTGCTGAGGATTGAGTAGATTCTGAAGTTTCACTAGCCGCCTCGCTTCAGATGCTTTTTAATTGGCCAGGGGGGACCGCTTTAGTCCCTGTTTTCGGGAAGATGGAAAATTCTAAACCGGCTCACTGACGATGGCCCTCCGTCCTCCTTCTAATGCGGCGGCTCTCTGTGGGGACGTAGTGCAGCAGGAGTGGTCGTCCCAGCACGGCCAAGATCACCAGGAGGCCGAGGAAGACGAGCGCGAACGGGTCGGTTCGAACCAGGCGGATAACGAGCGTGGCCGCGGCGGCGGCCCCGGCCAGCGCACCCAGCCCTGTAACGGAGCGCTTGCCGGCCCGGTTGCGAAACGCGAGGCCGCAGACGACGGCGAACGTGAACAGAAACGCCAGGCTCGCTGCCTCGACGAGGATGGACAATGTGCCTACCGTGGCGAGCACCGCCGCCAGTGCACCCAGCCCGATCACGGCCCGATCGGGCACCCCGGCCTGGTTCCGGTGGTCCAGCGCGGCCGGCAGTTCTCCGTCCTTCGCCACCTCGTGTGCAAGCCGTGCCGTCGCGAAGAGCGTCGAGTTGATGGCGGATCCCGTGGAGAAGGCCGCAGCGATGGTGACGACGACGAGGCCGAAGGTCCCGAGCGCCTGCCGCCCCGCGATGGCCAGGGCGACCTCCTCGTGCTGTACGACCTGGTCTGCCCCGATCAGCATGGTGGTTCCGAGCGCGACCGCAACGTAGACGGCGATCACGACAATGATGGCCGACAGCACCGCGAGGGGCAGTGTCTTCTTCGGCGCATCGATGTCCTCGTAGTCGTAGGTGAGGAGCTGAAACCCCTCATAGGCCATGAACACAGATGCCGCCCCGAAGAAAGCCGCGCCGACCCCCGAATCGGGCACGCCTCGCGAGAGCATCGGCAGATCCCATCGGGCGATCCCCCAAGCCGCCAATCCGGTCAGCACGGCCAGCTTGAACCAGACCAGGAATACCTCGACCCCACCTGCCTCGCCGACGCCGCGCAGGTTCAAGCCGATGAACACGGCAAGAATGCCGAGCGCAGCCGTACGCGGAAACCATGGCCCCAGACCGACGACATGCCCGAGGTACTGACCGAAGGTGAATGCGTACACGGCGTTCGTGAGCATGTATCCCACGATGAGCACCCACGACAGGCTGCCGGCAAAACCCTCCGCGTTGATCTCGCGGAGGAACGTGAATGCGCCGCCGCCCTCGCCGTAGTGGGCGGCCAGATTTACGTAGCTGTACCCCGCGGCGAGCGCGACGAAACCCGCAGCGAAGAAACTGAGCCACGCCCACGGCCCGGCGATTCGAATCACCACACCGAGCGTCGAAAAGATGCCGCCGCCGACCATGCCTCCCACGGCCATCGACCATGTCGCGTTGAAGCCAAGCTTTGCCCGCGGCTGACTCACACTAGCTATTCCCTTCGTAAGATAAGCATTTTGTTTTCTGGTGTGCCGGCTGAATGAGCGTTCAAGCGCCGATTTTGCCACATCCCATTGTTAGGGATGATAAAAAATGATGTGCAGGAATGTCAAGTTGATCCAAAAATTGCGGAAAGCGGGTTAGAAAGCCGTTGACAAACTCAAGAGTGCTGGAAATCACCCGGACTTCTTTTTCGGTGGATAGTCCTGAATCCTCTTGCCCCATTCCGGGCTCAGCAGTTCCTTGCGGACAAGGTCTGCCAGGACCTCCCAGGCAAAGATTGTGGCCAGCCGCGAGTCGTCGATTCGCGGGATCTTATGGAAGACTCCTGGTTCATCCACGCCGCCCTCGTTCACCAGGAAGTGGACTATGACTGGACTTTCCGGATCCGCACTATGACGGCACAATGCGGAGGCACCCTGGCCTTGAAACGTTTGCCGCACGCGCGTGATTTAAAAAATGAGTTTGTCTTTGACGCCGCCAATTTTATAAAATGAGGCCCCAAGATCTCGATACTCAAGAGGAGGTCCCGCATGACAGAATCCAAATCCAAGCTGGCCGGGCGACCGGCGATATTCATGATCCTTTCCTTGTTGCTTTTTGTGTCAACGGCCTTTGCGGTCCAGAAAGTCCTCATCGGGTTCGACGACTATCATGGATATACCAGTACCTCAAAATATCTTAAGGACGTGGCCGCGGCCTATCCGGAGATCACCAGGCTGCTGGAGATCGGGAAGAGCAACTTGGGGCGGCCGATTTATGTGCTGGTCATCTCTAACCGGAAAACAGGAACGACCATCGACGCCCACGTCATATTGAGAAATCCACGCCCCGAAAACGTGCGGAACGTCGCGCCGATGACTCCCGACCAGGGAAAACCGGGCCACTGGATCTCCGGCGCCATCCATGGGAACGAATTCACAGGGACCGAGGTCTGCCTCTACATCGTCGACAGGCTCGTCTCGGGGTATGGTTCGGACAAGGAGGTCACCGCTCTCATCGACAACAAGTCCTTCTATATCTGCCCGGTGATCAACCCGGACGGACTCTACAACACCCTGGAAAGAGGTCTCTCCCAGAGGCAGAACAGCCTGATGAAGGACGACGACGGAGACGGGAAGATCAACGAGGACGGGCCTGACGACCTCAACGGCGACGGCCACATCACCCGGTTCCGCTACCCCGACCCGGAGGGGCAGTATGTGATCGACGAGGCCGAGCCCCGGCTTATGGTTCGTCTCCGGCGGGATGAAAAAACCACCAAACCGCGCTATTCCGTGATTACCGAGGATAAAGACAACGATGGTGACAAGAAGAGGGGAGAAGACCCCGAGAGCGGTATCGACCTCAACCGCAACTTCCCCGAGGTCTGGTTCACTGACGAAGGGATGCCCGGAGGTTCGGGCGACTATCCCACCGCCGCCCCCGAAGTCTACGCCGTGGCCGAGTTTTTCACCAACCACACCAACATCCTGATGGCCCAGTTCTACCATACCTCGGGTGGTTTCACCTACCGGCCCCTGGGGACTTCTCCTCATCCCCGCCTGCATCCCAAGGACGTGGCCGTGTTCGATTTCATCATGGGGAAAAAATACCTCGAGACGATCGGCGAGGAGCCGCCCGAAGTGTGGAAAGACCCCGCCCTGCTCGATAAATCCAGGGAAGAACTGAAAAAGACCTCCAAGAACAAGTCTGCCGTCGCCCGCGGGTACGAGCTTCCCTATGGTTGGAAAGTCAGCTACGACGAGGAAAAAGACAAGCGCTATGGCTACGGGATGGCCGCCGACTGGGCTTATGTGCAGTACGGCATCTATTCGATCACCACCGAACTCTGGAATCCGCAGCAAAATATCAAGGATTTTCCGCGGTTCGAGGGGGAGAGCGCCCGGCTGGAGCGGGAGCGCGCCCTCCTGAAATACCAGGATGAAAAGTACGGCGGGAAGCTTTTTATTCCCTGGCAGAAATTCCGCCATCCCGAGTTGGGCGAGGGAGAGGTCGGCGGCTGGATCCCGAAGTACCACGGAAACGCCCTTCCCGGGGAGCCGCTGATTGACGTCTGCGACAAGCACTGGCGGTTCGAACTCTTCCGGTCCGGCCTTCTCCCCGAGGTGGTCATCACCGAAGCCAAGGCCCGGGTCCTCTATTCCGCCAATAACGCTAGCGAAGCCGCGGTTTCTCTGAGCGGGGACGAGGTCACGATCAAAAAAGGAAAAGGGAAGGGCCGCTACCGGATCGTCGAAGTCAGCGCGACCATCGAGAACAAAGGGCCACTGGCCACCCATGTCGCCCGGGGCGCCCAGCTGCCGGGCAACCGCGAGGATGTGGTCTGGCTGGTCGGCGACCGCGATCAAATCACTTACCTCCAGGGAACTCCCTATCAAAGGCTGGGGGCCATCGATGGAGCGATGAAGATCCCGGGATATGTGGGCGGCGGACCGGACATGGCCGAGAGGGAAGCGCCCGAGACGATGATGTTCATGCCGCCCGGTTATCCGATGCGGGGAAGGCGGCGGCCGGAGGCGGGTCCTACGGAGGTTAAAGAGGGGGGCGCCAAGCGCCAGGTCAAATGGCTCATCGCCGTCGAAGGGAGCCCGCCCCTGAAGCTCGTCGTCACCTCTCAGAAAGGCGGCACCTCCGTAAGAAGCCTCGAAGTTCAATAAAGGAGGCGGAGATGAAAAAGACAAAAGGTTTGAAGAGACTTTCGGCCGCGGCCCTGGCCGTTCTTTTAATCGGGATCCTGGTCGGTCTTCCGGCCCTGGCCCAGAAAAAGTTACAGAAGAGCCCGGGCGGCTATCACGGCGAGATGGATTTCCCGATCAGCTGGAAACATTACTACTCATATGCCGAATGGACAAAGATCATGCGCGACATCCAGAAGCAGTACTCGCATCTGGCCGACATCCAGAGCATCGGGGAAAGCCGAATGGGGCGCGACCAGTTCCTCATTACCATCACCGCCAAATCTTCGGGCCGGCCCGACGACAAGCCGGCCATGTGGGTGGACGGGGCGATCCACGGCAACGAGGTCAACGGGATCACCTGCTCGCTCTACCTGATGTGGTACCTGTTGACGAGATATGACTACGACAGTTACGTGCATGACCTGGTGGACAACGTCACCTTCTACATCCTTCCCGGCCTCAACGTCGACGCCAACGAATCCTTCGTCAAGTATCCGAATACACCGAACAATTCCCGCGAGCCCTACCGGCCCGAGGACAACGACGGCGACGGCCTTTACGACGAAGACCAGACCGAGGACGTAGACGGGGACGGAGAGCTCTCGGTCATGTACATCGAAGATCCCAAGGGTGAATTCAAACTCTCTCCCGACCGGCGTCAGTTTGTGCCGGTCGCCGACGAGAAGGAAGACGTCCGGCGGTTCCGTCGCCTGGGAGCCGAAGGGTTCGACAACGACGGCGACGGCCGGATCAACGAGGACGATATCGGAGGCCCCGACCCCAACCGCAATTTCCCCTACGGCTGGAGCCTCGACGCGGGCAATCCCTATCCCATGTCCGAGCCCGAATGCCGCAACGTCTTCGAGTTCCAGCTGGCCCATCCCAATATCTTCGCCAGCTTCCACTACCACAACACCGGACGGCTGATCATGTTCCAGGCGCCTCCCGAGGACAGGCCTCGGGAGCAATCGCCCGAGCTGCTGCAGCGGAGGCAGCAGATGTTCAGCGAGCGCCTGGAGGAGTTGAGAAAAACGAACAAGTACGCCCAGCTCTTCGACCGGCAGGTCGACCCGAAATACCAGCACGACCTAAACGTGCAGACGGATATCATCACCGTGGGCGCCCGGTTGCTCAAAGATTACCGTCCCGTCATCGGGGGCCTTAGCGGCCAGGCCCACGCCGCCACCTATTACATGCTGGGAGCGTACAGCTACCTCATCGAACTCTGGGGGAGGCCGGTCCTCGAAGCCGACGAGAACGGCGACGGCCGGGTGTCCGACGATGAATACCTCAAATGGATCGACCTCGAATTGACCGGGGAAGGCTGGATAACGCCCCACCGGTTCGACCATCCGGACCTGGGAGAGATCTGGATCGGCGGCACGGCCAGGAAGCATCTGCAGCGGACCCCGCCCGCCCGTTATATGGAAGAGGAAGCCCTACGAAACACCCAGTTCGTCCTCTACTGCGCCAGCCAGTTCCCCCGGGTAAAGTTAGATGACATCAGGACGGTCCCGGCCACCGACAACCTCTGTTGGGTCGATGTCGCGGTGAAGAACGACCGGGTTTACCCCACCAGCTCCGACCGGGCGGTCGAGCTCAAGAGAGCTGTGAAGGATGTGATCAACGTCAGTGCCTCCGACAATATCACCATCATCGACATCCCCGAGGCCAGGACGCTCGTCGACCCGCTGAACCAGGAGGCCTGGAGCGAGGTTGTCTCCAAGAAAGGGGCGGAGTTCAGGCTCAAGGGCAAAGATAGCCGGCGGTTCTGTGTCTTGGCGAAACTGGAGGGCTCTCAGGGCTGGGTTGAGTTCACGGTCAAGTCCAAACACGGCGGGACGGATACGAAAAGAGTGACCATTAAGAAAAGCTGAGGGACCTGCTCAGCTTCCTTGATGGGGCTTGATGATAACCTTGAGGGCTTCTTGTCCTTCGATCACCATCCGGAACCCCCGGGAGACATCCCGCAGGGGAAGCCTGTGGGTAATCAAGGAATCCACCTCGATGGACCGGTCGGCCAGGAGACCCAAGGCCTCCTCGATATCCGGAGGACCGCAGTAATATGAGGTCAGGATGCGGATCTCCTTGGTCCAGAAATCGTT
>DATKXS010000011.1:0-15136 GCA_035528895.1 Candidatus Desulfaltia sp.
GGATGATGCTCGACCTCCAGGATAAGGGGGCATTGAACATCAACCTGGTTTCCCCGACCCATTTCCTCCTGCCCATCCTCAGAGCCCTGCGGATCGCCTGTTCGAAGGGTCTGGAGATCCCACTCGTCTTTAACTCCAATGGCTACGAGAAGGCCTCTCTTCTGGCACTTCTCGAAGGAATCATCGATATCTACCTGCCCGATCTCAAGTATTTTTCCTCCCTGCTTTCCCTCCGGATCTCGGGAGCGGCGGACTATTTCGCTCAGGCGGGCGAAGCGGTCAAAGAGATGGCCTGCCAGCAGCCCGGCCTCGTCCTGGATGATCAGGGCATCGCCCGGCGCGGCTTGATCGTCCGCCATCTGGTCCTTCCCGGCCAGATCGGAGACACTCGGGCCATCCTGGAATGGCTGGCCAAAGAGCTCGGCACCTCGGTGCCGGTCAGCCTGATGAGTCAGTATCATCCTTGCTTCAGGCCGCCGGAAGATATGAAGAGCCCGCTCAAGAAGGAAGAATATAGGCAAGCGCTGTCAGTCGCTGAAGAGAGGGGATTCGAATGCCTGTTCGTCCAGCCGGACTCCTTCACTCCTGATGAGCATCTCGTCCCCGACTTCGACCGAGCCGAGCCTTTTCAGTGGACAGGGAAACGGGACAAGGGCTGAGTTTTCGCGACCGCCTCAGCGCTCCGGGATCTGCGGAGCATAATACCGGGTCCTGGGCAGGCGATCCTCGGGAAATCCCAAGGCCAAGGCCATTTCCCGCAGCTTCGCCTGGATGGCACCGACGTTCTCCGGTCCCATCCGGAGCAGGTGTTTCTGAGCGACGCTCAAGTTCTCCAGGGCCGGGTCGAGAATAACATAGTTGAGGACGGCTTTCTCTAGAACGATGTTCCCCTCGATGACCGGCGTACCCATGAGTTCAACGATCGCCCGGAGGATCGTCTGCTCGAAATCCTGGTCGGGATATCCCAGATCCCTGTAGGCTTCCTGGCAGAGGGGTTTCATCGACCTGAAGAGCGAAACACACTGGTCGCTCTCCAAGGAGACGAAAACATCCACCACGGTATGATAACGGCTGTATCCCTCCGGGTCGGCCACGTAGACGTCGCCCCTCTTGACCGTCACGAATTCGCCGGGCGGCTGGAAAAAGTCGATGTGCGGCCGTGGACTCAGCCCGTTGGCGATGTTGTCGACCGCAGCCACGAACCGCCTGATCAGGTCTTTGCTTTTGAGCCACTCGGCCAGCCGCGGATGAGAGGAGATCTCCTTAGCCAGCTGGCGGACGAGATCATCGCTCTTGTCCAGCTCGACAGGGGGCTTGGCGGGCCCTTCCGAGGAAGCGGGAGGAAGCTCTTTTTCGAAGACGGCCGCCGGAGGGACGTCGACCAGACGCTCGTCCTTAGCCGCCCTTTTATAGATCAGAAAATAATAGAGCGCTGCCGCTATGACCAGGATCAGAAAGACGAACAGGACCTTGGGGAAGGGGCGTTTCCTGACTTCGATCTCCTCTCCTTCGAAGGTCTCGCCGGCGATCTCCTTTTCTTCAATTTTTTCCTCGTTCAGATCGTTTTCATTTTCGGTCATGGTGATCCCTCCACTTTTCGGATTTTGATGTCTCCTTGAAGCGTGGTCAGTTCCAAGGAAACCCCGCCGTCCCCGGTTGTCGAAGACACCTTCTGGGCCGGCAACGGCTGCTTGAGGTCGATCTCGCTGGAGATATTCCCCGCCGGGGCCTCGAGGGTGAACCGAGCGGCGATTCCCGACTCTAGATAGACAACGATATCTCCCCGCTCGACCCTGATGCGGACGCTATCCCCAGGCCTAGGGTCCAGAAGCTCCGCCTCAACGCTGCCGCTCTCCAGCCGGACATCCAGGGAGCCGGAGTAGTTTTCGATGGCCACTCGGCCTTCTTTGGCGTCAACAACGGCCCGCCCGTAAACGCCGGAAATCAGGATATTTCCCCGGCCATTGCTGACTCTGTCGAGCCGAACCGAACGGGGGACCTCAAGGACATAATGGACGGTCCTCCCCTCTTCTCTGTATCCTTCTTCCTCAGTCTTGATCCTGACGGCATCGCCCCTCTTTTCGGTCCGGATATCGGCCGAGGAAAAATGCCCGCCCAAAAAATAGAGGCCCGCTCTGGGGGGAAGACCTGGTCTTCTGAAAGCCGTGATATCGACTCTTTCTTCAGCCCATCCGGAGATCTCTATGTCACCGTCGGTATTCTCCAAGACGATCACGCCCCCGGATTCCAGGTCCAAGGTCTTGTGGTATTCGCTTCGAAGAGTCCTGGATTCCCCCTCTGAGGACCTGTCGACGACCGCGAGCACACAGGCGTTCGACAAAAACATCAGCGCGGCGAGCAAAATGAGGGCTGTTCTTGTCAATTCACTCTTACCTCAAGGCCATTGTAGCGTCAATAGGAGGGGATATCAACAATTTTTGCCTGACGCTGAAGCATGCGATGCGGGAAGAAACGAGCCTTTCTCCTTCCAAAAAGTCCCCGGGGGGAGCCGACAGGCTGACGAACCACCAGCTGCAGCGAAGGCGAGGGCTTGGGTGAGGAAGTCCATCGATGACTGAGCGGAAGGCTCGGGACATATGCCTCGAAGTCACGCTGCGATTTCCCACATCGGCTCTTTGGAGGGAAAAAGCTTCGCTTTCTCCCCCCAAAAAGGCGAAGGGAGAAAACGGGCGCGGTTTCGATGCCACTGCCCCGAGCCCACCTATCCGAACCGACCGGTGATGTAGTCCTCCGTCCGGGAGTCGCCCGGGTTGGTGAAGATCTGAGTGGTCTTGCCGAACTCGATGAGCTCTCCCAGTAAAAAGTAGCCGGTGAAGTCGGACACACGGGCGGCCTGCTGCATGTTGTGGGTCACGATCACGATGGTGTACTGTTTCTTGAGTTCGCGCATCAGGTCCTCGATCCGAGCCGTGGCGATAAGGTCGAGGGCGGAACAGGGCTCGTCCATGAGCAGGATCTCGGGCTCGATGGCGAGCAGGCGGGCGACGCACAGCCTCTGCTGCTGCTCACCGGCCAGGGAGAGCGCATTCACCTCGAGCTTGTCCTTCAACTCCTCCCAGAGATGAACGGAGGTGAGGCTCCATTGCAGCCGCTCCTCGACGACGGACTTGTCCATCATCCCGTGCACGCGCAACCCATAGGTGACGTTGTCTCGCACACTCAGAGGGAACGGGTTCGGCCGCTGGAAGACCATCCCCACTTTTTTCCGGAGCTTCAGGAGGTCATATCCCTTTTTATAGATATCGGCTCCGTCGACGAAGACATGTCCCTGGATATGGACATCCTCGATCAGGTCATTCATCCTGTTGAGCGCCCGAAGAAAGGTCGTCTTTCCGCACCCCGACGGCCCGATCAGGGCGGTGATCTTCTGCGGGTCGATGCTCAGGTTGATGTGCTTGAGCGCCTGGAATCGACCGTAAAAGAAACCCAGGTCCTTGACCTCGATGATACCCATGAATCCTTCTCTATCCGAACTTTCCCGAGATATAATCATTCGTCCGCGGGTCGGACGGGGCAGAAAAGATCTTCTCGGTCCGGTCCACTTCGACGAGCTCGCCGTTGAGAAAAAAAGCAGTCCGGTCGGCCACCCGTGCGGCCTGCTTGGTGTTGTTGGTGACCAGGATGATCGTGAATTCAGGTTTGAGCTGCCGCAGCGTCTCTTCGATCTTCATCGTCGAGATGGGATCGAGCCCGGAGGTGGGCTCGTCGAGCAGGATGAACTCCGGCTTCAGGGCCAAGATCCGGGCCAGGCAGAGCCTCTGTTGCTGGCCGCCGGAAAGCTTCAGAGCGCTCGAATCCAGCCGGTCCATGACCTCCTCCCATAGGGCCGTCTTCCTCAACGAATCCGCCACCAGCTCGGTGAGGCGCTCCCGGCCCTTCACGCCGGCCATTCGGGCGCCGAAAGCGACGTTTTCGAAGACCGACCGCGGCAGGGGTACGGGTGTCGCGAAGACCATCCCCAGTCGCCGCCGCAGCTCGACAACACTCGTTTCCGGCCCATAGACATCCTGGCCGTGGACCTCCAGAGTCCCCTCCGTCCTCGAATTCGGGACCAGGTCGTTGAGCCTGTTCAGGGCGCGGAGAAAGGAGGACTTGCCGCTGCCGGACGGGCCGATGATCCCGAAGATCTCGTTCTGACGGATCTCCAGGGTGATATCTTTCAGAGTCGGCACCTCGCCGAAGAAATGCCGGAAATTTTTCGCCCGGACTGCAGCTTCGGTCATGTCAACAGTATCTCCTCATGAACCTGTTCATCAGCGAGTAGGCCAGCACGTTGATGCTCAGGATGGCGATGATCAGAACGGCCGCCGTTCCGTAAGCGTTGTCCATGGAGATGCCTTCCCGGGCCAGGATATAGAAATGAACGGACATCGTCCGGGAGGAGGAAAACAGCGAGGTCGGGAGGTGAAGCGAGCTTCCGGCCGTAAAGATAACCGCCGCCGTCTCGCCGATGCTCCGTCCCACGCTGAGGATCACACCCGTGGCGATCCCCGGCAGGGCGGACGGCAGGACCACCCGGGTCACGGTCTGCCACTTGGTGCTGCCGAGCGAGAAGCTGACTTCGCGGTAAGCATAGGGAACCGAACGGATGGCTTCCTCGCTCGTCCGGATGATCAGCGGCAGGATCATGAAGGCCAGGGTCAGCCCGCCGCTCAGGAGCGACCAGCCGAACCCGAGCTTGGTCACGAAGAGGATGAACCCGAAAAGCCCGAAGATGATCGACGGGATGCCGGCCAGGCACTCCGACCCGAACCGGATGACCCGGGTCACCCAGTTCTCCCGCGTGTATTCTGTCAGAAATATGGCCGAGCCGACGCCCAGGGGCGTGGCGATGAGGATGGCCAGCAGGGTCAGAGCGACCGTCCCGACAATCGTCGAAAAGATGCCTCCGGCTTTGCCCATTTCCGCGGGATTTCTGGTCAGAAATTCCAGAGAGACAACGGGCAAACCTCTTTTCAGGACGTAAAAGATGATGAAGAAGAGGATGAACACCGTGATCGCCGTGAAAATCCAGAGCAGGACCCGAACAACACTCTGCTCGGTCCTGGGATTGATGGAGATATTCACGGCTTCCTTTTCATCGAGGTCAGGTTGGCGATCGTGTTGAGGATCATGATGATGAGGAAGAGGATGACGCCCGTGGCAAAGAGCGCCTGCCGGTGCTCGCCGGCGGCATAGCCCAGCTCCAGGGCGATGTTCGAGGTCAGCGTCCGGACCGGGTCGAGCGGCGAGCGCGGGATCGTGGCCGCATTCCCGGCGATCATGATGACGGCCATGGTCTCGCCGATCGCCCGGCCCATACCGAGGATGATGCTGGCAATGATCCCCGACTTAGCCGCCGGCAACATCACCATCCGGGTGGTCTGCCAGCGGGTCGCTCCGAGGGCGATCGAACCTTCCCGGTAGCTCCGGGGCACGGCCTCGAGGGAATCGATCGAAATGCTGATGATGGTGGGGAGAATCATAATGCCCAGGATGATCGAAGCGGCCAGGACGGAAAAGCCCGGTCCCCCCAGGTTGTCGCGGATGAACGGGATCAGGATGACCACTCCTATAAATCCAAAGACGACCGAAGGAATCCCGGCCAGGAGTTCGATGATCGGCTTAAGAAGGCGCCGCAGGCGTTTGGAAGAGAATTCCGTCAGGACGACGGCGCAGGCCAGGCCGAAGGGGACTCCGATGACCAGGGCCCCTCCGGTGACGTACAGGGACCCGATGATCATCGGCAGCAAACCGTAGCTCTTCTCCAGGGGAAACCAGTCCAGACTGAAAAGAAATTTCTTGAGCCCGTACTTGAACATGATGGGCGTACCCTCGGCGAAAATGAAAACGGTGATGACCAGGAGGATCGAGACGGCCGAGAAGGCGATCAGCAGGAGGGACAGCCGAATGAGCCTCTCGTTTCGCTCTAATCGTGTCGCCGCCACCGCGCCTAATCCTCCCTGAAGATCGGGATCAAGCCGTCATCTCGGATGAGTTCCTGCATTCGCCTAGAAAGTACGAAATTGATGAAGTCCTGGGCAGCCGGGTTAGGAGGGCCTTTGGTGACGAACAGGAAGGGGCGGATCAACCGGTACTTCTTCTGCTCGATATTTTCGTAGCTCGGTTCAACACCTTCGAAACGGAGGGCCTTCACTTTTTCATTGACCAATCCCAAGGAGATGTAGCCGATGCTGTGCGGGTCATTTGCCACGATCTCACGGACAGTTCCGTTCGAGTCCTGGACGATTGCCCGTGGGGTGATCCGGCTCTTCTTCATCAGCATTTCCTGGAACGTGCTGCGCGTCCCCGAGCCTTCTTCCCTGGTGACGACCGTGACGGCGTGTTCGGGCTCTCCCAGGGATCCCCAGGTGTCGATATTTCCCGAAAATAGCCCCTGAACCTGTTCCAGGCTGAGCCCGTCGATTCCGTTCTCCGGGTGGACGATGATGGCCAGGCCGTCCCAGGCCACGATCACCTCCAGCAGGTCCTTCTCCTCCGGTTTGAGCTCTCGCGAGGACATGCCAATGTCGGCCGCGCCTTGGCGGGCGGCCTGGATGCCGGCGCTCGAGCCGCCGCCCTGGACATTGACCACGCGGCCGGGGTGCTCCTTCATGTAAAACTCGGCCCAATGGTCGGCGAACGGCTGAACGCTGGTCGACCCCGCCACGACCAGCCCGCGCTGGGCGGGACTGCGGGCGCAGCCGCTCAAAACTCCTAAAAGAACAACGAGGGGGAGCCCCAAGACGAGACCGCATTTCGGACAAAAAGCCCGGCTCATGACCTCTTCGATCCTCTCGCTTGCGCTTATACTACAGACCCCCCTCTCTTTCAAGCGAATCGATATCGGCTACTCAACCAGGTCGACAAGCTCCCTGTCGAAGCGCGATTTGACGCTGTTGTGTTCCTCGCTGAGGTTCTCCAGCTTCCGGTAGAGAGCGTCGATGTCCTCTTTCAAGAGATGCATCGCCCTGGAGATCTCAACGATCTCCGGCCCTCTTTTCTTCCGCCCGGCTGCGATGATCGCCTTGTTCAATTCCTCCAGCTTCCGTTCCTTGGTTTCAATGGCCGCTTCTGTGCCGGCGATCTTTTTTTCCAAAGGCTTCAAGATCCGAGCCCTGTCCATCAGGACGGTGCTGCGCTTCCGGCGCATCTCCTTGGGAGTGGTTCTATCGCGGTCGCCGTCATCCGCCGCTCTCCCCTTCGTCTCCCTGCGGACGCCGTCTTCCTCCTGCCAGCCGATTTTTTCCAGGAAGCGCCGGTAGTCCCCCTCATAGACAAAGACGCCGTCACCCCGGAAGACGATCAGCCGTTCGGCCAGAGCATGGAGGAACATCTCGTTGTGGGTGACCATGACCACCGCGCCTTCGAAATTGTCGATGGCGGCGAGCAACGCATCGTTCGACTCCATGTCCAGATGGTTCGAGGGTTCGTCGAGAAGAAGCACGTTGAGCGGCGAAGCGATGAGCTTGCCGAGCACGACCCGGCTCTTCTCTCCGCCGGAGAGGACGGAGATCTTTTTCAGCGCTTCGTCCTGAGTGAACATCATCGCTCCGCAGATGGCCCGGGCGCGCCGGGGATCGGAATCGGGGTCGGCCCGGCCGATCTCCTCGAGCACGGTGTTGGATTCGTCGAGCCCGGCGAGATACGACTGTTCGAAGTACCCGAAGGCGACGTTGAGCGGACATCTCGTCTCTCCTCCCTGGGGCTCGAGGAGGCCGGCCATGAGCTTTAACAGAGTGGTCTTCCCCTGGCCGTTCTTGCCGACGACACAAACACGGTCTTTCGCCCCGATGCTGACGGTGAGATCCACGATCAAAGGATTCATCGGGTCGTAGGAAAAAGAGAGATCGCGGACATCGAGCACGTATTTGCCGTGGAAGGGCTTGGAGGAGAAAGAGAAATCGAGGGTGGCGAGCTTTTCGAGTTTCTCCCGTTTCTCCATCTTGGCCAGAGTCTTTATCCGCGACTGGACCAGGCCGACCAGCCGGCCCTTGGCCCGGAACTGGCTGATGAAGAGTTCGATCTCCTTGCGCTTTCGCTCATCGTTCAAACGCGTTTTTTCGTAGGTCTCTTCGTCCTGGGCGATCTGGTCGTAATACTTCCCCGTGTCGCCGCTGATCTTCCGGACCTTTCTCCGGTGAATTCCCAGGACATGGGTGATCACGGAATCCATGAAGCTACGGTCGTGGGTGATCAGCATGAACTCGCCCGGCCAACCGCGCAGGAAGCGCCCCAGCCAGCGGATGGAGGTGATATCGAGATAATTATTGGGCTCATCCAGGAGGAGCATGTCATATTCGGCCAGCAGAACCTTGGCCAGATTGAGCCTGACCTGGAAGCCGCCCGACAGCTCCGCCGGAGAACGCTCGAGGTCAGCGGCATCGAACCCGAGGCCGGCCAGGACCTTCTCCACCTTCCAGAGGCGGTCCCGTTCCGCCGGAGGAAGACCCAGCGCTGCCTCTTGGAGAACGGTCCCGGCGGCGAACACGGGCTCCTGTTCCACATAGCCAATGCGGTAGTTCCTGGGCGCGGAGACGCTCCCGGAATCCGCCGACTCCAGCCCGGCGATGATCCGGAACAGGGTCGTCTTGCCGTGGCCGTTCCGGCCTACCAAGCCCACCCTTTCCTTCCGGTTGATCTTGAAGCTGACGTTATCGAAGAGAGTCTGAGGCCCAAAACTCTTGGTGAGGTTCTCTACGGAGATCATAGCCAGCGTCCAGCCGTGCGGTCCGTCTTGGGTGGAGGACTCCCTTTCACCCTGTAAGTATGACCTAGAGGCCGAGCTCCTTGATGATATGGTCGGCGCCCGAGAACTTCTCGGTTACGAAGAGGACATAGCGAACGTCGACGCTGATCGAACGCTGGAGATCGGGGATGATGTAATAATCGCCGATGACGCTTTCATAGGTCATGTCGAAGATGATCCCTACCTGCTCGCCCCGGGCGTTCAAGGTCGGCGAGCCGGAATTCCCTCCCGTCACGTTGGTCGTGTTCAGGAAGCAACAGGCCACATCGTCCAGCTGCTCATCCTTATAACGGCCGAAATCGCGTTCCTGATGAAGCCGCTTGATTTTCTCGGGCACTCGGAAAGGAAACTCGCCGGTCTCCTTCTCGATCACGCCGCGGAGTGTCGTCAGCGGAAGATACTGGACGGCATCCCGGGGAGAATACCCTTCAACCGGTCCATAGGTGAACCGGATGGTGCCGTTGGCGTCCGGGGCGAGTTTTCCTTCGTTCATCTCGAGAAGCGCTCTCTCGTAGACCTTCTTGAGCTCGGCTCGTTCCTGGCCGAAGGCCCTTCCCTCTTCGCGTAGGCCCTTAAGCTCTTTTTCAAGAGCGGCGGCTAGCGAGATCATCGGATCCTGGAGCTTGGCCAGCTCGGCCGGAGTGAGTCCCAGGAGCTCGAGTCTTTTCTCCGAGTCGGCCAGGATCGTCTTGTCATAGAGGTTATCCACATAGTCATCGATCGCCCCCCCCGAATTCTTGGCCAAGAGCTCTTTGAATGCGGCGGGAACTTGATTCTCCGGCAGGGGTAACATCTTCTTGAGCTGGTGCTTGAAAAAGGACCTGTCGGTGGGCAGATCAAAGCTCCGTTCGACCAACTGAATCCGCTGCTTGATATAGGGCAGGTTTCTGTCCTGAAAAGAAGGCTCCCGGTCCTTGTCTGGCTTCTGGCTCTCCTCGACCGTGCGAAAAATGGTGTAGGCCTGGGAGAGGATGGTCGAACCCCTGAATCCCACGGCTCCGGTGATCAGGTCGTTCTTCCAATAGAAATCGGCGAATCTCTCTATGAAGGCGTCCACGCGGTCCAGAATCTCTCCATAAGTTTTTTGGCGACCCGGCTCCTGGGTAACCCACGCCAGGAATTCATCTTCAGCGGCTTTCTTCTTGGAACCCAGCGAGATCTTGCCCATCCCCTCGATCTTACCCTGGAAGTTCTTCAGGGCATTATTGAGGCCCTTGACCAGACCGGCATATTTGATCTCGATGTCGCGGTTGCCCTGGCCGGCCCTCTCGAAGAAGGCGATAATATCCTGGAACAGGCCGATCCTCCGCTCCAGAACCTCTCTATCGAATCGGACCTCGGACTGGGTATAGTTGCGGAACGTTTGGCCGGGATAGCCCATGACGAACGTGAAATCGCCGGGCTTGACGCCGTCCAGGGAGATCTTCAGTATCGATTTGGGTTTGTAAGGGACATTATCCGGGCTGTGATCGACACCGAAGCCTTCCTTAGAGACATAAGCCCTGAGGAAAGAGAAATCGCAGGTGTGCCGGGGCCACATCCAGTTGTCGATGTCGCCCCCGAAGTTCCCGAGGTCTTGGGGAGGCGCGTAAACCAGGCGGATGTCCTTAAGGCGCTTGTAGCGGAAGAGATAGTACTGGTTGCCGCTGTACATGGCGGCGATAATGCAGCGGATATCAGGTCCTTCCTTTTCGGCCGCGGCGATCAGTTCCTTCTGCGCTTTTTCGATCGCATAATAGATCTCCAAATAGGTCATGCCGGGCTTGACATTCTGAACGATCTTCGCCGTGACTTCGTCGTACCCAAGCAGGACATCGGCCGTATAGCCCTGGGCCGGAATCTCCTCGCTGCGTGCAGAAGCGAGAAAGCCTTCTTTGATGTAGTCTTTTTCCTTGGTTGCTGCCCGCTGGATGGCGCCGAAGGCGACGTGGTGGTTAGTCAGGATCAGCCCCTCCGGAGAGACGAATTCGCCCGTCCCGCCGCCCAGGTTGACGACGGCGCTCATAAGCCCGGTTCCGTCCTTTTTGTAAAGGTCATCCGGGTTCATCTGCAGCCCGATTTGCTGGAGGCCGAGGACCTTCATTTGGTGAGGCATCCACATGCCCTCGTCGGCCTTGGCGATGAAGCCGACCGCGAAGAGCAGGCTGAGAACCAGTATGCGGCGCAAGAATCTCATTTTCGAGCTCCTTTCATTGGGATCTTGGCAGTATTATTCTGCCGCGAACAGGACATATAGTCAACCCGAGAGGATTGCTGCGCCGAACGGCGTCTGGCATAATAAGCCGTGAAGGAAGAACAACAAATGGAACTTCCCGTTGCCAGCTGGTATGAGGCCATCTTCAGGCGCGATTCCCGCCGGACCTACTCATCCCATGTCCCCGAAGCCGAGAAACTGGTCCGCCTCGATCGGGTCTGCCGTGAGTTCCGGCCTTTTCCCGAGGTGCGCTCGGAACTGGTCCGGTCCGCTCCGGAAGCCGTATTCAAAGGCCTGCTCGGGAACTACGGCCGGATCAAAGGGGCTTTGATGTATATCGCCTTCATCGGGAGGATAGATTCTCCCCGTGTGCAGGAAGCCGCCGGATATACCGGCGAAGGAATCATCCTGGAAGCGACCGCGCTGGGGCTCGCCACCTGCTGGGTGGGCGGGTTCTTCCGCCGGGAAATTGTCCGACGGCAGATCGAGATTCAGGACGAGGAGAAGGTGCTCGCGGTCACTCCGGTCGGATATGCCCCGGAGGGTAAGGACCGCTCGGAAAAGATCCTCTCCCGTATCGTCAGGTCTCATCGCCGAAAACCGTTAGCCGCGCTGGTCGGCGGAGAAACCGCTCCACCTCAGCTGGAAAAAGCCTTTGCCGCGGCCAGGCTCGCTCCGTCCGCTCAGAACCGACAGCCCTGGAGATTCTGTATCGCCAAGAATACGGTTATCGTCACGACCGACAAATCCTTCAGCACTTCTTCCATCTCCAAGCGCCTGGATTGCGGCATCGCCATGCTCCACTTCGAGCTCGGCGCGCAGACCGCCGGAGTCGCGGGTAAGTGGGAGATCCTCCCCTCTCCCGATGTCGCCAAGTTCATCTTCTGAGCCGGTCCTTCCCAATTTTGTCGTTTCCGGTTATAATGTTTGGGCTTTGCGGGGAGTAGCGCAGCCTGGTTAGCGCACAGCGTTCGGGACGCTGGGGTCGGGGGTTCGAATCCCCCCTCCCCGATTTTTCTTTTATCCCATATATATCTGTTCCCTGCCTGATAATCGATCTGAAATCCTTCAGGTCCTTTAAGGCTTTTTGCGGTTCTTTCGGCAAAAAGTGGGAAAAAACTGTGGAAGCCTATACGCCCAATGAAATCTTTTTCCCCCGCTTGCCCTTGAGCCAGGAGCTCAGGATCATGGTAACGAGCTGCGAAAGCGGCAAGCCGTTATCCTGGCCGATGCGGACAAGCTCGTTTTTTATCCACTTTTTATTTTTCGGCAAGCGGAATTGAATGTCATGGGGTGTGTTGATAGGGGTCATTTTATTCCCTCCTGAAACTATTTTATCACCGATTCACGGGTGGATAGCAATAGACCACATCTTCCCAAGGTCCCTTGAAGAGATAGGACGTCCGGACGACCGGCGTCCCACATTTGGGACAAGCTGCGTCACGGACCCGGGCCGGACAATCAAACCGATAGGCGATCTTGCAGCGCGGACACTTCCCTTGTGTTTTCATCTTGTCGCCTTCTCTCTAATAATCCTCAGGGAACATGAGGGTATAGGCCCCAGTCTCATTCTGCGCGACGAAATAATCCTGGCCGTTCAGCGCGACCTTGTAGAACCAATCCTGCCCCTTCTCCCGCTCGATCTTCATCACCTCGAGCTTCGCCCCGATCACCAGCCCCCGGAAGAGAGCATGGCGCTTGGCATCGACCAACGCCCTTTCGATTCTGTTCATCCCGGCGACGATCTCCGGGTCCGGCATCTTGGCCTCAACCATCCGCTCATAAACGGCCTGGGTCATGTAGTTTATGAAGGGATCACCCGTCCTGACCAGGAAGCCGTCTTCCTCCGCCTGAGCCGATGTATAAATAGAAATCGGCTCACCAAAAATCTCCTCCAAATCGTTCGCCTTTTTCAAGACACACCTCCATAGATTTTTAGACTTTACCCTTTACGGTCGATTCATCGTTCTCACTTTCGCCGTCTCACCTCCTCATAGACGAGCCGCTGGAAGAGCTCTACCACCGACACGCTGTAGCGGTCCCGGCAGTGTTTCTCCCACATCGTCAGGATGGCCCCGTCCCCGCCCGTCCTGGCCTTTAGTTCGACGATCAAAGGACGCGCCAGGGAATGAGACCGGACCTCACGCCTTAACTTTGTCAGCCTTGTCATTTAGTTTTTCGGCCCAGTTTCGCATTGAGGATGGAAGCCATAAAACTAGCCGTTGACTCATCTGGAACATAGGCGATGGTAGATCCATCCCAAGCCACAATCCGCCACCAAGACGCCATGAAACGTGCCGCCTCCCTCGCCGTCATCCCCTTCCGGGTTCCCGGTTCAACTGTCACCTTCTCATTCATTCCAGACCTCCTAGAACTTGAGGACCGCTTGACCGGCCACCGCCGCCGCCGTTTCCGGGCTCACATAGTTTTTGTAGAACTCGTTCCACACATACCCGTCCGCCTTGATCTTTTTGACGCAATCCGGGCAGTAGTCACCCTTCTGCAGCTTCCAAGCCACGCCCTTGACGAATCGACCGCGCCTTGAGTAGTGGTCTGCTTTCTCCGCCTCACACTTCGGGCAGCGATCGCAACGCCAGCAGCACCGGCAACCATGAACGCCACAAGTCACAATGCCCATTGATACCTCCCGTTGATTAACCTAAAATTTCCCGCCGTTCGCGGTCGAGCTCTAGCCGTGTCGCCACTTTCCCGCAGTGAAGACACTTTTCCATTTGAAGGGGAGAACCCGGGAATGTTCCCGGCTGACCTTGACGCCAGCCGTGATCACATTTCCCGCGCTTCCGCGCTTCTGCTGACCGCCGCGCCTTCTCCTCGAGATCGCGCATTTCAAAGTCAGCATCCTGAAAACCATTAGGCAATTCAGGATCACGCCACATAATTCACCTCCAAATAAATTTTTCCTGATCGACCTCCGGCAATCCCCTAAACCCTCAACCGTCTGAGAGCTTAGGGGAGAGCCGGAAGACTCTCCTGGCCTGACCTGCCCCCCTCATATCACTCCAGCCGATGTGATAAGATTTTGTTGGACGAAAGGAGTAGGACATGGGCAGGAAACGGTATTCTCCGGAGCAGATCATCACGATGCTCCGAGAGGCGGAAGTCCTCCTCAGCCAGGGGACTGCGGTCGCTGAGGTATGCCGCAAGCTGGGGGTGACAGAGCCGACTTACTACCGCTGGCGGAAGGAGTACGGCGGGATGAGGGTCGACCAGGCCAAACGCCTCAAGGAGCTCGAGCAAGAGAACGCGAGGCTGAAGAAGCTTGTGGCCGATCTTTCGCTGGATAACGCCATTCTCAAGGAAGCAAACCGGGGAAACTTCTGAGCCCGGCCAAAAAGAGCCGGGCAGTGGACCACGTGTGTGAAGTCATGGAAGTATCGGAACGGCGTGCCTGTCAGGTCTTGGGTCAACCCCGTTCGACCCAGCGGCATGTACGGAAGGTTCCCGAGGACGAAGAGCTATTGGCAGAACAGATTGTTGCCTTGGCAAGTCAGTATGGTCGCTATGGATATCGTCGTATTACGGCATTACTGAGGAACGAAGGCTGGAGAGTCAATCATAAGCGGGTGGAGAGAATCTGGCGGCAGGAGGGACTGAAAGTGCCGCAGAAGCAGCCAAAACGCGGTCGACTGTGGCTCAACGATGGATCGTGCATCCGTCTCCGCCCAATGAAAAAGGACCATGTCTGGAGCTATGACCTAGTCATGGACAGGACATCGGACGGAAGGCCGCTCCGGATCCTGGTCATCATCGATGAGTTCACCCGGGAATGTTTATCCATGTATGTTTCCCGAAGGATCAAGTCCCAAGATGTCCTGGATCAGCTGTACAAACTTTTCCTTTCCCGGGGAACACCTGAACACATTAGATCGGATAACGGCGCGGAATTCACTGCGAACGCGGTCCGGAGCTGGTTGAAAGACCTTGGCGTAACCACGCTCTACATTGAGCCCGGAAGCCCTTGGGAAAATGGCTATGTTGAGTCCTATATCGGGAAGCTTCGGGATGAGCTTCTCAATGGAGAGATCTTGGATACCTTGATGGAGGCAAAGGTCCTTGTCGAAGGCTGGCGAAAGGAATACAATCGCTTTAGGCCGCACAGTTCCTTAGGCTACAGACCGCCGGCTCCAGAGGCTTTTGAGGTTGATAAGTTAATTCTAGGGCTGGTACATTGA
>DATKXS010000012.1:0-2870 GCA_035528895.1 Candidatus Desulfaltia sp.
CGCGGTGTTCACGGGTATAACCTTCCTATCAGCCAGAGGAGACAAGCGTCATGAGGCTTGATTGGCAAAGACGGGCGGTCATCCTCTTCGCCGCGTCTCTCCTGATCTTGAGCGTCGTCCTCGTTTTTTTCGCCATCCGGGAGGCCGAAAGGGAGAAACTGCTCAAGGAGAGGGAGATCGAGGGCGCGCGGCAACGGCTCGTCGAGACGATCGACGGCCGGGCGAGATCGCTGATCAGCGAAGCCGAGAATCGCGTTCTTGAAGCCGTAAAAAAGGTGCGGGCCGACGCCGAACCCGCCCAGGCGGCCGCGGTCTTGAAAGGTCTGCTTGCCGACACTCCCCTCGTCTCCGAGGTCTTTCTCGTCGATGACAAAGACCAAGTCGTTTTTCTCGGCGCCAGACCGCTTTTTCTTCTCCCGGGAGAAAAGCAGAAGTCGAGGGAAATCGCGCGCTCTCTGGAAAACGATGAGCACTGGAAACGGGCGGAGGCGGCGGAGTTCCGTCTGAGCGATCTTTCCCAGGCCGCCGCACTTTATCAGGACTTGGCGGCCAGGACGGCCGACCCGTCCTTGGATGCCCTTCTCCTAAACCGGCTGGCCCGATGTTACACGAAATCGGGGCAACACGAAAAAGCCCTCGCCGCGTACAGGCAGCAGCTCCAAATCGGCCTTCCCGACCTCGCTTCCGAGGGGATCCCGCTCGAAATCACCGCCTGGTACCAGATCGGGAATGTCCATCTCCTAAGAGAGCAGGCAGCCCAAGCGGCCGGAGCTTTTCTCGATCTCTATCAGGGCCTCCTCGATGCGCGGTGGTCTCTAACCAGGGGCCAGTTCGTATCTTTTAGGAAATTGGCGGAGGACCGGTTCCGGACAGCTATCGGAGAATTGGATGCCTCTCTCCGGGCGGACTGGGACGGCCGGCTTCAGGACCTGAAAAAAATCGAGGGAGAACGGCTGGCAAAGACGGGGATTCTGGAGAAGGTCCGGGGACGGATCATCCCGCGCATGCGGCTGGAAGCCCGCGAGATGGATGTGGACCCCGGGAGATTCCTGCGCATCGCCGAGCCGACGGATTCCGGCCTTCTTCTGGCCTCCTTTCTCCCCCTGGACACAAACACCATGCTCGGCCTGCTCCTCGATCCCCAGGTTTTGGCCGGCGGGCTTTTTCCGCCAGGCTCCGGCAAACCTGAACCTGAGGAAGGCTGGTCGGTCGCGATCGTCGATGAATCCGGAAAGGTCGTCGTCGGCCAAGGACTTGTCTCCCCGGAAGCGTCGGAGAAAAGCGGGGATCCACAGCTCGTCTTCACGGGCGCATTCGCCACCTCCTTCCCGCCGTGGACGATCGACATCTACCGGAGCGGCGTCGGCGCCGCAGAGAAAGAATTCCGGTTGCGAAGGACCATCTACGTCTTGTCTCTCGCGGCCGTCATCGCGGCCCTCTTTTTCGGCGGTTTTTTGGCCATCCGGAGCACGGCCAAGGAGTTGAAATTGGCCAAGCTGAAATCGGATTTCACGGCGACTGTTTCCCACGAATTCCGGACGCCCCTGACCTCCATCCGCTACCTGGCCGAACTCCTGCAGAGAGGCCGTGTCCGCGATGAGGCAAGGAAACAACAGTACTATGAGACGATCACGGGTGAAAGCGAGCGGCTGAGCCGGCTCATCGAGAATCTCCTCGATTTCTCCAAGATCGAAGCGGGCATGAAGGAATACAGGATGGAGGAGACGGACATCGCGGCCCTGGCGGCCGACGTGGCCGGCCGGTTCCGTCAGCAGGCGGCCTTCAAGGATTTCACCCTGGAGACGGAGATCGGGGACGGCCTGCCGGTCATCCATGCGGACAAGGACTCTCTCGCCAGAGCGGTATTCAATCTGCTCGACAACGCCGTGAAGTATTCGGGCGAAAAGCCTCGAGTCGTTCTGCGCGCATGGTCCGGGGAGGATGCCGTCAATCTCCAGGTCGAGGATCACGGGATCGGCATCAGCAAGCCGGAGCAGAAAAAGATCTTCGAAAAGTTCTACAGGTCCGAGAGCGCCCTGGAAAGCGCCGTCAAGGGAAGCGGCATCGGGCTACCCCTGGTCGAGCACGTCGTCCGGGCGCACGGAGGAAAGGTCCTTCTCGAGAGCGAACCGGGGAAAGGGACACGCGTGACGATCAGGCTTCCGGTCAGGCGGCCCGAAGGAAAGAAGGAGGACGAAAATGGATAAGATCCTCGTCATCGAGGACGACAAGGCCATCCTTATGGGACTCAAGGACGACCTCGAATTCGAGGGCTATGAAGTCGCCACGGCCTCCGACGGGAAAGACGGCCTGAAGCAGGCTTTGGGCGGGGGCTTTCAGCTCGTCGTCCTGGACATCCTCCTGCCGGGGCTCAACGGGTTCGAGGTCTGCAAGAAGCTCAGGGAGGCGGGCGTCAAAACGCCCATCCTCATGGTGACTGCGGCCAAAACGGAAGAGATGGACAAGGTGGTTGGATTGGAGCTCGGGGCCGATGATTATGTCACCAAGCCGATCGGCTCGCGGGAGCTCGTCGCCCGGGTGAAGGCGATCTTGAGGCGCGCAGGAAAAGAAGACGACCCGGGTGACGTCTTTAAATTCGGCGACGTCGAGGTCGACTTTAAGAACCATGAGGTCTTCAAGCGGGACAAGGAGCTTCACTTGACCGCCCTGGAATTCAAACTGCTCAAGTTTTTCGTCAAGCACAGGGGCGAGGTCCTGACCAGAGATCAAATTCTCGATGATGCCTGGGGTGATGAAGTCATCGTAGCTCACCGGACCATCGACCCCCACATCGTCCATCTGAGGAAGAAAATCGAGGACGACCCGGCCCGTCCCGTTCACATCCTCAGCGTCAGGGGTGTCGGATACAG
>DATKXS010000013.1:0-10716 GCA_035528895.1 Candidatus Desulfaltia sp.
ACCGCCCTGATCAACGCCCGCCCGATGAGGTCCCATCACTGGTCCGGCGTCGGCTCGCTGATCAAGAATTACATCATGTTCATTCCCGACCCCGACAACTACCATGACGACTCCTGCTCACGTCTGGCCACGATCTGGGAAAACCCGCTGGTCAAGGGCAAGACGCGCCTGAACGTCCTGGTCATGCTGACGCCCCAGTTTCACGGCGTGGGTCCCCACAATTTCAATCCCAAGTACGTCTGGTCCTACTACGGCCTGATCGTGGCCTTCGACCCGGTCGCGGCGGACGCCACAGGATTGCGCATCATCCAGGCGAAAAGGCAGAAATTCTTCGGCGAGGAGCGGCCGCTTAGCCCTCCGGCCAAGCACATCTTCACGGCCGACACCGCGTACGGCCTGGGCACCGCCGACCCGAACAAGATCGAACTGGTCAAGATCGGCTACGACCAGGACGCGTTCGTCTAGAGATGGCGATGAAGTCCTTAGGCCGTTGCGGCGTGATAGGACTTCGGCTATAGTCATCTTGGCTGCTATCTCATATCCTGAATTTCGCGAGGATGAACCATGGAAGTCAAGATTCTCAGGGAAGCGGAAATCCGAAAATGCGTGGGGATGACCCAAGAAGCCGTTGAGGCGGTGGAGCTGGGATTCACCCGCCTGGCTGAAGGCAGAGTCAGCCTGCCGCCGATCATCCGCGTCGACGTGGAATCGCACCACGGCGAGGTGGATGTCAAGACCGCTTATATCGAAGGACTGGACAGCTTCGCCATCAAGGTGGCATCGGGATTCCTGAACAACCCGGCCATCGGCCTGCCCTACGGCAGCGGGATGATGGTGGTGATGAGCGCCAAGACAGGGTTCCTTGAAGCCGTTTTGCTGGACAACGGCTACCTGACCGACCTCCGCACCGGCATCGCCGGGGCGATCGCCGCCAAGCACCTGGCTCCCTCCCGGGTGGAGACCGCCGGCGTCATCGGCTCGGGCATGCAGGCCCGTTACCAAATCCGGGGCCTGCGGATGATGCGGCCTTTCAAACGCCTCCTGGTCTACGGAATCGACCCGGATGGAGTCGATCGGTATATTACCGAGATGGCCGAGGAGCTAGGCGTGGAAGTCGTCAAGGCTGGCGGTCCCGAGGAGGTCGTCCGCCAGAGCCGGTTCGTGGTCACGACCACACCATCCCGTGAGCCCTACCTCCGGGCCGAATGGCTTCATCCCGGCCTGCACATCACGGCCATGGGTGCGGACGGAGAACACAAAGAGGAGCTTTTTCCCGAGGTCATCGGCAAAGCGGACCGACTCGCCTGCGACAGCAAAACACAGTGCTTCCGGCTCGGCGAGCTTCATCATGCGCTAAAGGCCGGAGTTATCAGCCAGGACACCGACATCACCGAGCTGGGCGAACTGACCGGAGGCCGGAAAATCGGACGGAAAACAGAGGAGGAGATCACCGTCTGTGACCTGACGGGAGTCGGCGTTCAGGATACGGCGATCGCCGTGCTCTCCCTTCAGAAGGCGCTCGCCCAGGGACTCGGGACCACCCTGACGGTTTGATCCGACTATTCCCTTTCAGAATTCGCCTTATACTCGTTATCCGATCAGATGGCGTCGGCGCTATCGCTGCCGGAATCAATGAAAAAACGCTCTTGAACGCCTGATTAGAGGTCCCTATAATTGTCAATGTTGAATTCCAAGAAGAAGAGAGAGGCGTCGGGAATTCGCTCTCCTGGAGGTTGAATCATGAGCTGGTCCATCAAGTTAATCCGAGTGAAGGGAATTGACATCAAGCTCCACCTCACCTTCGTTCTCATCCTGATCTGGGCGGCCTACCGCTGGGGGGTGAGCATAGGGGCCGGGCCGAAGGGAGCGCTCTTCGGGGTCGTGGTGATCCTCCTGCTCTTTGTCTGCGTCACCCTGCATGAACTCGCCCACAGCCTGACGGCGATGCACTTCGGAGTCAAAGTCCGCGGCATCACCCTTCTCCCCATCGGCGGCATCTCCCAGATGGAGGAAATGCCCAAGAAACCCAAAGAGGAGCTGCTGATGTCGGTCGCCGGCCCGCTGACGAATTTCGTCATCGCGGCTGTTCTCATCCTGGTCTCCGTCCTGTTCCGCTGGGAGGCCGGATTATCGGCCCAACACTTGAACGAGGTCCTTGGTTCGGTGCGGTGGGCCGCACTCCCGTCCTACCTGGCCATCGCCAACATCATGCTCGGGGTCTTCAACCTGCTTCCGGCCTATCCGATGGACGGCGGCCGGGTGCTGCGGTCGATCCTGGCCATGAGGCTGGACTACGCCAAAGCCACGGCCTGGGCGGTCAACATCGGTCAGGGGATGGCCTGGCTCCTCGGACTCTGGGGTGTCCTTGCGGGAGCCTGGACCCTCGTCATCATCGCGATATTCATATACCTCGGCGCCTCCCAGGAAGGCCAGCTGGTCGAGGCCAAGGGCGTGCTCGGGAAGCTGAACGTCCGCCAGGCCATGACGGGGAAGTTCCAGACGGTCACACCGGACGCTCCGCTTTCCCGGGTGGTCGACCTTATCCTGCACAGTTTCCAGACGGACTTCCCGGTGGTCGAGGGGGGCCGCCTGGCCGGGTTCATCTCGGAGTTCGATCTCGTCGGCGCGCTCAAAACGTACGGGCCCGAGGTGGCCGTCAAGCAGGTCATGAAGACCGACGTCCCGACGGTCGACCCGGACGAAACGCTTTTCGAAGCCCGGCAGCGCATGGGGCTGGCCCGGCTCAGATCCATGCCGGTCCTCAAGGAAGGACGATTGGAGGGCATGCTCACGGCCGACGACATCAGTGAGGCTTTCCTTTTCACCAGCCTGAAGCCCGACCTTCTCCGCCGTTCCGTGTCGTGAGGTATATCTCAAGGAAAAATATATTGGCTTGCCGCCCGCTTATTTATCGTCTTTCTCTTTTTCTTCCTCGACCTCGATGGGGATGACGACGTCCTCATTCCAGATGTGCCTGGCGAACCACTGCCAGTTGTGCCAGGTGGCGGCAAGCTGCTCCTTGGGCCGCGAGATGCCGTGGCCGAACTCCTTGTAGATGATTAGCTTGGTTGGGACACCCATATCCTGGAGGCCCTGGAAAAGCTCGTAAGCGTTGGGGATCGGAACGCGGCGATCGTTCTCGCCGTGCTGGATGAGGGTGGGCGTTTGGGCCTTCTTGATGTTGGTCATAGGGGAAGTTTTCCGGTAGATCTCCATGTCATCCCAGGGCGTGGCCTGAAGATAGTGGCGGGTGAAGGGATGGATATCCGTGTTGACGTAATAAGTCACCCAGTTCGAGATCCCGGCACCAACCGAAATCGCCTTAAACTTCGTGGAATTGGTGGCCAGGAAAGCCGAGATGTAGCCGCCCTGGCTCCAGCCCATGGCTCCCACCCGGTCGGGATCAACCAAGCCTTTCGCAATCAGGCTATCCACTCCGGACTCCACATCCCACAAGTCGCCCACGCCCAGGTTGCGGACGTTCAGGGAAAGAAATTTCCCGCCGTAGCCCCCGGAACCCCTGTAGTTCGGCTCCAGGATCAGGGCACCTTTGCTCAGCCATTCAAGGTAGGGATAGACGTAGGGACTGACCAGGACCGGGATTGAGATGCTCCCAGGTCCGCCGTGAATAATGACAAGAAGCGGATATTTTCGGCCGGGCTCGAACCCCTCGGGCTTCCAGAGGACGCCTTCAATCAAGGTGCCGTCCTTGCTCTTCCACTCGATGACCTCTCGGGTGCCGGTCTTCCAGCCGGCGACCTGCTCAGTCATCTTGGTGACGGCCTGCGGCTCCCATGAATCCAGATTCGCGCGGTAGATTTCGGTGAGGGTTGTCCGGTCAAACCCGGAAAAGGCGACGGCGTTGCCATCGCCGGCAAAGCTCGCCTCGTAGATATTCTCCGGTGTGGAGGCGATTCTGGTGTAATTTCCTTTCGCCGGGTCGAGGAGATAGATCCGACTGAAAACCTTTTCGTTGCCCACAAAGGCGATGCCGGCGTTTGTCCACTTGAGCATTCTAGGGTCCTCATCAAAGGTTGAGGTCAGGACCGTAATCGGGCCTCCATCGGCCGGAATCTTGGCTATTTTGCCGTTAACATAATAGCGGTCATCCCCCATTGACGTTGAAAAGGCGATCCACTGGCCATCGGGAGACCACAAGGGCCCTCGGTCCGAACCCGGCTGGGCAACGAGGGGTGTAATCTTCCCGGATTCCACGTCCAGGATGGAGATGTCGGATTTGGGGCCCGAATTGATCAAGGGATCGGGACGATGGTCGAAGGCGATTTTCTTCCCGTCAGGTGACCAGGCAAACCCCCTGACTGTGAAATCGGCTCCCGAGGTCAAGCGCTTCGCCTCTGCGATTTTCCCGGGTTCCACGTCGATTATCCAAAGATGGGTCATTTTGTATTCGGCGTCCTCGACCTCGAACTTGCCGTACTGTTTCTCACGGGCCTTGGACTCTTTGCTCTCCGGCTCTGTCGAGGTAAAGGCGATGGACTTGCCCAAGGGGCACCATTCATAGGAGTTGATGCCCTCCTTATGGTTCGTGAGTTTGAAGGCCTCACCTCCGACGGGATTGATCAGGTAGATTTGGTTGGTTTTGCCGTCGCGCTTGGCGAGGAACGCGACCCAGCGGCCGTCGGGCGACCAGGACGGCGAATCACTGCTCTCGTCAAGCGTCTGGGTCAACTG
This sequence comes from Candidatus Desulfaltia sp., assembly GCA_035528895.1. Taxonomy (GTDB): domain Bacteria; phylum Acidobacteriota; class Aminicenantia; order Aminicenantales; family UBA8522; genus UBA8522. Next base: position 4,693 of record DATKXS010000013.1, read on the forward strand.
GAAGGGTTCGGCGCCGTCGCGGCTGAGCCAGATCTCGGTATCATACCGGTTTTTCTCCCAGTCGACCTGGCGGATGGTGAATAGGATGTGCTTTCCGCAGGGGGAAATCTCGGGGCGGCCCACCGACTTGAGACCCAGGACATCTTCGAAGGACGGCCCGGGAATCGAAACGTCTTTATCGGCCTTTTCGGCTTGGCCATAGGCTATCAAGGATAGAGAAAAAACAATGGTAACGACCTGCAGAATTTTTTTCATATTCACCCTCCACGAGACAATCATTACCACACCGCAACTGAGGGGGTCAACGGAAATGCCGAAAGAGTTGGGGATGATGAGGAGAGGGGGAAGGAGTATTTTTTAATAGTCACCCTCTCCCCGACCCTCTCCCGTCCAGGGAGAGGGGGTATTTTTGAGAATTCTGGGGACACTAACCATAATTCAGATTGGGGGCGGATCGTCGCGCTAAAAAGAATTAAGGTTAGTGTCACCGTAATTGTCACCGAATTGTGATAGAATGCAACCTTCCCATAAGCTGGACGGTTAGAGTCAACAAGGAGGAAGACTATGTCTAAGTTCACTGAATACTTGACCATAACCCTGGCGTTCGTCTCGGCCGCCGGGCTCCTGGCTTTTTCTCAGAAAGTAGAACAGGTCGAGGGTGTGCGGGTCGTCCACAACGGGAAAATGGGCGTCTGGGGCGATCAACCCAAGGTCGGGATCGAACTCGTAAGGACGCTGGGGGAGCTCGAAACCCAGGATGAGAACGTCGCCTTTAACCTCCCCTCCGACGTCGCCCTCGACGAGGACGGCAATATCTATGTCCTCGACTCCGGCAACCACCGCATCCAGAAATTCGGCCCGGACGGACGCTATCTGGCGACCCTCGGCCGCAAGGGCCAGGGCCCGGGAGAGTTCGTCTATCCCGAGTCCATTGATATCGATGACGCCGGATATATCTATGTTTCCGACCCCCGCAACCAGCGAATCCAGGTCCTGACCCCGGAGGGCAAAGAGGCTAGGACGGTAAAGATGATCGATGAGCAACCCGGAATCGTGCGCCTGGCTGGCTCAGGCCGGATGGTGATGTCACCGGGCTCCATGATGATGATGTTCTCGGCCGGTGAAGAGGACGCCAAGCAGCTTCCCAAGCTCATCACCATCCTCGATGACCAAGGAGCCGTCCAGCAGAAGTTCGGGGAACAGCGGGACTACAAGGATTTCCTCCTCAACAAAGCGGGAAACGGGATTCAATCCACCCTCGACGGGCAAGATAACGTTTACCTCGCTTTCTCCAGGCAGAACCGGATCGAAAAATTCTCACCGGACGGCCGGCTCCTCTGGCGGGCCGACCGCGAGCTCGATTACGGCACCAACCCCAAGGACAAGGGCAAAATGGAGAGGCGGGGCGGAGGGACCAGTATACGGATGCCCGAGCTGAATACCTGCTCCGTCGGCGTCGCCGCCGACAGCCAGGGCCGTGTCTGGTTGGCTTCACTCCAACGCCAGCTCAAGGAGGAAGAGCGAGCCGGAATGAGTATCTCGATGACCATGTCCGGCGGAGAGCGCAGCATCTCGATGAAATCCGAAGGGAACGTCGAGCTCCGCAATACCGATGCCTTCCGCTTCGAGATCTACGACCCCGACGGCGTGCTCCTCGGTATCGTTCCCCTCGACCGCTTTGTTGACGATATCAGGATCGAGCAGGACCGGCTGTTCCTCATCGACCGGATGCGCGGCGCCCAGATCCTCGAGTACAGAATCGTCGAGAAATGAAAGCCAAGAATTTGGGTGAACGACGATCAACCCACAACCTGAGTTAAGTTGACCTGGATTGTTCATTGAATGGGGAATAACAAATTACCTCTCCCTTGACGGGAGAGGGTCGGGGAGAGGGTGATTGTAAAAAAAATACGCCCCTCCCCTTCTATAAATCTTCCCCCAACTCGGCGGGGAGAGAAGAGGAGGGTGGCTTGTCGACCTCCCACCAGGGGAGGGGTTCAATAATTAAGAAAAAGGCGGCCGCTTCTCATCGCTTTTTCCGGGCGCTCCGGTAGTGAGCATGATGTCGTCCCGGACATAGACGACTCCCGGCTGGCGGACGAGTCTCTGGAGCTCTATGTCCGAAAGGTCGTCCTTGATTTCGGCCGTAACGCGCTTGCCAACAAGAACCTTGGAGTTGAGCGAATCGATCAGGCTCGTGATGTGGATGTAGGCCTTCGCCGAAGCCTCGCCCAGGACGACGGTCACCCGGTCCTCCCGGACGATGACGGCTTTGACCTCGGGGAGCGCCGAAACCTTCTTGGTGAAGTGCGAGATCATCCGGCGTTTCCGGTTGCGAACAAACCTTATGGCCAGATATGTCAGGAAAGCCGGGCCGATCAGGCTCCCCCATTGGACCCGGGTGAAGAGCAAAGCGACCGTCGCGATGAGCACGGCGACGGCGACGATCAGACCGGTGCTTCCCAGGGGAATCCATGTTTTGACCTCGTCCAGCCATCCCCTGATGCGCACTCCGACGGGGAGAGAAAGGCTGGTCCCCGTCTCGATGTTCTGCTTCAGCCTTCTGAGGTCTTCCGCCAGACCATTGGCGTTCGGGTAGCGGTCCTCGGGACGCTTGCGCAGGCAGCGGGAGATGATCAGGTGAGCCTGGGGGGGGAGGTTCCGGCGAAGCGTCGTCACCGGCTTGGCCTCCTCGAAGACGATGGCGTGCATGGTATCGAGGGGTGTCTCCCTTCTGAATGGGAGCTCACCGGTCATCATCTCATAGAGAACGACTCCGAGCGAAAAAATGTCGCTTCTCTGGTCGAGGGGTCGGCCCCGGGCCTGCTCGGGACTCATGTAGTTGGTCGTTCCCAGGACCGTCCCGGCGATGGTGTGGACCCGCTCTCTCGTCAGGGTGCGGCTGACCTCGACGCCGAGCTCCGTTTGAGTGAAGTCGGGGTCGAGGAGCTTGGCCAGTCCGAAATCGAGGAGCTTGGCGTGGCCGTCCCTGGTGACCATGATGTTGTCCGACTTGATATCGCGATGGATGATCTTGGCTTCGTGCGCCCGGGCGAGCCCCTCGGCGATCTGGAAAGCGATCTCGACCGATCCCAGAAGATCGAGCTCCCCCTCGGCGATCAGCTGGCCGACCGTCCGGCCTTCGACGAATTCCATGGCAATGAACATAGCGCCGCCGACTTCGTCGATGTCATAGACCTGGGCGATGGCCGGATGGGTGACCGCCGCGGCCGATTGGGCCTCGACGAGGAAGCGGCTCTTGCGGCCGGGGTCGGCGATGAGCTCCGGTTTGAGAAGCTTCAAGGCGACAGGGCGCTGGAGCCTGGTATCAAGGGCTTTGTAAACGACACCCATGCCGCCCATTCCGAGGAGTTCCTCGATCTTGTAGTGTTTCAGGGTCTGCCCGATCATTGATTTCCCTGACTTCTGCTCTATTTAATAACATACCGTAATGAACGGCACAATACCCAGGCCTGATTTATGGGGCCCGGTCCAGCAAAAATTCGGAAATTGATATACTGTCCCGAATTTCCTTGACAGGAGGCCAGATTCGTGATAGATATGAAAGTACTTACGTAAATATTAAACTATGGACTTTTTAAAAGAGCTCGGCTATCTCGCCATCGCCAGCCGGATGAAGGGGCTGACGGACCGGCTTCTCCGCGGCGGCAGCGAAGCCTACCGCTCCCTCGGCCTTGATTTCGAACCCCGCTGGTTCACCCTGTTCTACCTCCTCTCCACCGAGGCCTCGCCTCTTTCGATCCAGGAGATCGCCAATGCCCTGAAGGTCTCCCACCCGGCCGTCATCCAGACGGCCCAGATGCTGGTGAAGAGAGGACTCATCCGGTCCTTCCAGGACAAAGTGGACCGGAGGAAGAGGCGGCTGGCCGTCACGCCGAAAGGCAAGGAGCTGGCCGCCCAGCTTACCCCCGTTTGGAACTGCTTTCTGGCCGCAGTTTCGGAGTTTTTCGAAAGTGCCGGCGTGGACATGTTGGAGGTCATCCAGAAGGTCGAAGCGGAGCTCGACAAGGAGGAGATGGGGAGCCGGATCATCAGGAATATCAAGGACATACAGGCGGAGGCGGTCGAAATCATCGATTTCGCCCCGGAGCACAGGGACGCCTTCCGGAAGCTCAACGAGGAGTGGCTGGAGAAGTACTTCGCGGCCGAGGAGGATGACGATAGGCTCCTCCGTCGTCCCGAAGAGGAGATCATCGCCCGGGGAGGGGCCATCTTCTTCACCCGGCTGGGGGGCAAGATCGTGGGCACGGCCGCCCTGTTGAAGAGAGACGACGCGACCTACGAGATCGCCAAAATGGCCGTTACGCCCGGCGCCCAGGGAAAACAGGCGGGACGCCGGCTGGCGAAGGCGGCGATCGCCCGGGCCAGGGAAAAAGGCGCGAGGAGGATCATCCTCCTGACCGACAACCGGCTGCGGGCGGCGGTCGGACTCTACCGCAAGCTGGGGTTTAAGGCCGCGCCAAACGAGCCGACAGCCTCAGGCAAATACGCCCGGGCGAAGTTTGGGTTCTTGATGAAACTGGATCTGGAGTAGGGACGTATTTTTTTTGGAACTAAAATGTAAGACCTTACGTATATATATACTGAATGAATGAGTTAGGGAGGTTCAGCATGGTCGATCTGAAAAAGGCGGTCGCGATCCTTATCGCAATCCTTTTCATCCTGTTTTTTGCCCTGTCGGCATTCCCCTCCGCCCAGGAAAGAGAGGAACCGGCCACCCCCCCGGCTCTCGATGCCAAGATGCGGGTCGAGGTGGTCAAAGGCGTGGGCGAGCTCCTCCAAAAGCTCTACATCTTCCCCGACAAAGCCAAAGAAATGGACGCGCTGCTGGCAAAAAAGCTCCAAGAAGGCGCGTATGACAAGAGCGTCGACGTCCAGGCCTTCGCCCGCACCCTCACCCAGGACCTCCAGGGCGTGAGCAAGGATAAGCACATCCGGGTCATCTACGGCCCCGAGATCGTGAAGCGAATCCAGGCCAGGAACAGCCGGAGCGCCGAGGAGAGGGAGAACGAGAGGCAGCAGGCGGTTAAGGAGGAGCGGAAGAGGAACTTCGGCTTCCAGGAGCTCAAACTCCTGGACGGGAATATCGGGTACCTCGACCTCAGGGGCTTCTCCGGGTTCAGGGAGGCGGCCGAGACGGCCGTAGCGGCGATGAATTTCCTGGCCAACGCCGACGCCGTCATCATCGACCTCCGCCGGAACGGCGGCGGCAGCCCGGAGATGATCCAGCTCCTGAGCAGCTATTTCCTCCAGGAACGCACCCATCTCAACAGCTTCGAGAACCGCGGCCAGGACACTCTGGAACAGTACTGGAGTTTTCACTATGTCCCCGGGACGCCGATGTTCGACATCGACCTCTACATCCTGACGAGCCAGAGGACTTTCTCCGCAGCCGAGGAATTCACCTACAATATGAAGAACCTGAAGAGGGCCACGATCATCGGCGAGACGACCGGCGGCGGCGCCCATCCCGGCAGGACACAGATCGTCAACGACAGCTTCCTTGTCTGGGTGCCGACCGGCCGGGCGGTCAACCCCATCAGCAAGACGAACTGGGAGGGAACGGGGATCGCCCCCGATATCGCCGTCGAAAGGGACAAGGCCTTGGAGAAGGCCCGGACCATCGCCTTGGAAAAATTGGCCACGAAAACCCAGGATGAAGAAGCCAAAGCCCGTCTGCAATGGGCACTCAACGACGTGAATGCCAAAGCGGAGCCGGCGAAGGTCGACGAAGCCGTCTTGAAAAAGTATGTGGGACGCTATTCCGAAGGCGAGATTGCGCTCGAAAACGGCCAGCTCTATGTCCTAGCCCGGGGGAGGAAGATCAGACTGATTCCCTTGAGCCCGGCCTATTTCGTCCCAGAGGACGACAGCGAGATCCAGGTCGAATTCGTGCTTGACAAAGAGGGGAAGGAATATGAGATCATCGGTCACTTCCGCGACGGCGGCAAACAGCGCCTGAGCCGGGTCAAGGAAAAGAAATGAGGAGGATGCCGTGAGACA
>DATKXS010000014.1:0-52835 GCA_035528895.1 Candidatus Desulfaltia sp.
CCGCCCCCTCTTCCCGGTCGCCGACGAGGACCGTTTCCGCCGCTTCCTCCGGATGTCCTTCGCCCAGCGAAGAAAAACCTTGCTCAACAACCTCAAATCAGGCCCCTATCCACTCGACCTCCTTCGGGAATCATTCCGGCACTTCTCCCTCGGGGAAACCGTCCGGGCCGAACAGCTCTCTATCGGCCAGTTTGTGGAACTGCTCGAACGACTCGAGGCAGATCTGCATTCCCGCGGCAAGCCATCCGGGAATGGAAAAGCGACCTCGAAGGTTTAGCCTTCCCGATACGTTTTTCGAGGGCAGCCGCTCTGGCGGCCGCGAGGACTGTCTGAGCATGTGAACGTCATGCAGAGATGCGAAAGAAGGCAATAAACTGGCGCTGGGGGAAGGATAAATCACGCGGAGTTCCGCAGCGCCGAGAAAAACGTCGAGGGAACGGCGTGAAAAACCTGAGCGGGAGCGCAGGCATTCCCGGATGGCCGATTATGATTACAATTCTCGCGGGCTGTTGATAGAATCCCCTCGGAATGGTATAAATCAGCCGTCCATTTATCATCAAAGAGGAAAGGTGACGGCGTGAGTTTGTTCCATTACTACCGGCGTCTGCTGCAGGTTTTTTTCAGTTATAAAAGAAAGAAAACCATTCTCCCCTATCGTCCCGTCCGCCTCTGGATCGAGGCCACCAGCATCTGCAATCTTCGCTGCGTTATGTGCCCGAACAAGGACCTCAAGAAAGAAGAGAAGGGGTTCATGAACTTCGGCCTTTTCCGAAAAATTGTCGATGAAGCGCGCGAGTTCGTCTTCGATGCCAACCTCATCCACCGCGGCGAAGGCCTGCTCCATCCCGATTTCTTCCGGATGGTGGAATACGCGCATTCCGCCGGAATCCGGACCAAGTTCCACACCAACGCCACCCTCATGGATGAGGGAAAGTCCCGGCAGCTCATCGCCGCCGGCCTTGACCAGATCTCCTTCTCCTTCGACGGCTATGACAAGAAGACCTACGAGAGCATCCGTGTCAACGCCGACTTCGAAAAAACGCTCCGCAACATCATCCGCTTCCTCGAGGTCAAGAAGGAGCTGCGCGCCCGGACGCCCTATACGATCTTCGAGCTGATCAACTTCCCGGACCTCTACAAGGGTGTGGACAACCGGGAGCGGAAGCGATTCCTGGACAATTTCAGGGGGCTGCCCCTCGACCGGCTCGAGATCAAGGAAATCCACAACTGGGCGGGAGAGACCGGTCCGGCCCGGCCCGGAAAAAAGTACGTCCCCTGCACGTTCCTCTGGCAGGCGCTCATCATCTTCTGGGACGGGACCGTCCTTCCCTGCACTCAGGATTTTCACGGTTATTATCCGTTGGGAAACGTCCGGGAAGGGACCCTGGCCCGGATCTGGAACAACGACAGGATGGTCCGGTTGCGGGAGAAGATCCTGCGCCGGGATATCGCCGACCTGGAGACCTGCTCTCAGTGCGACCGGCTGTGGAGGGACCAGATCCTGGGAATCCCCAAGGAATATCTGTGGAAGTTTCTCTCCAGACGCATGCCCTGAGGGAAGCGGCGCAAAATCCGCCGGGTACAGGGGGAGCATCCGGCGGCCGGAAAGATAAGTTGCCTAAAGATGGCCGGGCATGGTATGATAATTTGCCATCGATATGAGGCATTCGACGATGGAAAGCTCAAACTCTTGGGCGGGTCGGCGACTCAAGCCATGGCGGCCCAAGGAAACCATCCCTGCAAGGAGGACCCTGGTGGCGAACCGGATGAGCACAAAAAAGGCTGCCCTTTTCCTGGCCGTTTCTCTCGCCCTGAATATCCTTGCTTTCTCGTCCTCTGAGCGGGCGATCCGTCAGGGCTCGGTGGAGTTCACTCTGAGCGGCTACGACATGAACGAGCCGCGTTTCGATGCCGTTTATGACCCGGGCGGATTGATGAGCGGGCTGTCTCTGTCTACCGCCGTCGTCTCCAACGTCAACTTTTATCTGGACATCAGATACTACTACAGGGAAGGGAAGCTGACATTCTCCAAGGAGAAAACGACTTTTTACATCGTTCCTGTTGACCTGGGTTTTCGCTATATCTTCCCCCTCGGCCTCTTCAATCCCTACCTCGGAGCCGGCGTGGATTTCTATTTCTATTACGAGGAAAATCCCATCGGGACGGTCCTGAACTACACCAATGGCTACCATGTCACGGGCGGCACCTATATCCGTTTTTCCCGGAGCGTGCCGGTGCTGATCAACCTCAGGCTCAAATACACCTGGGCCAAGGCCGAAGAGAACGACGTCTCGATCCAGCTCGGCGGCTTCGAGTACGGCGCGGGCCTGGCCCTTGCTTTCTAGGCATAATCAGGCCGGGCCTTCTTTCGCTTTCCTTTCCCGGACATCGGCGGCCGGCCAGTCCTTGACTCCAATCCGGCGGCCCGCCTTAAGGAAAAGGGTCCGGTTATGTTATAATCACCCCAATGAAGCCCCGGAAAAAGAAGAAGGCTGCCCCCAAGAGGAAGGAGCCCCGGAACAGACACTTCCGCTCCGCCGAGGTCGTCAGCCTGCTCGTCCTCCTTTTCTCCGTCTTCACCTTCATCAGCCTGATCAGCTACGACGCCCATGACCCGTCCTGGGCAAGCGTCGCCTCGTCCGCCCAGAGCGTCCATAATTACGGCGGCAAAGTCGGAGCCTCGCTTGCCGAAGCGGTCCTTCAGGTCTTCGGATTGGGAGCTTTCCTGCTGCCCATCATCCTCGGCACTTTGAGCGTTAGGGCGCTTCTTCCTCGGAACAGAGGGCCTTTCTGGCTGAGGATCGGGGGAAGCCTCCTTTTGCTCCTCATCCTCGGCGGTCTCTTCTCCCTGCTCTTCTTCCGCTTTTCCTGGAAAGGGGCCGATATCGAAGCGGGAGGCGTCCTGGGCGCCTTCCTGACGTCGATCCTGGTCCGCTATCTCAGCCAGGCGGGTACCCTCATTTTCCTCCTCGCCCTGCTCTTTCTTTTCATCCTTTTCTCCACCGAACTCTCCCTGGGAAGGTTGATCGGTTTCTTTGGCCGGGTCCTGAACTTCGCCTTCAAAGAGGTCCGCATCCGGGTGACCGACTACCAGAGATCCAAGGCCAAAGAGAAGATGCGCAGGAAGGTCGTCGATAAATACACCCAGTCGCCGGAGAAAGAACAGAAGAGAGAAAAGGGCCGGAAAGAGTTGGAGGAGAAGGAGGCAGAGGCCGGGCCGAAAGGGAAAAGGGAAGAAAAGAAAGAACTCAGGAAGGGTCTGAGGCCGGAGCCGATCCTCATCCATCCGCCCCAGATGGCCCAGCCGGAGAAGCTCCTCTTCCCCGAGATGGAGAAGAAAGGCGATTATCATTTCCCGCCCTTTACCCTGCTCGATCCCGGCGCTCCTTCCGAGCAGATCGACAAGAACGAGCTCTATGAGAAAAAGATGCGGATCGAAGAGAAGCTCAAGGAATTCCGCGTCGAGGGCGAGGTCAAGGAGTACCATCCCGGGCCGGTCATCACGACCTACGAGTTCTCGCCCAATCCCGGGATCAAGGTCAGCCAGGTGGCCAATCTTTCCGAGGACCTTTCCCTGGCCCTGGGCGCCGAGTCCGTTCGCATCCAGAGGATCCCGGGCCGCTCCTCTCTGGGCGTAGAGATCCCCAACAACAGGCGGGAGCTTATCAAGCTCCGGGACATCATCCAGTCCGAAAAATTCCTCAAATCCCCTTCCAAGCTGACTTTCGCCCTGGGCAAGACGATCCACGGCGAGGTTTATATCACCGACCTCTCGGTCATGCCCCACCTCCTGATCGCCGGCGCCACCGGCACCGGCAAGAGCGTCGCCCTCAACGCCCTGATCGCCAGCATCCTCTACAAGGCGACCCCCGAAGAGGTCAAGCTCATCCTGATCGACCCCAAGCGGCTCGAGTTCACCCTCTATGACGGCATTCCCCATCTGCTCACGCCCGTCATCAACGACCCCAAGAAAGCCGGGGGCGTCCTGATGGATGCCATCCGGAAGATGGAAGAGCGCTACCACCGCCTCAGCTTTCTCAAGGTCCGGGATATCGTCCAGTACAACCATCAGGTCAACAAGATTCTGCAGGAAAAAAAGGGGAAGCTCACGGACGAAGAAAAGCAAAGGCTCAAGCCGCTCCCTTATATCGTCATCATCATCGATGAATTGGCCGAGCTGATGATGGTGGGCGCCCAGGAGGTCGAATACGGTATCGCCCGCCTGGCCCAGCTCGCCCGGGCCGTCGGGATCCATCTCGTCCTGGCCACCCAGCGGCCATCCATCGACGTCATTACCGGCACGATCAAGAACAACTTCGCCTGCCGCATCGCCTTCCGGGTCCCCTCGAAGGTCGACTCCCGCATCATCATCGATACGGCCGGGGCCGATAAGCTCCTGGGACTGGGGGACATGCTGTTCATGCCGCCGAACTATCCGCGTCTTATCCGCCTCCACTGCGCCTTCATCTCCATCCCGGAGGTCACCCGCCTGGTCAAATTCGTCAAGGAACAGCGGGCGCCTGAATTCGACGAGAAGCTCGTCAAATTCATCAAGGCACCCACAGCCCAGGGATGGGAGGACAGGGGTGAAAAGGACGAGCTCTATGACGAGGCGGTCAGGCTCATCCTGGCCACGGGCCAGGCTTCGGCCTCCTGGCTGCAGAGAAAGCTCAAGCTGGGATACGCCCGGGCCGCCCGGATAATCGACCAGATGGAGCAGGAAGGGATCCTCGGTCCCTCGGAGGGGAGCAAGCCCCGAGAGATCCTGGTCGACCCACAGACCTACTTGGGGAATAAGGTCCGCGAAAAGGAGTCCTAGGTGTTCTCCCGCCTGAGGATCCGGCGCCGGGCCAGAAAGGCTCTCCAAGATGTCAACCTCCAAAAAGCCCTGGGGCGGGCCTCCTTCCAGCACAACCAGAGATATCTCGAGACCAGCCGGGAAATTCCCTGGGACGAATACAAACAAAAAGCCCGGGCCATCCGGGAGAAAAACGTCGGCCGGCTTCCGGAGCTCGTCGAGCGGTTCACCCGGGAGGCCCAAAAAGCCGGAGCGAACGTCCATCGGGCCTCCGGTCCTCAAGAGGCGGTCGACACCATCCTCCGGATCGCCCGGGAGAAGAAGGCCCGGCTCATCGTCAAATCCAAATCCATGGTCAGCGAGGAGATCGGGTTGAATGACGCCCTGGAGAAAAGCGGGTTTCAGGTCGTCGAGACCGACCTCGGGGAGTGGATCATCCAGCTGGCCGGGGACAGGCCCTCCCACATCACCGCGCCGGCGCTCCACCTGACCAAAGAAAGGATCGCCGAAATCCTCACCCGCCGGCTCGGCCGGGTCGTGGCCGCCGACGCCAGGGAGATCGTCCGGATCGCCAGGGAGGAGATGCGAAAGCATTTCATAAATGCGGACATCGGCATCTCCGGAGCGAACTTCGCCATCGCCGAATCCGGAACGCTGGTCGTCGTCAGCAACGAAGGGAATGTCCGCCTGACGACCACGCTTCCGCCCGTCCATATCGCGGTGGTGACGGCGGAAAAATTCGTCGAGACGCTCGAAGAGGCGGCCGTCCTGCTCAAGGTATTGACCGTCGCCTCGGCGGGCAAGAAGCTGACCTCCTATGTGTCCTTCATCACCGGGCCAAGCTCGACCACCGACATCGAGAAAGAGCCCATCGTCGGAGTCCACGGGCCTGAGGAGGTCCACATCATCATCCTCGACGGCGGCCGGCTGGCCCTGGCCGAGAGCGAGGACTTCAAAGACATCCTCTATTGCCTGAAATGCGGTGGCTGCATGCTGGTCTGTCCGGTGTTCCAATCCGTGGGCGGTCATGTCTTCGGCGGCCCCGTTTATCCCGGGGGCATCGGGACGCTGCTGACGGCCATGACCCGTTCGCTCGGGGAGTCCTACCGGACGCTCGGGTTCTGCGCCGACTGCAAGAAGTGCGAAGATTTCTGCCCTGTGGGTATTCTCACGGGGGATCTCCTGCTGAAGCTCAAGGACCTCCAGGGCGCAGGTCTCCGAGAGAAAGGTCTCTCCTGGCTATTTAAATCCAAGGCGCTGTCCGAAAAGGGCGCAAGCCTTCTGGCTGTTTTACAAAAGGTCTGGCAGAAGGAGGGCTATCTCCGGCGCCTGCCGCTCGTCTGGACGAGAGGAAAGAGGATCCCCGTGCTGAAACCGCAAAAAAACCAGCCGGAAGCTCGCGGAAAGGGGCCCAAGGCGTATCTTTTCCAAGGCTGCCTGGTCAAATATTTTTTCCCCGAGGTCAGGGAGAGCGTCCTCAAATCCCTGGCCCATTTCGGCTACAGGGTGGTCGTACCGCCGGAGCAGGTGTGCTGCGGCGCGCCCAGCCTTCATCTCGGGGATGCGAAGGCCGTCCGCGCCCTGGCCAAGCAAAACCTGGAATCATTCGCCAGGGAAGATCCTGATGTCATCATCACCGTCTGCCCCACAGGACATTCCCTCCTCAAGAACCACTATCCCCGGATCGATCCCCGGGCCGCCCGCTTCAGCGGCCGGGTCCAGGATTACACCGCCTTCCTGGCCTCAAGAGGGCATCTGCCGCAGTCCACGGCCACCGGCAAAAGAGAAGTCTATTATCATTATCCCTGCCACTACCTCAACGAACTCCGGCCCGGGGACACACCACCTCTTCTCCTGCGCGCCCTCGGATTCGACCTGGCCGAGCAAAAAGAGCCTCCGTCCTGCTGCGGGTTCTGCGGTGTCTTTTCCGCCAGGAATCCTGAGATCTCCGCCCATCTCTGGGGTAAGAAGAAAGAGGATATCCTCAAGAGTGGAGCGTCATTGGTTGCCACAGACTGCCCCGGCTGTCTGTTCCAGCTCCGCTCGGGTCTAGAAACCGAGGCCAAACATGTCCGTGCTTATCATACCGCGGAGATTCTCGCCGGACTCCTGGAAGAGATTTCGCCCTTCGAGAAGGCAGAGTCCCGGCTGGGCCGGGATTGCCAAGGAAAGGATTTTAAAGAAAATCAGTGAATGGTGGGCAAACGGAGGGTCCTCAGGGTGTCCACTTTGGCTTTCTGCCATCTTTCCTGAGGAATGGAGAGAAAGACCTCGACCAGCTCGGGGTCAAACTGACTGCCACTATGCCGCTCGATTTCGACCCGGGCTTCTTCGAAGCTCCGCCCCTTCCGATAGGGCCGGTCCGATGTGATGGCATCCACCGTGTCGGCGAGGGAGAAGATTCTGGCCTCGAGAGGGATTTGCTCTCCGGCGAGGCCGTAGGGATAGCCTTTGCCGGAGAAGTGTTCGTGGTGATAGAGGACCACCTGGGCGGCCCTTTCCAAGAACGAAAACCCCTCGATCAGCTTGTAGCCGAGAAGGGGATGGTCCTTGATGACCTCTCTCTCGATCATGGTCAGCGGGCCCTTTTTTCTCAGGATGGATTCGGGGATGCCGATCTTCCCGATATCATGGAGCAGGGCGCCTCTTTCGAGGTCGACCAGGTACTTCTGATCTTCGATCCCCAGCTCGCGGGCCAAGAGGAGAGTATAGTTGGCCACAAACTGGGAGTGTCCGACCGTGTCCTCGTTGTCATCCGTGGCGGCGATGAACTGGATCAGGTTGGAGTTGAAGAAGCGCTGTTTTTCGGCGAATCCACCATCGTCCAGTTCGTCCCGTTCCCGGAAGGTCTGCTCATACCAGTGGCTGAGGTCCTTCATGGCCTCCTTGGCCAGAAAGATTTTGTGGAATCTCGTGCTCAGCCCGTTCCATGAAGAATAGCTCTCGCCGCTCTTCGGCGAACCCAGGAAGTCCTCGTTCCCCCGGAGGGCGAACAAATATTCGTTCTGGCTAAGGGAGAGCGGAAAAGCGGTCCGGGCGCCCCTGCGGTCTTCGATGACCAAGAGGTTCTCTTTTCCGGGGAGGAGCCTCTTCGGCAGGCCCGTCATTTCTGGAGTGGGGACGAGACTTCTCATTTTTAACTCGCATACCTTTAGTCGCCCCTCCCCCCTTAAAATTGAATTCTCAGCGGACGTTTTTTCAGCCCCCCAGGCGAGGGCTTAGGTGAGTAGCCCCCCTCCATAGAGGGGAGTTTTTTCTTGTAAATCCACCCTTGTCAATGGTTTAGACACGCTATATAATGGCTTTTGTGGAATATCCGTCTGCCCATGTCGACCTCGACGAGATGGTCGTCAAGTACCGGCCCGTCGTCAGCTTCAAGGTCAAGAAATCCCTGGGTGTTCAGACCCCCGACTGGGAGGACGTGGTCAACGAGATTATCACCCAGGTGATCGAGAAAGTGACCAAGGGCGAATTCAGGGGGGAGTCCTCGATCGGGACCTTCATCTACACCATCACCAGCCGCCGGATCGTCGATCACATTCGGCAAAAAACCAAGGTCCTGAAAGGCATCCCTGAGCCTAAACCCCTGCCCGATCCCTGTGAGAATGCGGAAAGCCGGGAGAGGGCCCGGATCCTGGCCGAGGCCGTCCAGCAGCTCAAGCCCAAGTTCAAGGAGGTCCTGAATCTTTACTATTTTCAGGAGCTGACCCGGGACGAGGTGGCGGAACGCCTGGGCATTTCTCCCCGGAGGGTCAGCGAGCGGATCAACTATGCCCAGAAACTCCTCCGGAAGATGATCAAGCCATGAAATTTTTCCATTTTCCCTGCCATCCGGCGACTAAATCGTTGAAACCGGAAGAAAGGTGAACGAGCATGAAAAAATGCCAGTATGCCGACCAGATCGATGATTACCTCCTGAATAGATTGGAAGGGGCAGCCAAGGAGCAGCTCGAGGAGCACTATTTCAACTGCCCGAGCTGTTTCCGGATGATGGAAGAACGCGATACCCTGGTCTCCACGATCAAGGCCCGCGGCGCCTGGATTTTCAGGGAAGAGCCCGCGGCCGGACGAAGGGATTGGGTGCCCGCCTGGAAGCGCGCCCTGACGTCCTTCACGCCCCGGCAGTGGGCGACGGTCGGGGTGGCCGCAGCCGTCGTTCTGTTCGCCGTGTTCGGGGTCCTGCCCCGGTTCCAGGGGCAAACTCCCCAGTTCGTGTTGAGCGACAACGAGATCGTCCGCGGCCAGTCTCTGACCCTGATCTCGCCGGTGATCGACGTCCGGTCCGTTCCCGCCTACTTCGAGTGGCAGAAGCTCGGGGAGGATGTCGAATACAAGATCTTTGTTTACAACAGCAGCCTGCTCTGGACGGCCGCGACCAGGGTCACGCGGATCGCTGTCCCTGACGAGGTCAAGCGGCAGATGGTGGCCGGCCAGAAATACTCCTGGCAGGTCAAGGCTTTTTCGTCCAAGGGAACGCTGATCGCCGTCTCGAGCAGGGTGCAGTTCCAGGTTTCGCCCGGCCAGTAACCCGCCCGCCGCGGTCAGTCCTCGATCTGATTCTCGTCCTCGCTGTACATCCGCCCCCGGCTGTCTTCTTCAAAGGCCAGGCAGCACATCAGCCGGCCGCACAATCCCGAAATCTTGGTCGGGTTGATGACGATCTGCTGTTTTCTCGCCTTCTGAATGGTCACCGGCTCGAAGGTCTTCATGAAACTCGCGCAGCAGAGGGCGCGGCCGCAGACGCCCATCCCGCCGACCATCTTGGCCTCGTCGCGGACGCCGATCTGGCGCATCTCGATGCGCATCCTCAGCTCCTTGGCCAGGTCCTTGACGAGCTGACGGAAATCGATCCGGCCGTCGGCCGTGTAAAAGAAGATCCCCTTCTTCTCACTGAAGAAATATTTCACCGCCACCAGCTTCATCGGCAGGTTCCGGCTCTTGATCCTCTGAAGACAGAAAGCATGGGCCCGGTGCTCTTTCTCCCGGAGCCAGCGGAACTTCCCGATATCGTCGTCGGTCGCCCGGCGGATGATCCTGACGGCTCCCCGCCCGGCCTTGGGCAGGCGGCACACCTCGGAGGAGATGTCGACCACTTCGGCCAGGTCCCCGCCCAGGTCGGTTTCGACCATCAAGAGATCCCCTCTCTGGACGTTCCAACCGCCCTGTTGAGCCCGGAGGATCTTACCGGTGCTCTCAGAAACGAGACAGATGATCTCGGTCATGAGTATCTTCTCCCAATAATGAATAGAAAGAGCTGACGATCAGGCTTATGTTCAGGTACCGGACGAGTCCGGAGATCGCCGCGTCGATCCGCCGGAGGCACTGCCGGCACCGTTCCAGGCTCCATTCTTTTTCCAGGGCCCGGATATCCTCAGCATAGTCGGGATTGAGGAGGAGCGCGGGGTCGCCTTTTTCCTTTATCAGGATGAGATCGCGGCAGAAGGAAGCCATGATCTCCAGGGACATTTCCAGGTCGTCGCGGATGATGTTCCGCTGGGCGAACCCGTAGTTCCTCAAGAATAAAGCAGGCTCTTCATTTGTCAGGAAGGAGAGGAAAAGCGCCCAGGCTTCCCGGCGTTTGCTTTGGATCTCCTCCCAGTCCAGCCCCAGCGCCTCCCCGAAATTTCCCCTGACATAGAGCGAGATGATCCGCGCCCGGTCCTCCGGATAGCCTTTTTCCTTGAGCGCCCTGACGATCTCCTCCTTGCCGACCGGCACGAAATGAAGGGTCTGGCAGCGCGATTTGATCGTCGGCAGGATGAGATGGGGATTGGGGGTGATCAGGATGAACTGCGAGAAAAAGGGCGGCTCTTCCAGAATCTTGAGCAGCGTGTTGGCCGATTCGTCGGTGAGCTTTTCCGCTTCCGTGATGATGAACACTCGCTTCTTTCCGGACATCGGCCGCAGGTAAGCGAGCTGGCGCATCTCCCGGACATGCTCCACCTTGATGACCTGTCCATCGGGCTTGATTTCCTGGACGTCGGGGAACCGCCCCGCCGAAACGGCCCGACACGCCGGGCACTCATCGCAAGCGTCATCCTGTCGTCTCTGGCAATTGATAGCCTTGGCCAGGACGAAGGCCAGACTCCTCTTGCCGACTCCTTCCGGCCCGCAGAAAAGGAGCGAGTTCGGGACGCGGCTTTTTTGCAAGGCCAGCCGCAGGATCTTCTTCACCCGGCTGTTGCCCAGGACCTCGTCAAACCCCACGGGCTCTCTCCTCAAACCGCAGGACACCCTTCAGGAACCGTCCGGTATGGGACCTTTCTTCGGCAGCGATCTCCTCCGGCGTGCCCTGGGCGACGATCCAGCCGCCCTCCTCGCCTCCCTCCGGCCCCAGGTCGATGACATGATCGCAGGACTTGATGACGTCGAGGTTGTGCTCGATGACGACCACCGTATTGCCCCGGCCCACGAGCTCCCAAAGAAGCTCGAGGAGCTTGCGCACGTCGTCGAAGTGAAGCCCGGTGGTGGGTTCGTCGAGCAGGAAGAGCGTCCGACCCGTGCTCTTCCTCCCCAGTTCCTTGGTCAACTTGATGCGTTGGGCCTCTCCGCCCGACAGCGTCGGGGCCGGCTGGCCGAGCCGGATGTAACCCAGGCCGACCGACCGGAGAGTGGCCAACTTTCTTTTGAGCAGCGGATGAGCCCGGAGATAGCCGAAGGCCTCATCAACGGTCATGGCCAGGAAATCGGCGATGCTCCGGTCTTTGTAGAGGACGGCCAGGGTCTCCTTGTTGTACCGGCTGCCGCCACAGCGGTCACAGGTCACCAGGACATCGGGAAGAAAGTGCATCTCGATCTTCTTCGCCCCCGCCCCTTCGCATTCCTCGCAGCGGCCGCCAGCCAGGTTGAAGCTGAAGCGGCTGGGAGTATAGCCCCTCATCCGTGCTTCCGGCGTGCGGGAGAAAAGCTCCCGCAGCGGCGTGAGCAGGCCGGTATAAGTCGCCGGGTTTGATCGAGGTGTCCTGCCGATCGGCTTCTGGTCGACGGCAATGACCTTGTCGAGCCCCTCGATACCGAGGAGGGCCTCGTGAGCGCCGACCTTCTGCTTGGCGTTGTGGAAAAGATTGAGCAGGCCTCGGTAGAGGATGTCGCAGACCAGCGTGCTCTTGCCCGACCCCGAAACGCCCGTCACCGCCGTCATCGTCCCGAGCGGGACCCGGATGTCTAAATCCTTGAGGTTGTGCTCCTTCGCCTTGACGATCGTCAACCAGCCACTGGGTTTTCTCCTTTCCTTGGGCACGGGGATCGTCTTCTCTCCCCGGAGATACTGGGAGGTGAGGGAAGCGGAGACCGCCAGGACCTGACTGAGATCGCCTTCCGCCACCTTGTAGCCTCCGTCCTCCCCGGCGCCCGGTCCCAGGTCCAGGATGTAATCGGCCGAGCGGATGGTCTGCTCGTCGTGCTCGACGACGATGACGGAGTTTCCCTCGTCGCGGATGCCCCGGAGCAGTCCGATGAGCCGGCTGTTGTCCCGCTGGTGAAGCCCGACGGTCGGCTCGTCCAGCACGTAGAGGACGCCGCGGAGCCGCGCTCCGACCTGGGCGGCCAAACGGACGCGCTGCGCCTCTCCTCCGGACAGAGATCCCGTCGTCCGGCTGAGCTGGAGATAGGGCATCCCTAGTTCGACCATGATCTCAAGCCGGGACAATATTTCTTTCTGGATCTTCGAGGCGACAATCGCCGCGGCCGCCTCGAACCGGAAGGACCGCATCTCGACGATGAGCTTGTCCACCGGCAGGTCGCTCAGTTCATGAATGTTCTTCCCCCCAATTTTGACGGCCAGACTCTCCTTCTTCAGCCTGGCTCCACGACACTGGGGACAGACGTCCGCGGTGAGTTCGACCTCGCCCCACTCGTTGAGGATCGTCTGGAACCCCAGCCCGTGGCAGCGCGGGCAGGCTCCGTAGGGGCTGTTGAAGGAGAAACTCCGCGGCTCGAGATCGGGCAGGCTGACCTCGCAGAACGGGCAGAGGAGCTTGAGCGAGAAGAAAACCTCCTTCCCGCCCGGCCGGACGACGAGCAGGTCTCCGCCCGAAATTTCCAGGGCTTTCTCCACGGCCTCCTCAAACCGCTGGGCGGTTTCCCGGGAGGCCGAGACCTCGTCCACTAGCACCTCGATATTGTGTTTCTTTGTCTTTTCCAGCCGGACCGACTCCTCCAGCTCCCGGAATTTCCCGTCCAGTCGGAAGCGGAGAAAGCCTTTTTTCTGGAACCTCTCGAAGAGCCGGGAATACTCGCCCTTCCGCCCTCTGACGACCGGCGCCAGGATGGCCAGCTTTTCCCCGGCAAATGACTCCCGGATAAGACGGACGATCTGCCGGGGAGTCTGGGAGCTGACCTGCCGGCCGCAGCTCGGACAGTGCGGCGTCCCCACGCGGGCGTAGAAAAGGCGCAGCAGGTCGTGGATCTCGGTCACCGTCCCGACAGTGGACCGGGGATTGGAGGAGATGGTCTTCTGGTCGATGGAGATGGACGGCGAGAGCCCCTCGATCGACTCGACCTCGGGCTTTTCCATCTGCTCGATGTACTGGCGGGCGTAAGCGGAGAGGCACTCGATATAACGGCGTTGACCCTCGGCGTACAGGGTGTCGAAGGCCAGCGAACTCTTCCCCGACCCGCTCGGACCCGTGACCACGATCAGCTTGTTGCGAGGCAGATTGACGTCGAGGCGCTTGAGGTTGTGCTGCGCCGCCTTCTTGACCCGGATCTCTTCGAGCATGTCTCTATTCTAGCGGTTCGACGTCTTCTTCACAAGAAGGCGGCCCAACCCGCAAGCAGGAGAGCTCCCAGAAAATTGACCCGGGGATTTCAATCATGTAGGATGGATTGAGGTTCTATGATGACGCGGGAAGAGAGTCTCCTCAAGTCCCTAAAGGCCCTTCAGGAGATGGGGCTCAAGGAAGATTCCATCACCGCGGTCAAGCACATCCCGGCCCAGGAAGGCCGCACCGCCGAGTATCCGCCCGATATCCACCCCGCCCTCCTGGCCGCTTTCCAGCAAAAAGGCTATCAGAAGCTCTACTCCCACCAAAGATCCTCCTGGGAGCTCCTCCAGAGCGGCGGCCACATCGTTGTGGTCACACCGACCGCTTCGGGCAAGACCCTTTGTTACAACCTCCCTGTGCTCAACGCCGTCCTCAACGACCCAGCCAGCCGGGCCGTTTATCTCTTCCCCACCAAAGCCCTCGCTCAGGACCAAAGGGCCGAGCTCGACGAGGTCATCGGGCTCCTTCCCGAAGGCATCCGGATCCACACCTACGACGGCGATACGCCCCGGGACGCGCGCAAGGCCATCCGGTCGGTCGGCCAGATCGTCCTGACCAACCCCGACATGCTCCACGCCGGCATCCTGCCCCATCACACCAAATGGATCAACCTCTTCAAGAACCTCAAATACATCGTCATCGACGAGCTGCACAACTACCGGGGGATCTTCGGCAGCCACCTGGCCAACGTCTTGAGGCGGCTCAAGCGGGTCGCCGGCTTCTACGGGTCCTCCCCGCAGTTCATCCTCTGCACGGCGACGATTGCCAACCCCGTGGAGGTGGCCGAGAAGATGATCGAAGAGCCGGTCACACTCGTCGACGACAACGGAGCGCCCCGGGGCGAGAAATTCTTCATCTTCTACACGCCGCCCGTGGTCAACAAGTTCCTGGGCATCCGGCGGTCCTACATCAATGAAGCGAGACGGGTGGCCGGGATCTTCCTGCGCAACGACCTCCAGACGATCGTCTTCGCCCAGAGCCGGCTCAACACCGAGGTTCTCCTCACCTACCTCAAGGAGGATATCGAGACCGCCGTCCAGAGGGAAGGGCTCATCCGGGGCTACCGGGGCGGCTATCTCCCGCTCAAACGCCGGGAGATCGAGAAGGGGCTGCGGGAAGGGAAGATCCTGGGCGTCGTCTCCACGAACGCCCTGGAGTTAGGCATCGACATCGGAAGCCTCGACGTGGCCGTCCTGGCCGGCTACCCGGGGACGATCGCCAGCACCTGGCAGAGGGCGGGCCGGGCCGGCCGGAAGACCGGAAGGTCCGCGGCCGTCCTCGTGGCTTCGAGCTCGCCGCTCGACCAGTTCATCGTCAACCATCCCGATTATTTCTTCGCCAAGAGCCCGGAAAAGGCCCTCATCAACCCCGATAATCTCTCCATCCTGGTCAGCCATGTCGAATGCGCCGCCTTCGAGCTCCCCTTCGGCGACGGCGAGAAGTTCGGCCGGCTCGACATCGCCGGGATCCTCAAGTTCCTGGAAGAGGAGAAGATGCTCCACCATTCCAAGGACAAGTGGTACTGGACCTCGGACGCCTACCCGGCCGACGGCGTCAGCCTGCGCAGCATTAGCTCGGACAACTTCGTCGTCGTCGACGCGACCGACGAGACCAAAGTCATCGCCGAGGTCGACTTCTCCTCCGCCCTGACGACTCTCCACCCCAAGGCCATCTACATGTGCGAGGGCGAGCAGTACTTCGTCGAGAAGCTCGATTTCGACGAGCGCAAGGCCTATGTCAAGAAGACGGACGTCGATTACTTCACCGACGCCATCGACTACACCAAGATCAAGATCCTGGACGTCTTCAACAAGAAAGGACTCGCCCGCTGCCACATCTCCCACGGCGAAGTCCACGTCGCCACCCAGGTCGTCGGGTTCAAGAAGATCAAGCTCTTTACCCAGGAAAACGTCGGCGCCGGCAACCTCAGCCTTCCCCAGAACGAGATGCACACCACCGCCTACTGGCTGACCATCCCCGCCGCCCTCATCCAGTCCCTGCCCTTTTCCTCGGAGGAAAAGATCAACGGCCTTTTCGGCCTGGCCTACCTTCTCCACCAGGTCTCGCCGCTGTTCATGATGTGCGACCTCCACGACGTCGGCGTTTCGCTCGGCGACAACTTGACGGGCGAGTCCGTCCCGCCGCGGGACATTCCGCTCCGCATCGCCACCTTCGATGAAAACCCGGTTTTTATCGAGCCTGATTTCGAGCCCAATATCTTTATTTACGATAACTATCCCGGCGGCATCGGGTTGAGCCCGGCCCTGTTCGAACTGGAAAAGGATCTCCTCAAACACGGTCTGAAGACCATCAACCTCTGTCCCTGCCAGGAGGGCTGCCCCTCATGTGTGGGGCCCGCCCGGGAAACGGGCCGGCAGGCCAAGCCGGTGGCCCAGGAGATTCTGCGGGGGCTTCTCGGAGAGTAAGGGGCGGGCTCAGGGGGACGTTATTTTCTCCAGCTTCTTCTCATCCCCCATGACGATAAGAACGTCGCTGTCCTTGATGACGAAGTCCGCCTTGGGAATATAAACGGTCCGTTCAGGGACGAGTTCCCTGACGGCGAGGACCTGGATCTCGTACTTATTGCGCAGGTCGAGCTCTCTTAGGGATTTGCCGATGAACCGGTCCGGGGGGGCGATTTCTTGGATGCTGATCCCGGACATGAGCGGCAGGCATTCCAGGATGGCCGGGCTGGTCAGTTTGAGCGCCGTCCGGATGGCCATGTCCTTCTCCGGGTTGATGATCTCGGTCACGCCGACGGCCTCCAGGATCTTGCCGTGATCCTCGGTGGAGGCCTTGGCGACGATGCGCTTGACCCCCATCTCGTGAAGGTGAAGGACGGTTAGGATCGAGGCCTCCATCGCCTCCCCGAGGCTGACCACGACCACGTCCATCCCTCTCACCTCTAGAGCCTCGAGGTTCTCCATTTCCGAGGCATCGGTCAGGACGGCGTGGGAGGAAAAGGACTTGGCCTCTTCGATCCTGCTCTTGTCCTTATCGATGGCCAGGACCTCATGCCCCCTCTCGTAGAGGGTTTTGGCGACATTGGACCCGAAGCTTCCCAACCCGATGACCGCGAATTTCATTGTTGATTCACCCCTTCTATTCTAGCCGATCAGAACCCTCTCTTCAATGTAATCATATTTCCCGAGCGCCCGGCGCCGGCTGAAAACCAAGAGCAGGGTCAGCGGTCCGATTCGCCCGGCATACATCAAGAGGCTGACCGTGACCTTGCTGAGGACGCTCAACTTGGAGGTGATACCCAGAGAAAGGCCGACCGTGCCGAACCCGGAAAAGACCTCGAAGAAGACATCCCTCATCAACATGCCCGGCTGGTTGATCAGGACGACGAACCCGGCGATGAAGATCAAGCTCATGGAGAGCGAGATCAAGGTGAAGGCCCTGACCACGTTGTCCTGGGGGATGGTCCGGTAAAACATATGGATCGAGTCCCGGGCGGCAACTTTGGACCGGAGGAAAGCCAGGACGACTCCGAAGGTGCTGGTCTTGACGCCGCCGCCGGTCGAGCCCGGGGAGGCGCCGATGAACATCAACAGCATCAGGAGGAGGACGGCGGCCGTCCCCAGCGTCGTCAGGTCCATGGTGTTAAAACCGGCCGTCCTCGGAGTGACGACCTGGAAAAAGGAAGCGAGGATCTTGTCCTTCCAGGAAAAAGACCGCAGCGCCTGGCCCTTTTCGAGAGCGAGGAAAATGAAGAAAGAGCCGAAGATGAGGATGGTGGTTGAGGTCAGGACCATCTTACTGTGGAGGGAAAGCTTCATCTTCATCCCTTTCAATAATCTGCGGCCGGCCATGACCGCCTCCCCGATGACCAGGAAGCCCAGACCTCCGAAGATGATCAGGTGCGCCATGACGAGGTTGATGAAGACGTCCCCCCTGAAACTCATCAAGCTGTTGCTGTACACGGAGAACCCGGCGTTGCAGAACCCCGAGACCGCGTGGAAGAGGCCCGAGAGAAGCGCCCTGGGCCAAGGATGATCCTGGAGAAAACGGAGAGACAGGAGGACGAACCCGGCGCCTTCGATAATGGCGGTGAAGATGAAGATGTTCTTGATCAGCGCTTTGAAGCTGCCCGGTGATCCCGGGTGGTACCCCTCCTGGACCAAGATCCGGTCGTGGATGGTGATGGACCGGCCGGCGGCCAGCAGGACCATGGTGGAGAAGGTCATGATCCCCAGGCCCCCGAGCTGGATCAGGACCAGGATGACGATCTTTCCGGCGAGCGTGAAATGGGTCGCCGTGTCGACGACGATGAGCCCGGTGACGCAGATGGCCGAGGTCGAAGTGAAGAGAGCATCGATCAAGGAAAGGCGGCCCGAGGCGCTGCAGAAGGGAAGCATCAGGAGCAAAGTTCCGATGAGGATGGCGCCGGCGAAACTGATGGCCAGCACCTGGGCCGGCTGGAAAAGATTCTCTTTATGGATGGCGATGGGGAGTCTCCTCCTCTGAACCAGAGAAAATCTATTCTAGAAGCGCGCTTTTGTCAACACCGGCCGGCCGTTTGACATCAGGGAGCTGCTATGCTACTTTTGAGCGAACGGTCATGAACATCTTCAGACTGATCGCCGAGGCCAGCCTGGTCGTCCAGTCTGTCATCCTCATTTTGCTCTTTTTTTCCGTTTTTTCCTGGGCCATCATCTTCTACAAGCGACGAGTTATCCGTGCGGCCTTCTCTCAATCGAACAGGTTCCTCCGGGCTTTCCGCAAGAGCAAGAACCTCTCCGAGGTGAACGACGCGGCCAAGCGTTACCAGGGAAGCCCCCTGGTCTCCCTTTTCCAAGCGGGGTTCAAAGAACTCACCTACCTCTCCCGCTCCAACCCCCAGAACCCGCCCAACGCCAACCGCCTGGAAAGCTTGAGCCGGGTGTTGACGAAAGCATCTAATGCCGAGATTTCGAAGTTAGAAAAGATGATGGGCTTTCTGGCGACGACCGGAAGCGTCACTCCCTTTATCGGCCTTTTCGGCACGGTCTGGGGGATCATGGACGCCTTCCTGCAGATCGGCATCGTCCGTTCCGCCAGCTTGATGACCGTCGCGCCGGGCATCGCCGAAGCGCTGATCGCCACGGCCGTCGGCTTGTTCGCGGCCATCCCGGCGGTCATCGCCTACAACCATTTCCTCCACCGGATCAAGGACCTGATCACCGAAATGGAGGACTTCAGCCTGGAATTCCTCAATATCGCTGACCGACTCTATGGCACTTAAACCACAGTCCCTATCCACCTCGAAGAGAGGGCGCATCGGAACTTCGCTTTCCGAGATCAACGTCACGCCCTTCATCGATGTCATGCTGGTCCTGTTGGTCATCTTCATGGTGACCGCGCCGTTGATGCAGTCGGGGATCGGTGTTAACCTGCCCCAGGCCGAAACGCAGTCCGCGCCGGCCGAGGAAGGGCTGACCATCACCGTCTCCAAAGACCGTTTCATCCACATCGAGGGAGCGGTCATCAACATCAACCTCCTGGAAAGAAAGCTCCAGGAATATTTCGCCGGGAAGGAAAAGAAGATCGTCTTCATCCAGGCCGACGAGGGACTGAATTACGGCTTTTTCATCGACACCCTGGACATCATCAAAAAGGCGGGGGTTGAGGCCGTCGGATTGGTGACCGAGCCGATCGATCTCCGATCGGCCACCAGGAGAAAATGACTGCCAGCGGAGAACGCCTCCTTTTCAAGCGGGCAATCTACATCTCTCTCTGTGCCCATCTCGCCTTCCTGGTGCTGATCATCATCTCACCCCACCTGCCCCGCCCGTCCCGAAAAGGCCTGATCCATTACATCCCTTTGGACATGGTGGTCGCCGGCGGGGGAGGTGGCGGAGGCGGAGGAGGACCCGCGGCCAAGGCTCAGGCCCCACCGGCCAAGAAAGAAACGCTCCGCGACCTGACGACTCCTCAAAAAGCCCAGCCGGAAGCGAAGCCGGCCATGCGCTACCCGGTGGAGAAGCCCAAGAGAGAACCCAAGGCCAAAACGGAAAAAAAGGCCGCCATCACCAAGCCCGAGCCGTCTCCGGCGGACAAGACGGATCAAGCCGGGACATCTGATGAAGCGTCCGCCGGCCAGGGCGTGGGCACCGGGCTGCGGATCGGCGGCGGGAGCGGACCGGGGGGTGGGGGCTTCGGTCCCGGAGGAGCCGGCTTCGGCCCTGGTGGTGGTTTGGCCAATTTCCCTTATACCTGGTATCTTAACCTCATCACCGAGCGGGTATCGTCCAACTGGTTCTCCTCGCTCGTCGACCCGGGAGTCTCGGGGAACTTTCAGACCATCGTCAACTTCAGGATCGAAAAAAGCGGGCAGATAACGGACGTCAAGATCGAGCAGTCGAGCGGGGCGACTCCCCTCGACCTCTCGGCCGTTCGGGCGGTCAAGGCCTCGGCGCCTTTCCCGCCGCTACCCAGGGAATACGGAGAATCCTACCTGGGCATCCATTTGATCTTCGAGCATTCCAAATGAAACACACCAAACTTCTCGTTTTCATCTCCCTCTGGCTCGGCCTTTCATCCCTCCTGTTCTCGCAGCAGGAAGTCTACATCACCCTGAAGGAAGGAGTCCCGGCCATCAGCCTGGCGCTGCCCAACCTCATCGTCCGCAGCCCTTCGGTCAAGGCCCGGGACGCGGCCGCAGAGCTCTACCAGGTCCTCTCCGCCGATCTGATCTACAGCCGCATCTTTTCCCTATTGCCCAGGAAATACTATGACTACATCCGGCCGCTCGACCCGAACAACATCTTTTTCAAGGACTGGGAGTCCATCCAGGCCAACATCCTTTTCGTTGGAGAAATCAGCGACGGCGAGGGCGAGGACATCGTCTTCGAAGGGAAGCTCTACGACATCAAGGGAGCGCGGTTCATCTCCGGGAAGCGCTATCAAGTCCCCAAGAACCTTTACCGGCTGGCCGCCCACCGGATGGCCGATGAGATCGTCAAGACTCTTTCGGGAGAGAAACCGATCTTCACCTCAAAGATTGTCTTCGTCTCCGACCGGGACGGCAATGACGAGCTCTACATGATGGACTACGACGGACAGAATCAGGCCCGCCTGACCTTCAACACGCTCCGCGATTATATGCCGAGCTGGTCTCCGGACGGGAAGACGATCGCCTATACGTCCTACAAGAACCTCAACGCCGGCCTCTATCTGCTGAACCTGGAGGCCGGAAAAGTGACCGCCGTCTCCACGCGGGGGACGAACTTTTCTCCCTCCTTTTCTCCCGACGGCAAGAAACTGGCCTTTTGCTCGACCATGGACGGCAACACGGAGATCTACCTGGCCAACTCCGACGGCAATAACATCCGGCGCCTGACCTTCAACGAAGCCATCGATTCATCGCCCTCCTGGTCCCCCACGAGCCGGGAGATCGCCTTTGTCTCCGACCGGAGCGGCCAGGGGCAGCCGCAGGTCTACATCATGGACGCAGAAGGTTCCAACGTCCGGCGGATCAGCTTCGGCGGCAGCTACCACGACGCCCCTGCCTGGTCGCCGACCGGCGACCGCATCGTCTACGTTTCGCGGGTGGAGAATATCTTCGATCTCTACGTTCTGAACCTGCGCAACAATCAGATCATCAAGTTGACCG
This sequence comes from Candidatus Desulfaltia sp., assembly GCA_035528895.1. Classification (GTDB taxonomy): domain Bacteria; phylum Acidobacteriota; class Aminicenantia; order Aminicenantales; family UBA8522; genus UBA8522. The sequence goes on from DATKXS010000014.1 coordinate 21,161, forward strand.
AGAGCAACGCCCGTAACGAATCGCCGAGTTGGTCGTCGGACGGCCGGCATATCGTCTTCTCCTCGAACCTCAGCGGCTCTCTCCAGCTCTATGCCATCGATTACGACGGAGCGAACCTGCGCCGGCTGACTTCCCAGGGCAATAACAAGCTCCCGGACTGGTCGAACTGACCGTCCAACAGTCATTTTTCTATTGACAGGGCGAACTCGGTTTGGATAGAATGAAACGCGGCACCACGGCGCCCGGCCGTGTGTCATAATATTTTATCGGAGGAGGAAGAAGAATGACCAGGAAATTGACGATTCTTTTGTGCATCTGCTGTCTCGCCTTTATGCTGACGACAAGCTGCAAACCGAAGGCCAAAACAGCGCCACCGCCGCCTCCGGTCAAAGAGCAGCCCAAAGTGGAGAAAGTCGACGAAGCGCCCGCCGTGAAGAAACCGGCCCTGACCGAGGAAGAGATCTTCATGGCCAAATCGCTCGAGGAGGTCAACCTCGAGGCGCCATTGAAGATGATCCATTTCGACTACGACCGCTTCTCCATCCGGGCAGACGCCAAGCCCATGCTCGAAACCAGCGCCGCCTGGTTGCGGAAGTTCAAGAGCGCCAAGATCCTCATCGAGGGACACTGTGATGAGCGCGGCACGGAAGAATACAACCTGGCCCTGGGAGAGAAGAGAGCCAAGAGCACCATGGAATACCTGATGTCACTCGGCATCTCCCCGGAGAGGATGAAAATCATCTCTTACGGAAAGAGCCAGCCGCTCGATACCGGGCACAACGAGGTGGCCTGGCAACAGAACAGAAGATCTCAATTTCTGATCATCGAAAAATAGACCTTCGTTGATGACCAAGAGACTGGCGGGGATTCTCGCTCTCGTCTTGTGTTCTCTGCTCTCCTTCGGACAGGACAGGAGCAAGAAAGCCTACGAGCTTATCTACGAGGACGTCCAGGTCCTCAAGAAGCAGCTGTCCGCCCTGGAGGAAAGGCTCGCTCGAAGCGCTGAGGACATCGTCGCCTTGAGGGCTCAGGTCAGGGACTTGCAGTCCCTGGTCAAACTCCTCCAGGCCGAACAGAACAACGTCGAGGATAACCTCAAAAGCATTCCTTCCCAGTATCAATTCCTCCTCGACAAAATTGACCAGATCAACCTTCTCCTGGCGAAGATCTCCGAAAACCTGATGACGATGAAGGGAGCGCCCCCTGCCGGTCTCGGTCCGGGACAGGAAGCTCAAGAGAGGCCGGCGACAGCCCTCGAGAAAAAGCCGCCGGAAAAAGAGCAGCCGGCCTCGCCGTCCGTCCGGAATCCTCCCTCCGCCCCCCCGCCGACGGGATTATCCCCCCAGGAGGTCTATAATACCGCCTACGCCGATTACCTCAAGGGCAACTTCGACCTGGCTACGGACGGGTTCAAGATCTACCGCGACAGCTTCCCGGACAGCCCCCTGGCCGACAACGCCCTCTACTGGATCGGCGAATGTTCTTTCAGTCAAAGGAAATTCATCGAAGCCATCGATGAGTTCAACGAGCTGATCCTCAATTACCCCCAGGGGGACAAGATCGCCGCCGCCTACCTGAAAAAAGGGCTGGCCCTGGCGGAGCTGGGGAGAAAGGACGAGGCTCTGGTCGTCTTCAAGCTTCTGACCAGCAAGTATCCCATGGAAGAGGAGGCCAGGATTGCTCAAGAAAAGATCAAGGATTTGTCCGCCAAATGAGAGACGTTAACAGTCTGAACAAGGTCCTCCTGATCGGACGCCTGGGCGGAAAGCCGGAGCTTCGCTACCTTCCCCAGAACCAGCGGGCGATCGCCCGGTTCTCCCTGGCCACCAACGAGCGGATCTTCAATCCCAGCACCAACGAAAGCCGAATCCGGACGGAGTGGCATCGCCTCATCGCCTGGGGCAAGCTGGCCGAGTTCTGCGAGAAGTTCCTGACCCAGGGGAAACAGATCTGTATCGAAGGCAAGCTCCGGACCCGCAGCTGGCAGGACCGCGAGGGGAACAAACGGACGACCACAGAAATCGAGGCTCAGAACATTGTTCTTCTCGGGAAGCGGGAAGATACCGCCGAGGTCGAGCCGTTCCCGACCGCAAGCCCCTCCCCGGAGACGTCCGCTGATGAAGAGACGGGTTTCAAAGAGGAGGACGAAGGGGACGATGAGGTCCCCTTCTGAGCCCAAGAGTGTGACTGCCGGGACGCCGAAACGGACGGAGACGGACTTCAGAAAGACAATCTACGAAGAGGTTCGTCCCTGGGGAAAGTTTCGTTCTTACCCCCACCGTATTACGGGAAACCTCAAGATCATCACCGTCAAACCAGGCAAGGCGTTCTCTCTCCAGTACCATCATCGCCGGAGTGAATTCTGGGTCGTCCTCGATCCCGGGCTGGAGATGACCCTGGGGAAACGCACCTGGCGGCCGAAGAGAGGGGAAGAGATCTTTATTCCGCGTCGCACCGTGCACCGCCTCCGCTGCGTCGGCCGCCGCCCCGCCCGGGTGATGGAAGTCTGGATCGGGCGATCGAGCGAGAGCGATATCGTCCGGCTTGAGGACGATTTCGGCCGCGTCACATGACCTGACCCAGGAGGAAAGCCTTGGGGTGCTTGACCAGGATGCGTTCGATGATGCACTCCTCGATATCCTGAGCGGTCCGCAGACGCATCGCCTCGTCGACGACTTTTTCCACTGTTCCCAGCTCGAGCGAGCGGAAGGTCTTTTTGATGCGCGGAATGAAGATGGGATTCATGCTGAATTTGCGCAGGCCGAAACCAAGGAGGATCAGGGCGGAAAGCGGGTTGGCGGCCATCTCCCCGCAAACGGCGACATCCTTTCTCTCTCTCAAGGCCGTCTGGACGACGAACCGGATCATCCTCAGGACCGCAGGATGGAGGGGCTTGTAAAGATAGGAGACGAACTCGTTGGAGCGGTCGACGGCCAGGTAGTACTGGATGAGGTCGTTCGTTCCGATACTGATAAAGTCCACTTCCTTCAACAGGATGTCGGTGATGGCGGCGGCGGCCGGGACTTCGATCATCACCCCGAGCGGGATCTGGCGGTCGAACTTCACCCGCTCTTTTTCCAGTTCCTTCTTGACCTCCTCGAAGAGAAGCTTGACCTCGCCGACTTCCTCGAGCTCGGTGACCATGGGGATCAGAAGGCGGACGTTCTTGAGAACGCTGGCCCGGAGGATCGCCCGGAGCTGGACTTTGAAGAGATCCCGGTTCCACAGGGAGAAACGGATGGCCCGCAGCCCGAGCGCCGGGTTCGGTTCCTTCTCGATCTTCAGCTGGGGAAGGCTTTTATCGCCCCCGATGTCGATCGTCCGGATGTAGACGGGCGCGGGGTAAGCGGCCTTGGCGATCCGGAAATAGGCGGCGAGATGGTCCTCCTCGGTGGGCAGGCTGGCGCGCTGGAGATAGATGAATTCCGAACGGAAGAGCCCGATCCCCTCCGCCCCGAAAGAGAAGGCCATCGTGACCTCCTCCGGAAGCTCGATGTTCGCTAAGGGGAAGAACCTCGCACCGTCGAGAGTGACCGATCCCAGCTTGGCCGTCTTCTTGAGCTCCCGGAAATATTTATCGTATTTCTCTTTCTTGCTCTGGAATTCTTTTCGGACCGCCAGGGGCGGATTGATGATGACCTCACCGTCGGTGCCGTCGACGATGATATAGTCCCCGTTCTTGACCTGCTGGGTGATATTATGGAGGCCGACAACGGCCGGGATATTCAGGGAACGGGCCAGGATGGCCGTGTGGGAGGTCGGCCCTCCCATGTCCATCGCTACGGCCAGGACATTCCCCCGGCTGAGTCGCATGGCGGCCTCGGACGGCAACAGGTCATGAGCGACCAGGACCTGTTTCTTCGTTTCCTCGAGTCTCGTCGGACGTTTCTGCTTCGGCCCCAGGTTGGCGGCGATCCTGGCCAGGACATCGGAAATATCCGACTTCCTCTGCCGGAAATATTCGTCGGCGATGGCATCGAAGAGCTCCTGATACTTCTGATGGGCCTGATTGAGGGCCCACTCCACCCGGACCTTTTCCTCCCGGACACTCTTTTCGATGCCGGCAAAGAGCGAGCGGTCTTCCAGGATGAGCAGATGGGCGTCGAAGATGAAGGCATATTCTTCACCCATGTTGCTTTTGATCTCCTGTTTCAAGATCAGGAGCTCGTTCTTGGTTCGTTCAACCGCCTTTTTCAGCCGCCGCAACTCGCCCCCTACGGAAGAGGCCGGGATGGATTCTTTGCGGGACGAAAAGAGGACCGGATCGCTCAGGCAGATCTCCCCCATCCCGATCCCGGGGGAGACGCCGTTGCCGCGCAAGCGGATGAACATCATGTCGATCACTCTTTCTCGCCGAACTTGTTTTTGATGAGCGCCGTCAGCGCCGTCATGGCCTCCTCTTCATCCTTGCCCGAGACCCGGAGCAGGACGGAGCTCCCCTGGATCGCGGCCAGGGTCAGTATCCCCAGGATGCTTTTGCCGTCGATCTCCGTGTTGTCCTTGATGATCTTGACCGCGGCGCCATAGCGGTTGGCCAGGTTCACGAATTTCACCGCCGCCCGGGCGTGGAGACCCAATTTGTTCCGGATGAGAACTTCATTCTCGATCATCGGAGCGCGCCTCTCTATTGCTTCGAGCTCAACAGGGCGCTGGCCAGATGGATGTTCTTCTTGCCCTGCTCGACGACCTTTTTGGACACGTCCTTCAAATGGTTGCTGCGCTGCAGCGAGACGAACTTGATGAGCATCGGCAGATTGACTCCGGTGATGATTTCGACCTGATTGTCCCGGAGGAAGCTGAAGCTCAGGTTGGAGGGCGTGCCGCCGAACATATCGGTGAAGATGACGATACCATTCTTCTGGTCGACCCGTTTCAGGCTCTGGCTGATCTTCTTTTTGGAGTCTTCGACATCGTCGTACCAGCCGATCGAGATGGCCTCGATGTTGAGCGCCTCTCCCAGGATGATGGTCAGGGCATTGAGGAGCTCTTCGGCCAGACGGCCGTGGGAGACGATAATGCCGCCGATCATTGTTCGCGCCTACTTGAAGATGTCTCGATGGAAGACCTTTATATCATATCTTTTCTTCCGAAGATAGCCCTTCAACTCCTCGGCGATGACGACGGACCGGTGTTTCCCGCCGGTGCATCCGATGGCGATGGTCAGATAGCTCTTGCCTTCGGAGATGAACTCGGGGATGAGATAATCGATGAACGGAAACAGTCGACTTATGAACTTCCGGGTGCCGCCTGACTGAAGGACATGAGCGCGGACCTTCGGGCTCTTCCCGGTCTTGTCTCGCAGATGGTCGATATAGAAAGGATTGGGCAGGAATCGGGTGTCGAAGATCAGGTCGGCGTCGAGCGGGATCCCGTATTTATAGCCGAAACTCACAATGACAACCTGCATGGTCGGAGTCCGGCCTTTGACCAGCCGGCGGGTGAGCAGTTCCTTGAGCTGCGAGATGTTGGTGGACGAGGTGTCTAAGACATCGTCGGCCATTTTCTTGATCGGCGCTAGGCGTTTTCTCTCCCAGCGGATCCCATCGATCACCGACATCTTCTTGGTCAAGGGATGGGGCCGGCGCGTCTCGCTGAACCTCTTCAACAAGGTCTCGTCCGAGGCATCAAGAAAGATGATCTTGGGATAGATCCTTTTCTTGATCTCCTCTACAGCCGCGGGGAAATCGGCCAGAAATCCGGGCTCTCTCATATCCACGACCAGCGCGATCTTCTGGAGCTCGACCTCTTTTCGCAACCAGAGATCGACGAGGCTGGGGATGAGCTTGGCGGGCAGGTTGTCGACACAGTAGTATCCCAGGTCCTCGAGGAAATGGCTGACCACGGTCTTCCCCGACCCGGATATGCCGGTGATGATCAGGAAGCGGTCATCCTTCATCCTTCTCTGGCCTCTAGTTGAGCGCTTTGTCCAGTTTCTTGACGATCTCATGGGAGGCATAATACCCCTTTTTCCGTAAGATGTGGACCTTGCAGGCCACCTCGATCAGCAAGGCGATCGTCCGCCCCGGAGCGACGGGGATGATCAGTTGCGGGATTTTGACGCCGAGGATCTCATAATCCGCGGGGAACTCGAGGCCCAGACGGTCGTATTCGTCTCCCTTCTGCCGCTTTTTGAGCCAGATGACCAGGTCCACCTTAGATTGGCGGCAGATCGCCCTCGGCCCGAAAATCGCCTTGATATTGATGATCCCCAGCCCCCGGATCTCCATGAAGTAGCGGCTCAACGCGGGCGACCGGCCGACGAGCCGGCCGTCCTTCCGCCGGGTCAATTCCACCACATCGTCGGAGATAAAGCGGTGTCCGCGGGAAATGAGCTCCAGGGCGCTCTCGCTCTTGCCGATGCCGCTGTGGCCCGTGATGATGACGCCCAGACCGAAGATCTGCAGGAGGCCGCCGGAAAGGATGAGGCGGGAGGGATCGGCCTCGCTCACCTTATTCATGGATCTTTTCTTCTTCTTCACGGATGATCTCAAGGATCTTGCCCGGATTCTTGGCCCCCATGATCCTCTTTTGCAGAGAACCCGCTTTGCGGACGAGATAGGCGACGGCCGCCAGGATCTGGAGGCTCTGGCCGGGGTTGTCGGGGGAAGAGACGACCAGAAAAAAGATATGGGTCGGTTTCCCGTCAAGGGCCTCGAAGCGGACGCCCTTTTTGGAGACCGCCAGAGCCAGGAACGGGCTTTCGACCTCTTGCAACTTGCAGTGCGGGATGGCAATTCCTTCGCCGATGGCCGTGCTCCCCAGCTTTTCCCTCTGGATGAGTTTTTCAAAAAGCTCCTTGTCATGGGTGATCTTGTTCGCGGCCTTCAGGTATCCGACCATCTCCTCGAGGGCGGCATCTCTCTCCTGGGAAACGAGCTCAGGGATGATCAAGCCTTCGTTCAGCAGGCTGTGGATTTTCACGGTCTCTCCTGTCGTCTCCGGGTCAATCGGGATCGATCAATCCGTAGTGGCCGTCCTTGCGCCGGAAGATCACGGCCCACTTCTCCGAGCCCGACTTTCGGAACAGGAAAACGTCCCTCTTCTCCAAATCGAACTGGAGCAACGCCTCCTCCAAGAGCATGGGTTTCAGGGAATAATCACCGCTGCGCACGACCCGGCGCGTCTCCTCTTCTTTCTCCCGGGGATAGGCCAATTGTTTTCGTCCCCGGCCTTTTCGCCGCTTCTTCTCCCGCCATTTCTCTCGTTCTTTCTTGACCTTTTTCCCCAGGTTTTCGAAGGCCAAGTTCAAGGAGTTCATCAGATCATGCGTTTCTTCCTCGACGATAAGCCCCGCCCCTTTCGCTTTGACGTGGATTTCGACCTTGTAACGATACTTCTGCACGGACAGGATGAGGTCGACCTCGATCACCGACCCCATCAGTTTCTCGAGGGCCTTGAGCCTCTTCTCGCAGTAGGTCCTGACCTCGGGCGTGATCTCTATCTGTCGAGCCGTAAAATGCACGATCATGAACTTCCCTCCATGATGAACTTTCTTTTCCGGATATGCGATGGCGGGATCTTGAGCTGCTTGCGGTATTTGGCCACCGTCCGCCGGGCGATCTTGAGGTTGTTCTTGGCCAGGATGTCTCCGATCTCGATATCGCTCAAAGGCCGGCTCCGGTCCTCGTTCTCGACCAGCTTCTTGATCTTTTCCTTGATCTTCAGCGAGGAGATCTCCTCGCCGAAATCGCCCACCAAGGACTTATGAAAGAAATATTTCAAGGAAAAGACCCCCCAGGGAGTGGTCATGAACTTGTTGGCCACGACCCGGCCGACGGTCGATTCGTGGACGCCGATTTCCCGGGCGATTTCCATCAATGTCAAGGGCTTGATATAATCGATGCCCTTCTCGAAGAATTCGCGCTGGCGGTCGACGATGTACTTGGCTACCTTATAGACGGTCCGATCGCGCTGGTCGAGACTGCGCAAAAACCAGAGCGCCTTCTTCAGCTTGTCCTTGAGGAAATGATAGGCCTCGACGTTCTCCTTGGCCGCCTGGGCAAGGAGCTTTCTGTAGTAGGCATTGATTCTCAATCGGGGAAGCCCCTCATCGTTCAGGCTGACGGCCAGGTCGTTATCCTCTTTGGCCACGACGATATCCGGCAGGACATAGGACGTTTTTTCCTGGCTGTATTTCCTCCCGGGGGTGGGGTCCAGGCTCTGGATGACCTCGATATGGTTCTTGATGTCCTGGAGGCCGACGCCCAGCAGCCTGGCCAGTTGAGCGTAATCCGACCTCTCGAGAAGGGGGAGATGATGGTGGACGAGCTGTCGGGTGATCTCATCGTCGATCTTGAGATTTTCCATCTGGACCAGGAGGGCTTCCTTGAGATCCAGGCTGCCGACGCCCACAGGGTCGAACACCATGATCTTCTCGCGGACAGGCCTTATTTTCTCGAGATCGACCCCGGCCATCTCGGCCAATTCTTCCTCGGAGGCCTGGAGATAGCCGTCCTCGTTGATATTGCCGATGATCAGCTGGGCGATCTCCCGGTCAGTCGGCTCGAAGAAGGTCAGGTTGGCCTGCCAGTTCAGATGATCCCAGAGCGAGAGACTCTTGGACAGGACGTTTTCCAGAGCCGGGCTTTCCTTCTTCTCCGAGAAAAAGGGGCGGAAGCCATCGTCGAAATATTCCTGGAATTGAGACTCGAATTCCAGGTCGATGGTCTTCTCAGGAGCTCCCGGTTCGTCCCCCAGGTCGGCTTCTTCCCGGCGTTCGGCCCTCTCCCCCGCCTCCACTCCTTCCCGCTCGGCTGCGCCTGCCTCTTTTTCCTGGACCGTTTTTTCCGAGGTCTCCTCCTCGAGCATCGGGTTCTGGGAGAGCTCTTCGTTGATGACCTCGATCAACTCCAGGTTGGTCAAGGGAAGCAGTTTGATGGCCTGCTGCAGCGCCGGCGCCAGGATCAGTTTCTGGACCAGTCTCTGGTCGAGCCGCTGTTTCAAGACCATGGTCGGTCGCTCTCTCCTTTTCTCACCTCAGAGGCGGAAATCATCTCCCAGATAGCTCTTCCTGACGTCCTCGGAAAGGACCAATTCCCGGGGCGTTCCCTCCATGAGGATCCGGCCTTTGTCGATGATGTATGCCCGGTCGGTGATCTTCAGCGTTTCCCGGACGCTGTGATCGGTGATCAGGAGGCCGATCCCCTTATCCCGGAGAGAGAGGATGATCGTCTGCAGGTCCCGGATGGCCAGGGGATCGATGCCCGTGAACGGCTCATCCAGCAGGAGAAACTCGGGCCGCGTGGTCATGGCCCGGGCGATCTCCAGCCGGCGCCGTTCTCCTCCGGAAAGCGTGCAGGCCTTTGCCTTGGCCAGCTTCTCCAGGCCGAACTCCCGGAGGATCTTCCCGACGTCGCCGTCTCCCCTGGTCTCGGAATCCGGTATCACCTCGAGGATGGACAGAAGGTTGTCCTCGACGCTGAGCTTGCGAAACGAAGAGGGCTCCTGCGGCAGAAGACCGAGCCCCTTTTGAGCCCTCAGGTACATGGGCATCTCGGTGATATCCTCGCCTCCCAGATAGACCCTCCCTTCATCCTGCGGGACGAGACCAATGATCATGGAAAAAGTCGTCGTTTTCCCGGCGCCGTTCGGGCCCAGCAGGCCGACGACCTCGGTTTTTCCGATCTCGACCGAGACGCCGTCGACGACCCGCTTCTGACGATAGCTTTTGGCCAGGCCGATGGCCTTCAACAGGGGACTCATGGGTTACGACTTGATGACGGTCGTTGACCGTCCTCGATCCTTGTTCTCCACCTGGATTCTACCTTCGCCCAGGCGAAAAGTCAATTTGTCCCCCTCGATAACCCCCTTCTCTTTGTCCGTGATTTTTGGGTTTCCGGTCAGGACGACGGTCTCCTGCTCGAGGAAATAGAGAGCCTTCTCTCCACGACCCTCCCGGAGCTCTTCGGCGATGGTCACTTTGCCTTGGGCTTCGATCTGCTGGATCTCCGCTGTCCTCTCCCGAAAGAAGACACTGATCCGCTCGGAATTCAGTCCGACCTTCCTGGACTTGAGCCAACATGCCTGTTCGTAAGTGAGCAGGTTCTGCTGGGGGACGAAGCTCACCCGTTCTCCTCCGATCTCGATCTTTTCTTCTTCCGCTCCTTCCGTTTTTTGGCGATGGTGCAAGAGAGTCCGGACATGCCCTTCCCCCGCAATTTCTCCAGTTTTTCTAAAGGCGGTCAGCAGGTCGGCAAAGAGGATCTCTTTGCCTTGCCACATCCGAACATTCTCTTTCAATTGTAAACGATCCGTCTTTTCATCGTATCTCATTTTTTGAGCGGCGCCGAACACGGGTTGTTCGCTCGAAAAGAAACCCACCGCTTCGTCTTCCTCCGGCCGGAGTTTGAGGATGACCTTGACATCCCCCTCCGCGTCTAGAACCTCTCGCCTTGGATATAGCGTCAAGGACCGGGCCGTCACTTCGCTGGCCCGAGAATCGATCCGCGCCTCCCCACCTTCGGGGGCCTTGATTTTCCATAGTCCCCCCTTTTTGCCGATGTATATCTCCTGTCCGGAGATAAAACGTTCTTTCTCAGGCTCCCCGCCCCGTTCTTGCAGACGGACATCGTCCCAGGCGAAGAACTTTTGCAATCCCCCCGAGCGGTCGAAAAGTATCCTCATCCGGCCCGAACGGACCTCGGTGTCCCCTCCCTCGGTCACATAAAATCTCAGCTGGCAATCGTTACGGGCCTCGACTCTATCGATCTTGTGCATATCTTTGAAGACCCGGAGGTCGATCTCGTCGGCGGAAATATCCCTCTCTCTGCCCGGCCGGTCAGGGTACTCCGAGCCCGATGCCGGCTCTCCGTCATCAACAAGCGTGGCCTGGGCGTTTCCTCTCAGGGAAAAACTCCGGGCATACTGCTCGTCCGCGGTCAATTTGAAGAGCAGGGTATCGGCCCGGCCCTGGTTCTTCCCGAAAGAGAAAGACGCATTTCCCTCGACGACACCCCGTTTTGGTCTCCTCTGGAAAGTGACGATATCCCCCCGCGTCACGAACGGGATGTCGCTCGTTGTTTCTTCGATCAACCGGAGCTCGACCTCTTCTTCGAGGCGCAGCGATTCCTCGCGGAAGGAGTAGGTCATTCTCCCGGCTTTCCCGGAGACCTTTCTGGAGGAAAAAACGACCGCTTTGTCGGTAGTCAGGATCTCGTCGTTCTTCAGGTAGGCGAAGGCCGCGGATTCCACAGTGAGGCCCCTATACTGGAGTTTGGCATTGCCCTCCAGAAAAGCCTCCGTCCAGTCTTTGTCATAAGAGACCTTTTCCCCCGAGAGCACGATCTCTTCCCCCTCCTCTTTGCCGAGTTCCCGGATCTCGACATTCCCCTCCATGAAATAGCGGCCGTCCTCGCCGGCATAATGCCTCTCCGCCTTGGCCTGGATGACTCGGTTCCCCTTGAAGTCAAGGTGCTCGACCCCATCCTGTCGTTCCACTTTCTCGGCCGGAATCTCCTCCTTTTTTTCTGGAACGACCGTCCGGGGCCGCCGGTGAGAAAGAAAATACCAGATGATGACCGCGATCACAACGACCAGGACGCTTGCGAAGACGATCCGGATCGTCCTGGCCAATGTCAGCTTGGTCATTTTCCTGAGGCTCTGATATCCCCGAGCGAAAGGCTGTATTTTTCCGCCCCGAGAAACGTGGAGGATTGGAGGGAAAAGACGATGTCAAGGCGCTCTCCCGGCCGGATATCCTCGGCCCACTCCTTCCTATCCCAGCCCAAGACCTCGATCATCCGGCCGTCCTGCCGGGCCAGGAACTTGAGATGTTTGTTCTTGAGGAGCCTCGGAGGGCCGATGACTTCCACTCCTTCACTGAGAAACGTCGGCTTCGGATTCCCGACGCCGAATGGTGCCAGGCGCAGGTAGGCGTCGATGAAGGATGTCTGGATCTCGTTCAATCTCAGCCGGGAGTCGATGCGGAGCTTCCTCTGGAGGTCCTCGGTCCGCAATCTCTCGCCGACAACCCGGTTGATCCGTTCCCGGAGCATCCCCATCCTCTCTCTCGGCAATACACAGCCCACGGCCAGAGGGTGGCCGCCGTAGTCTAGGAAGATATCACGGCAGGCATCGAGACACTCGATCAGCGACAGCTCGCTGATGCTCCGCCCCGAACCATGGGCCTTTCCGTCGTCGTAGTTAAAGAGCAGCACGGGCCGGTTGAAGGCGTCCTTGAGCTTGGAAGCGACGATGCCGATGATCCCGCGATGCCAGGTTTCACAGCCGAGGACCAGCATCTTGTAGCGTTTGTCGAGCGCGCCCTCCCGGATGCGCTTCTCGGCCTCGGAGAAAATCTTGGCCTCTTCATTCTGTCTTCGAGAGTTCAGTTCGCTCAGCCGCCGGGCTAGTCGGTGAGATTCCGAATCGTCATCCGACAAGAACAGCCGGACGGCATCGTCGGCCGTCCCCATGCGGCCCGCGGCATTGATCCGGGGGGCAATCCGGAACCCGACGTCTCCCTCTGAAACCTTCTTGTCGAGACATCCACACTGTTCGAGAAGACTGCGCAACCCCCGGTTGAAGACGTTCTCCAATCCTTTGAGGCCGGATCTGACCAGCAGCCTGTTCTCTCCCCGGAGGTTGGCCACATCGGCGATCGTACCGATGGCCACGAGCTTGGCGTAATGAGGAAGGTGGGCCGATTTCCCCCGCTTTTCCAGCAGCGCCTGGAGCAACTTGAAGACCACACCGACGCCGGCCAGCCCCGGGTACGGATAGCCGGACTCTTTAAGCACGGGGTTGAGCAGGGCAACCGCCTCGGGCAGGTCATCACCCGGGAGATGGTGGTCGGTGATGATCACGTCCAGACCGGCTTTCTTGGCCCTGTCGGCGAAGTCGACGGCCTTGATCCCGCAATCGACGCTTACGACCAGGCGGGCACCCTTTTCTTTGGCGATCTGCAGGTGCGCCACCTTGATTCCGTAGCCTTCCTTGATCCGTTCCGGGATGAAATAGTCCACCTCCGCTCCCAGCCCGGCGAGGGCTTTTAACAGGATGACCACCGAGAGGACTCCGTCGACGTCATAATCCCCGAAAATCAAGATCTTCTCTTTTTTCCGGATCGCCTCCTCGATCCGGGTGACGGCCCTGTCCATCCCGGCCATCAAGTAGGGGTCGTAGAGATCGTTCAGAGTCCCCTCGAGGAACGTCCGGGCCGCCTCCGGAGTCAAGACATCCCGATTGGTCAAAACCCGGGCGATCGGCAGAGGGATGCCCAGCTCAGCGGCCAGGATATCGGCCTCGGGGCGAGGGGATGCGATCAGCCAGCGGGAATCGTCCATCGGCATCAGCTATATTTAACACAATCCCCACCAATCCTCAACCGAACCCCGAGCCTCTCCTCTTGACGGGGGGAAATCCCAAAAATATAATGTCTGCCGTGCTGGACAATCTCAGGGAAAAACTCTTCAGGACGCGCCAGACCTTCCGGGAGAGGTTGGAAGGCCTTTTCCAGAGCGGCCGGCCGCGTGACGCCATCCTGGAGGACCTTGCCGAGGCCTTGATCTCGGCGGACACGGGAGCCTCCGCCACCGAAGGAATCATCCAAGCGCTCAAGGAAAAAACGAGGAAAGAAGATCCCGTTGCGGCGGTTCAAAACGCTTTGCGCGAGGAACTCATCCGGATACTCGGCCGCTATCCCACCGAACCCGCCGTCGGTCCCGCCCCGGCGGTGATCATGATGGTCGGCGTCAACGGCGGCGGGAAAACGACCTCTCTGGCCAAGCTCGCCCTGCATTTTCGAACCATGGGAAAGAGCGTCTTGATGGTCGCCGCCGACACCTTCCGGGCGGCTGCCCAGGAGCAACTGATGATCTGGGGGAAAAAATTGAACGTCCCGGTCATTCGCGGCCAGTATGGCGCCGATCCGGCGGCGGTTGTCTATGACGCCCTCCAATCCTTCAAGGCCCACGGCCACGATCTGCTCCTCGTCGATACCGCCGGGCGAGTCCACACCAACGCCAACCTGATGAGTGAACTGGAAAAGGTCAAGCGGATTATCGCCCGGGAGGTCGCCGCTGCGCCCCAGGAAATCCTGCTGGTCCTGGATTCGACCATCGGCCAGAATGCCCTTGTCCAAGCCCGGGAATTCCTCAAGTTCACTGGGATCACCGGCATCTTCTTGACCAAGCTCGATGGTACGGCCAAAGGAGGGAGCGTCATCAGCATCATCGAGGAACTGCGGCTCCCCGTCAAGTACATCGGGATGGGAGAGGATGCCGGCGATATCCTGCCGTTCTCCCCCCGGGACTTCGTCAACGCCCTGCTCTCATGACCGACCTCAAGGATATTGCCTACCTCGAGATGGCCTACGGTTTGGCCGAGAAAGCCAGGGGTTGGGCCAGCCCGAATCCGTATGTCGGGGCCGTCGTCGTCCGCCGGCACGCGATCATCGGCTACGGCTATCATGAACGTCCCGGCAAACCCCACGCCGAAGCCGTTGCCTTGGAGCGGGCGGGCCGCCCGGCCAGGGGGAGCACGCTTTATATCACTTTAGAGCCCTGTGTCCATTGGGGGAGGACTCCTCCCTGCGTGGACGCCGTCATCCGGGCCAGGCCGAGACGGGTCGTCGTCTCTTCGCTCGATCCTAACCCGCTCGTTTTTCGGAAGGGAATCCGGAAGCTGCGCGCGGCCGGGATCGACGTTTCCGTCGGCCTCCTTCAGGAGAGGAACGTCACTCTGAATGAGAGCTACATCAAACACATCACCCGAGGCATCCCCTTCGTCACCCTGAAGGCCGCCCTCAGTCTCGACGGCCGGACGGCCACTCGGACGCGGGATTCCCGCTGGATCTCCTCCCCCCTGACCAGGGATTACGTCCACCTCCTCAGGGGAGAACAGGACGCCATCATGGTGGGCATCCAGACGATCCTCAGCGACGATCCCCTGCTCACCGTTCGCCATCCCCAGTGGGCCCGAAAAAAGATCGTCCGCGTCGTCCTTGATTCTCACCTTCGCTTTCCTCTCCGCGCCCGGATCCTGTCCACTCTCTCCGAAGGAAGGATCATCGTCTTTACGGCCGGAGGGGCTCCTTCTCGAAAACGGGACCTTCTCGAAAAACGAGGGATAGAGGTCGTCGAAATCCCCGGCGCCTCGCGGCCGGTCAACGTCGCCGCGGTTCTCGCCCATCTGGGCGGGCGCGGGATCACCAGCCTGCTCGTCGAAGGAGGAAGCCGCTTGCTGACGACCATGATCGAGGGCCGGTTCGCTGACAAGCTTTTCCTGACCTTATCTCCGCGGCTCATCGGCGGCGCCGCCGCGCCCTCCCTTCTCGAAGGAGAGGGCGTCCGGCGGGTGCAGGACTCCTGGGCGATCCGCCAAGTTTCCGCGTTCACGATCGGAGACGATATCGTTATCGAAGGATACCTATAATGTTCACAGGAATCATTCATCATCAGGGGCTTTTTAAGGGCTATCGATCAGGCAAACAGGAGATCGCTATAGAGGCGCCGTCGTCTTTCCCCGCCCTGGAAGGGGGGGGAAGCGTGGCGGTTGAAGGAGTGTGTTTGAGCCTCCTCCGGCGCGAGGCGAACAAGCTCTTTTTCAACCTCTCTCAGGAAACCGTCGCCAGGACGAACCTCGGTTCGCTCTGGAGCGGCGAGAAGCTGAACCTGGAGCTGCCGCTGACGCTCCAGTCGCCGCTCAGCGGGCACCTGGTCAGCGGGCATATCGATGGCCTGGGCAAAGTGCTTCGGATCGTCGAAAAAGCGCCCGGCCGCCGTCTCACCATCTCCTTCCCCCGCGACCTCCGGCCTTTTCTCGTCCCCCAGGGGTCGGTGGCCGTCAACGGCGTCAGCCTGACGGTCGCCGGGCTCAGGACGTCCTCCTTCGACGCTGAACTCATTCCCCTGACCATCGCCAAATCGAACCTCAAAGACCTGCGGAGAGGCCGGATGGTGAACCTGGAGTGTGACATTATCGGCAAATACGTGTATAATTGGATGTCGCGGGCAAAGAACAGGGCCTAAAGAAGCGGCCCTTTGATCACGAGCCGAAAGAAGAATATAAAGGTCGACCCGATGGAAAAGGAGTCTCCTGTTGTCGCCGTGGAACGGGTATTGGAGGAGATCTCTGCGGGACGGCTGATCATCATCGTCGACGATGAGGATCGGGAGAACGAGGGCGACCTGATGGTCGCCGCCGAAAAGGTCACCCCGGAGATCATCAACTTCATGAGCCGCTTCGGACGCGGCCTGGTCTGCCTCCCTCTGACAAAAAACAAGCTCATCGAGCTTCAACTCCCCCTTATGGTGCGGGAGAACACCTCCCGTTTCGAGACCGCCTTCACTGTTTCCATCGATGCCAGGGACGGCATCACCACCGGGATCTCGACTTTCGACCGGGCCAGGACCGTCCAGGTCGTCATCGATCCCAAGACCGCACCGGCCGACCTGGTGCGGCCGGGACACATCTTCCCCCTCGAAGCCAAGGCGGGCGGTGTCCTGTCCAGAGCCGGTCAGACCGAGGCGGCCGTCGACCTGGCCAGGATGGCCGGGCTGCAGCCGGCCGGCGTCATCTGCGAGATCATGAACGAGGACGGAACCATGGCTCGGATGCCTCAACTCGAGGACTTCAGCCGGAAGCACGGCATTCCCATCCTGACGATCACCGACCTCATCCATTATCGGATGCGGACCGAGAGCCTGGTCCAAAAGATCGATGAAGCCGACCTTCCCACCCGACATGGGCACTTCCGGATCCACATCTTCGAGGACATGATCCATCACGAGAATCATGTCGCCCTGCTCAAAGGGAAGATCGAAGAGAAAAAACCCATCCTGGTCCGGGCGCACTCCCAGTGTTTGACGGGGGACACTTTCGGCTCCAGCCGCTGCGATTGCGGACAGCAGCTCCAACGGGCTATGGAGATTATCGAGAAGGAAGGCCAGGGGATCATTCTGTACATCCTCAACCAGGAAGGCCGGGGGATCGGCCTGACCAACAAGATCAAAGCGTATGCGATCCAGGACCTGGGTGCGGACACGGTCGAGGCCAACCGTCAGCTCGGGTTCAAACCGGACCAGCGGGATTATGGGATCGGAGCCCAGATCCTGGTCGCCCTGGGAGTGAAGAAGATCAGGCTGATGACCAATAATCCCCGCAAGTTCATCGGACTGGCCGGCTACGGGCTTGAGATCGTCGACCGGGTGCCGATCGAGATCGCCCCCAACGGGGACAACCTCAAATATCTGAAAACGAAGAAAGAAAAACTGGGTCATATTCTCGATATGGTTTGAGTTCATCGGATATCGGTTGGGCAGACATGACGCTCGAGGATTTTGCAGAACAATTCTCTCCTCTCGCTCCTCAGGAAAAGATCAAATTCCTCTACACCCGCATTGAAACCCTGTCCAGGGAGGAGAGGATCATGTTCCTTCTCTCCGTTCTTAGAGAAAAAGAAGCGTCCCCCTTGGTCAAAGCGACGGCCCTCAAGTTCCTCAGGGAGACATCCTTTCAGGAACCCGAAGTCTACGAGAGCTTTCTCGAGGACGACTTCCGGGCGCTCGCCAATGCCGCCAAGCGTGCCCTCAAAGAGTTTGAAGAAAAAGACAAAAAGGACGAATATTATGCCGCCGCCTTCCTCCGGAAACTGAATTCCCAGGCCGACAAAGACAAGCGCCTCAAGATCCTGAAAGCCATCGCCAGGCTCAAGGCTCCCTGGGTGCTCAAGGTCCTGCTGGAAGGCCTGTCCGACCATTCCGAATCCAACCGTGACTTCCTGATCAAGGAGCTCAGCGAGAGAGAGATCTGGAACTTCTCCCCTGTCTATGAAAAATTGTCCCGGCCTCCCTGGTACATGAAAAGCGCTGTGCTCAAAGTCCTCGGCCTGAGGAAAGAAGGCGCCGCGGTCCCGGCCATTCGAACGGTCCTGGCCGATCCGAACGTCGATGTCAGGAAGAGCGCCGCGGACGCCCTCGGAGAGATCGGCGGGAAGGAGGCTCTGGCGCTCCTCATCGAGCTCACTAAGGACCCAAGCGCCTACGTACGACAGGCGGCCGTCGCCTCTCTCCGGAAGATCAGCAGCGTGCGCTTCAGCGGCTGATCCTCCTCTCCTTCTCACGGGCCCGGCGGGATTCAAGGACGAAGGTCACGGGCCCTTCGTTGTTGATGTGCACGCTCATCTCGGCTTGAAAAACCCCCGTTTCCACGCGGAATCCTTTCTGCCTGATCCGAGCGATCAGGTCTTCGAAGAGAGACGCCGCAGCGCTTGGCTCCTCGGCCCCGTCGAAGCTCGGCCGTCTTCCCTTCCTTGTCGAACCCGCCAGGGTGAACTGGGAGACGGCCAGGACCTCTCCCCCGATCTCGGCCAGGGAAAGGTTCATCCGGCCTTCACCGTCGGGGAAAATGCGGAGTTCCGTCGCCTTTCCGGCCAAGAACTCGGCGTCCTCGCGGGTGTCGCCTTTTTCGACCCCCACGAGAAGGCAGACCCCCCGGCCGATCCTTCCGGCGGTCCGTCCTCCGGCCTCCACCCAAGCCTCTTTCACCCTTTGTAAAACTATTATCATCCTACATTTTCCTTTTCAGCGGAAGCATTTCTTATCAAGCAATCTTTACGCAAGGCGCAGGAAGCCGCCCTTAAGCCCCCGTAGCGGAAGGGGGACCCACGTAGCTTGGAGGGGGAATTCGCTCCGCCTTCCCCCTTCCAACGGTCGCTTCGCTCCCTGCCTCCCCTCCTCGGCCGCTGCTGCG
This sequence comes from Candidatus Desulfaltia sp., assembly GCA_035528895.1. GTDB lineage: Bacteria > Acidobacteriota > Aminicenantia > Aminicenantales > UBA8522 > UBA8522. Next base: position 39,851 of record DATKXS010000014.1, read on the forward strand.
CCTTGCGGCCTCACTCAATCAGAAATGCTTCCTTTTTCAGCCGTTGACTTTGAAGGCCGCATACTCTATCATATGAACTCAAAAAAGGAGTCGAATATGGCTAAGCACCGGTCCGTGATCCGCCAGCGCCGCCGCAGCATCCGGAGGAACGCCGTCAACAGGAGGAACAAGTCCGTTCTCCGCAGCCAAGTCAAGAATTTCCGGGAAGCCATTCAACAGACCGATAAGGAAACCGCCCAGAAGCTTATTCCCTCGACGATCTCCCTGATCGATAAATCCGTCAAAAAGGGCGCCATCCACAAGAACAAAGGCGCCCGCCTCAAATCCCGTCTCACCAGGAAGGCGGGACTGATCAACCCCTCCCCCTCCAGCTAGCGATCCGCTCTCTCCGGGCCTGATTCTGCCGGCCGAAGTATTCGATGATGAACGTCTCGATCAGTGTCTGGGCGGAAGAATCGGACGTCTTGATCAACAGATCGATCTTCTCCAGTTCCCGGATGGCCCAGTTCAGTTCCTCGAGCGGGAGGCTGTCGACAAGAGAAAAAAGGGCCCTGAATTCATCCGCATAGAGCTTGACGAAGGTCTCTTTGATCTGCGGTTTCAGGAAAGAGAAGATCTCTTTCCGGTCCCGGCCTTCCCTGAGCCAGAGCCTGGCCAGCAAGAGGTCACGGAAGAAATTGGCCAGGACGCGCAGGACATTCTCGGGCTTTTCCCCCTCTTGAAAAGCCCGGTTCAAGGTCACCAACGATTGTCTCGAATCCCCCTTTTTCAGGGCATCGGTGAGGTCCCATTCGACGAACGACCTCGTCCAGTCACAGACCTGATGGACATCGTCGAGATCGACCATTTTCCGCTCGGCCGTGTAGACGGCAAGCTTCTGCAGCTCCTGGTCGATCCGGCGGAGTTCGTTCCCGACGATCTCCTCCAGGCGGCTTAGAGCAGCGGGAGTGGCCGACTTCCCCAAGGCGGCCAGCTGCTTGGCCATCCAGTCATAAAGAATGCCCGCCTTTAGGGGTTTCAGGTCCCGGCTCTGGACTTTCGACCGGGGCAGGGAGACGAAAAACCGGACCAGCGGGTGGGTCTTCTTGACCCGGCCGGCTATCACCACGACCAGGACCGTTCTTGAGGCCGGCGACCGCAAGTATTCACGGATGATCTTCTCGTCAAGAGAAGAGAGCTTCCTGGAACCCTCGCGGCGCTCCTTGGCGTCCTTGCGTTCCCGGTTATCCTCCAACGCCTTGACGACGACGATGCGCCAGGGAGAGAAGAAAAACGGTGCGGTCCTGGCCGTGTCGATGACATCCGCCCAGCGCATCCCGGCCAGGTCGAACCTCTCGATGTTGAAACCCTGCGCATCCGGTGTGATCAAGGCCTGCTTGAGCCGCCGGATGAATAGCTCGGCCAGATACTCTTCTTCCCCGTAAAAAAAATAGCAGGAGGCCGGGCGGTCCTCGCTGATCGCGGCGGCCAGCGGGTCGAAGGCCCTCATTCAAAATCCCTCGAGCAGAGTGCTGACCAGGCTGCTGGCGAACTTCTCCGCCACCTTGCTGATCGCCTGGCTTTCCCAGGTCTCAAAGCTGGTCCCCTGGGGCACCTCGTACTCCTCCTGATAAACAAAGGAGGGATTGGAAAAGATGACCTTCTGGTTGCTCAGGTCACGGAGGACGATCTTGGCCACCACCGTGATCGTATAGCGGTCGGCCGTGCTCTGATCGGTGAAGGCGATCGGATTAACATTGAAAGCATTGATCTCGCCGACAAGGAGAGCGTCGGCGGCACCGGAGTCGCTCGTCACCTCCACTTTGCCGCGGCTGACGAGTTCGTCGATGACACTTCGGGTCAGGGTCACATCCAGGTCGAAGCGGGTGGTCATGTTCTTGAACATGGGGACCTCGACCCGTTTGATGTGCCGGGGAAGGGAGCTGCCTGTTCCGCGCAGATAGTAGCCGCAGTGAATGAGAACCAGGCAGGCGAACCCCACCAGGCTGAGGATCTTCTTCGTCTCCATTTCGCTCACACGACGATATTGACCAGCTTGTTCTCGATGCAGATGACCTTCCGGATGGTCCGCCCGGCGATCGCGGCCCGGATGCGGTCGAGCGCCAGGGCACGCTCTTTCATTTCGTTCTCGCCGATGTCGGGATCGGCCTCGAACTTGTCTCGGAGCCTGCCGTTGACCTGGACGACGATGGTGACTTTTTCCTCTCTGGCCAGATCTGGATCGAAGTCCGGCCAGGGGTAGCGGGCCAGAAGCCCGCGGTGGCCCGTTCTCTCCCACAACTCCTCCGAGAGATGGGGCGTGAAGGGCGAGAGAAGGATGATCAGGCTTTCCAAAGCCAGCCGCAGCACTCCCCTTCCCGCATCGCTTTGCCGGAGGGCCTCCTTCTCCTTCCTGGCCAGATTATAAAGCTCCATGACCGAGCTGATGGCGGTGTTGAGGTGGCATCGTTTCTCGATGTCCTCGGTCACTTTGCGGATCGTCCGGTGTGTTTTCCTGAGCAGGGTCATCCCCTCGGCCCGCTCAAGGCTCTGCGGAGAGGTCGCCTCGCTCCCAAACAGGTCCCTGTTCTCCTCGATGATGGCCCAGACCCGGTTGAGGAAACGGAAAGCCCCTTCGATCCCATCCTCGGCCCAGGCGAATTCTTTCTCCGGGGGCGAAGCAAAGAGCATGAACAAGCGCAGAGAATCGGCTCCGTACTCCTGGACGATCTCGTCTGGGTCGACGACATTTCCCCTCGACTTGGACATGGCCGCGCCGTCCTTGGTGACCATGCCCTGGGCGAGATAATGGGGGAAGGGTTCGTCGACCGACGAAATGCCCAGGTCTCTGAGAACCTTGGTGAAGAAGCGTGCATAGATGAGATGGAGAATGGCATGTTCCACCCCGCCGATGTAGAGGTCGACGGGAAGCCAGTAGGAGGCGCCGGCGGGGTCAAAAGGACCATCCTGCTTATGGGGTGAGAGGTAGCGGAAGAAGTACCAGGAAGAGTCGAAGAAGGTGTCCATGGTGTCCGTCTCCCGCCGCGCTTTTCCGCCGCATTTCGGACAGGTTGTGTCCACGAATCCGGAGGCCCTTTCCAAGGGAGAACCTTCCCCCCCCGTGAACTTCACGGCAAAAGGCAATTCCACGGGAAGATCTTCATAAGGAACGCCGACCGTCCCGCATTTTTCGCAATAGATGATGGGGATGGGAGTGCCCCAGTACCGCTGCCGGGAGATGCCCCAATCGCGGAGTCTGTAAGTGAGGCTCTTCCGACCAAACCCGCGTTCCCGGGCGTGCCCGGACATCTGCTCCATGGCCTCCCGGGAACTCAGACCCGAGAAGGCGCCGGAGTTGATGAGTCTCCCGTATTCTTCGGATGCCCCCTCGAGGGGCTCTTCGAAACCAGGTTTTTCGGCGGGCACGATAACCGTCCGGACGAGCAAATCGTACTTCCGGGCGAATTCGAAATCGCGCTGGTCGTGAGCGGGCACGGCCATGACGGCCCCGGTCCCGTAGTCCATCAGCACATAGTTGGCGATCCAGATGGGAATCTCTTCCCCGGAGAACGGGTTGATCGCCTTCTTGCCCGTGTCGATCCCTTCTTTCTCCGCTTCTCCCTCTTCCTTCCTCATCCGGGCGTCCCGGACAGCCCGCACCATCTCCTGGCGCCGGCGTTCCTTGTCCGGCGATCCGGCCAGAAGCTCCCGGCTGAGCGGATGCTCCGGCGAGAGGAGCATGAAGGTGGCGCCGAAGATCGTATCGATACGGGTGGTGAAAACCTCGATCGTTCGTGGATCGCCCTTCAAGGCAAAAAAGATGTGGGCCCCCTCGCTCTCCCCGATCCAGTTTCTCTGCATCAGGAGGACGTGTTCGGGCCATTTCTCAAGGAGGCGGTGCCCTTCCAGCAGCTCCTTGGCGTAGGCGGTGATCCTCAGGAACCAGTGGTCCATCTCCTTCTGTTCGACGCCGGAATCGCAGCGCCAGCAGACCCCGCCGGCCGCCTGCTCATTGGCCAGGACCGTCCGGCACTGGGGGCACCAGTTGACCCAGCTCTTCTTGCGGAAGGCCAGCCCGCGGTCGAACATCTTCAGGAAGATCCATTGGTTCCATCTGTAGTACTCCGGAAGACAGGTGTTGACCTCGCGGGACCAGTCGTAGCTGAATCCCAGCCGTTGGAGCTGTCTCTTCATGTGGGCGATATTGTCGAGGGTCCATTCCTGGGGGTGGATACCGTGCTTGATGGCCGCGTTCTCGGCCGGCATGCCCAGCGCGTCCCAGCCGATCGGATGGAGGACGTTGAACCCTTTCATGAGCTTGAAGCGGGAGATGACGTCGCCGATGGAATAGTTTCGGACGTGCCCCATATGAATCCGGCCGGAGGGATAGGGGTACATCTCCAGACAATAATACTTCGTCTGCCGAGGGTCGTCGCCGGCCGCGAAGACCTTCTCTTGCGCCCAGATCTTCTGCCACTTCTCCTCGATCTCCTGGAATGGATACACGTCTTTCATCTCAGTCCGTCCCGGTCAAGTTAAACCCTTGATTATCTTGGGATTTTGGATGGACCGCTCCATCTTAGATTCATCCCCCGCCAAAAGTCAAGGAACTGCGCCCATTCGGAAATGTCTGCGCTTCCGCTCAGGTTTTTAACGCCGTTGAGGCTCGCGTATGGAGTTCGTCAGCCCGCTCGTTTCCCCAGCGAGGAAACTCGCTCCGACCTCCTCCTTCGCTCTTCTCTCCCTCCGGTCGAGAAACCATGCCCGCTCAGTCGTCGACGGACTTCCTCGCTCATACGCTTCGCCTTCGCCAAATAAATGAAGGCGGCTCCCCTCGAAAAACACCTCTGGAGGGCTAAACCTTCGAGGTCGCTTCTCCATTTCCGAATGGGCGCCCGATTAAATGAAAATGGTTTCTGATACAAAACCGGGAACTCCAGCGGCGGACTTCTGATATAATGAGCCGAATCTGACCATGATTAAAAGCATTGCGCGTCTTTACCGCCGCGCTTACAGCGGCCTGCCGAGGGAAGCCTGGTTTCTCTTCGCCGTCAACCTGGTGAATGCCTCGGGCGCGATGGTCATCTTCTTCCTATCGCTCTACCTGACGCGACGGCTCGGCTTCACACCCGCCCGGGCGGGTCAGGCGCTTAGTCTCTACGGCCTGGGATCCCTGGCCGTCGCCTTCTCGTCTCTTAGACAATCTCTAGAACCTCCAAAGCGTCTGATCCCTGGGGCGATTTCTTGATTTTCTGCGGCAAAAGGGATAAAACCTCAATCCGATGGGCATCCTCGAAGTCAAGAGCTTACACGCCGGGTACGGGGGCGGCGATGTCATCCACGACATCGACCTCCGCCTCGAGAAGGGAGAATTCGCCTGTATCCTCGGTCCCAATGGCTCCGGCAAGAGTACTCTTATCAAGGCACTGCAAGGACTTCTGAAAGATGTCTCCGGGGAGGTCGCGATTGACGGCACAGACCTCTTCCGCTTGATGCGGCGGGAGGTCGCCCGGAAGATCGCCTTCGTTCCCCAGATCTCCGACCTGACCTTCGATTTCAGCGTGTACGAACTCGTAGCTATGGGCCGGTATGTCCACCAGGGAAGGCTGAGCGGCCTTTCGTCATCGGACCGGCGCCTCATCCAGGACGTCCTGGAGATGGTCGAGATCACCCCGCTTCAGGACAAGAAAGTGGCCTACCTGAGCGGCGGCGAGCGCCAGCGGGTCCTGATCGCCCGGGCGCTGGCCCAGGACACTCCGCTCCTTTTCCTGGACGAGCCCAGCTCCCACCTCGACCTCAACTACGGCCTCGAAGTCTTCGAGATCCTGGGGAGGCTCCAGAAGGAAAAGGAAAAGACGATCCTGGCAACCGAGCATAATATCAACCTCGTCATCCCCTACGCCTACAAGATCATTTTCCTTAAAGAGGGAAGGGTTCATGCCCAGGGGGCTCCCGCCGAGATGATCACCCGGGACAAGATCAAAGACGTTTTTCAGGCCGATGTCGATATCCGCGAGAACCGCTATTCGAAGCTTCCCGAGATCTCGCTGATTCCTAGACCGTCCGAAAAGCGGCAGGTCAAAGAATGATCATCTCCTTTTTCCTTCCCATCATCGCAGCGCTCCTGCCGCTGCAGGAGACTGTCATATATGATGACTTTAACACGCCCTTTACGCTGATGGAAGCCCCGCAGCGCATTGTCTCTCTAGCCCCGAACATCACTGAGATCCTCTTCGCCCTCGAGCTCGGAGACCGGATTGTCGGTGTGACCCGTTACTGCGACTATCCGGCGCAGGCGCTCCAAAAAGAAAAGATCGGCGGGATGGTGGATCTCAACCTCGAGAAAATCGAGGCTCTCCATCCCGACTTGATAGTCGCCTTCCGGGGAAATCCGCTGGGAGTGCTCAATAAGCTCCGCCATCTCCATTTCCCGGTTTTTGTCCTGGACATGGGAAATACCATGAACGGATTGTCCCAGACGATCGATAAGATCGGCCGAGTGACGCGAGCGGAAAGGGCCGCAAGGCTCCTGGCCGACGGCCTCAAAGCAAAACTCCAAGCCATCCGCCAGGCCCTCCGCGACATCTCGAAAAGGCCCAAAGTCTTTCTCTCCGTCTACGGCCAGGGCCTCTGGACCTGCGGTGAAGGGAGCTACCTCAACGACCTGCTGGCCCAGGCCGGAGGGATGAACATCGCCGGAGCGATCAAGCGGCGCTGGCTCCAGCTCAACCGGGAACAGCTCATCCATGAAAACCCGGATGTCATCATCATTATGGCCAAGGATAAGGCGCGTTTCTCCGAGGCCGGAGAATCGTTCCGGGCCGATCCGCGCCTGAAGGATGTCCGGGCGGTCAAAGACAACAACATCCACTGGCTGGACGAGAATATCGCCGGCCGCTTCGGGCCGCGGCTCATCGACGCCCTGGACGCGGTTGCCCATATTCTTCATCCTGAGATATTCGAGTCCCGTCCATGAAGCCCGTCCGGAAAAGGGTCGCTTTTTCGCTCGCCCTTCTCCTTATCCTGATCGCCGCGCTCTGGCTGTCCCTGATGATCGGGGCTGTTCACATGAGCCCCGCCGACCTCTCGAATTTCCTCTTCCACAAGGATCAAACCCACCGGACGATTTTCTTCGACTTGCGCCTCTGCCGGGCGCTCCTGGCCTTTCTCGTCGGGGCCAGTCTCTCCCTTTCCGGGGCCATCCTCCAGGGATATTTCCAGAATCCCATGGCGGACCCGTTCGTCGTCGGCGTCTCCTCGGGAGCATCGTTCGGGGCCGTCCTCTGCCTGTTCCTCGGCCTGGGAACGACGGTCCTCGGCTTTTCCCTGCAATCTCTTTTCGCTTTCGGCGGTGGTTTCTCCGTCGTCTCCCTGGTCTATCTTCTCTCCCGAACCAAGGCGGTCTTTAAAGTCGAGACGCTGCTCCTGACCGGCATCGCCGCCGGAGCCGCCGCTTCAGCGCTGACTTCGTTTTTGCTCTTCATGAAGTCCGACTCCTTCGAGCAGGCCGTCTTCTGGCTTCTCGGGAGCTTCACACTTGCCGACTGGCGGCAGGTCGGGATGGTCGCTCCCTACCTGGCGCTCTGTTTGCTCATCGCCCAGTGGCTGGCCAAGGACATGAACCTCCTGGTCCTCGGGGACGAAGTGGCCCAATCCCTGGGGAGCCCGGTCGCCCGGGTCCGCAAGATGCTCCTGGCCGTTTCCACCCTTCTGGCCGCCGTCTCCGTCTCGGTGAGCGGGATTATCGGGTTCGTCGGCCTGATCGTCCCCCACTGGGTCAGGATCATCATCGGCCCCGACCACCGCTATCTTTTCGGACTATCCGCGCTTACCGGTGGAACTTTCCTCGTCCTCTGTGATCTCCTGGCCAGGACCGTTCTTTCTCCCACCGAGCTCCCCATCGGCATCATCACCGCCCTCTTCGGCGCGCCGTTTTTCATCTACCTCCTGCATAGAAGAAAATAGGGAGTAGCAAACAGCCTCTTGTTTTTTCGGGCCTTTTCTTGCCGGATCTAATGGAGACATGATAGAATGCCCGTATTTCATGGAATTCTATTTCATCCGGGACCACCGCCAGAAATACCGTTTTTTTTCCTCAGAGCCCGAAAAGGTCATCTCCATCCCCGTCTCCCGCACTAAGAAAGCCTGGGAGCTGGCCCGGAAGAAACTCACCCTCCTTCCCCAAAGAAGCCTCCGCCAGGAGCAGGCCTTCATCCGCTGCCTTAAGGTCGAGGAGGAGACCATCCCTGTTTATCACTCAGGCCTCCGTACCGAGAAGCGCATCCGGCTTCGGTTTTCCCTGTTTCTGTACAAGCAGAGGTCCAAGCACATCCTGATGCTCATCGGAGAAACGCTCCTTCTTCCGCTGAGCGGGCTGGCCGCGCTCCTTCCCGGCCCCAATGTCGCCTTCGCCGCCCTGGCTCTGCTGGAGATCACCCACTGGCAGGCCTTGAAGGGGATCAACCGGCTGGGCCGAAAGAAACACGAGTTCTCCGTCGCTCCCCTTTTCGCCGACTGGGAGGAGGCTGTGAGCCTGTCACAGGAGGACCGCTACGCCGAGATCCTCCAGGGAATCGAGACGGAACACCCCCTATCGGGTCTGCGCAAAATCCTCTGGAAATAGGGATGAATTGACAAAGGGGCGCTTTTATTCTATTTTGGGATTAGTATGCTATTAACCCTCAATCAGTTCCTGCTCCTCGTTCTCACCTTCACGGCCGTCGTGGTGGCCGTTTTTCTCGTCCGCTTCCTCGTCCAGCTCCGGCGCACGGCCGCGGAGGGGGAAAGGACCATGGTCGAGGTCCGCAAACTGGTCGAGAACCTGAACGAGCTGGACGGATTGATCAAGGAAAGAGTCGTTGAGATGGGCGAGTTCATAGAAGCTTCCAGGAGGACAGCCTCCCACCTGGCCGACGCCTCCTTCCTCCTGAGCACCCGGATTTTGACCCCCGGCTCGCGCTACTGGCGTCTGCTCTTTCCTATCGCCGCATTTCTTTGGAAAAAAATCAAAAAAAGAAAGGAGAAAAAAAATGGCTGATGACAAAGGCTCGAGCGCCCTGGAAGCCGCCGTCTCCTTCTTGATCGGCGCCGCAACCGGGTTTGTCCTCGGAATCCTCTTCGCTCCCGCCAGCGGTAAAGAGACCCGGCAGAAGATCAAAACCGAAGCCGCCAAGACAGGAGAGAAGACCAAGGAAAACTATGAAAAGATCAGCAAAGAGGCCGAAAGGGGCGTCCAGGTTGTGAAAGAAAAAGCCCAGGAGGGGATCGAGGCCATCAAGGACTTCCTCGAGAAAAAGAAGGAGGAATACGCCAAGAAGCCGCCCAAGGGTTATACCGAAGGGGAGATCAAGGAATAACGAAAATCGAAAGACCGACGATTCCTCCGGCCGTTTGAACTTGGCCCTCATCGAACCGCCCGCCATTCCGGCCGATGAACAAGGAACGTAAACCCAATTTCGAGACCTCCTCCGGCATCGAGGTCAAGACGGTTTACGGGCCCTCCGACGTGGACCGGTTCGACCCGAAAAGTAACCTCGGGAATCCAGGCCGGTTCCCCTTCACCCGCGGCATCTATCCGACGATGTACCGCGGCCGGCTCTGGACGATGCGCCAGTATGCCGGGTTCGGCGCGGCGGAGGAGTCCAACCGGCGCTATCGTTATCTTCTTTCCCAGGGACAGACCGGGCTGAGCGTTGCTTTCGACCTGCCCACTCAGCTCGGCCTGGATTCCGACCACCCCCAGGCGCGGGGAGAAGTGGGCAAGGTGGGAGTGGCCATTGACTGCCTAGACGACATGGAAACCCTCTTCCGAAGGATCCCCCTCGACAGGGTCAGCGTTTCGATGACCATCAACGCCACGGCGGCGGTTCTCCTGGCCATGTACCTGGCCGTCGCCTCCCGGCGGCGCATCCCCTGGTCGAGTCTGAGCGGTACCGTCCAGAACGACCTTCTGAAAGAATACATCGCCAGGGGGACTTATATCTACCCTCCCCAGGCCTCCCTCCGGATCATCATCGACATCCTGACCTTCTGCCGGAAGAACGTCCCCCGCTGGAACACCATGAGCATCAGCGGCTACCACATCCGGGAGGCCGGGGCCACAGCGGTCCAGGAGCTGGCCTTCACTTTCGCCGACGCCATCGCCTACGTCGAGGCGGCCGTTCGTGCAGGCCATAAAGTGGACTCCTTCGCGCCCCGTCTTTCGTTCTTCCTGGCCGCCCACAACCAGTTTCTCGAGGAGATCGCCAAGTTCCGGGCGGCCCGGCGTATCTGGGCCAAGTTGATGAAGGAGAGGTTCAAGGCGAAAAACCCCCTCTCCTGGGCCTTCCGCTTTCACACCCAGACGAGCGGAGTGACGCTCACTGCCCAGGAACCCGAGAACAACGTCGTCCGGGTGACCCTGCAGGCGCTGGCGGCCGTGCTCGGCGGCACGCAGTCGCTCCACACCAACTCCCGGGACGAAGCCATCGCCCTGCCTTCCGAGGAATCGGCGCGCATCGCCCTTCGCACCCAGCAGATCATCGCCCACGAGAGCGGCGCGGCGGACACGGTGGACCCGCTCGGCGGCTCCTATTTCCTGGAGACGCTGACCGACTCCATCGAGGAGAGGGTCTGGGCTTACCTGCGCAAGATCGACGACATGGGCGGGATTCTCCGGGCTATCGAAGCCGGCTACGTCCAGCAGGAGATCCAGGAAAGCGCTTTCCGTTACCAGAACCGCATAGAGAGCAAAGAGCAGATCATTGTCGGCTTGAACGAATATGCCGACAGCCGGGAAAAGGTCAGGTTCCGGCTCCATTCGCCGGCCCGGAGGATTGAGAAGGCCCAGGTCGAGAGACTGCGCCGTCTCAGGAAGGTCCGTTCCGACCGAAACGTCCGGAACAGCCTCGAGGCCCTGCGGCAGGCGGCCGGGTCGCGCCGCAACCTTATGCCCTTCCTGATCGCCGCGGTCAGGGCAAAGGCCACGCTGGGTGAGATTTCCGATGTGCTGAGAGACGTCTATGGTATCTATCAGGAATCCGTCACCATCTGAGATCCGATGGCCTGCCCGTTTCTCTTTCTGGCAGTCTCTCTGGCTTCAGGCATTCTCCTGGGCTCCCGGCTCGCCCCCGCCCCGGCCATCGCCGTCATCGGACTCCTGACCTGTCTCGGCGCAGCCTGGACGGCCTACTCCCTGAAAAAGAACACGCTTTCCCTTGGCCTGGCTCTCCTGGCAACGATTTTTCTCGGCGCGAACATCTATGCGCAGGCCGACAACGACTACGAGCGAAACCCCATTAAGAAGCTGGACTTCTCCGGCTACGCGGATTTCTGCGGCCGTCTCTACAGATCGCCGTCCTTCGGCATCGGAAGGACCACCCTTTTCCTCAGGATAGAAAAAGCATCCTTCCAAGGAAGGGAAGTCAAAGCCCGGGGAAATCTCCGGGTCACCGTCCTTCATCCCTCGGCTTATCCATCACCGCTGGAGGTCAAGGCCGGAGACAGGGTCAAGGTTTCAGCCCAACTGCTTTCCACCCATAACTTCCGCAATTTCGGAGGATCGCGGATGGCCGACCTCCGGAAGGTGCAGAGAATCCACTCCCAGGCCGTTGCCAAGAGCGCCCTTCTCGTCGAAAAAGAGCCGCGGTCGGGCCGGGCTTCGCTGTTGCATCTCATCTCTTCGCTCCGCCGTGCTTTCGAACGGCAGATCGAAGATCATTTCTCCACCGCCGACCGGACCGCCCTCTCCCAGCAAGGCGCCGTGCTCGAAGCCATGCTCTTGGGCGAGCGCGGCCGAATGAACGAAGAGACGACCACCGCCCTACAGAAGTCGGGCCTCTTCCATCTCATCGCTATCTCCGGGGCCCATATCGGCATTATCTCGGTTCTTTTCTTTTTTGTTCTCCGGCTTTTCCGGGTGCCCAAGCGGGTCTCCTATTTGGTCCTGATCGTCCTCCTGCTCTTCTATTCCCTGCTTGTTGGGGGACGCGCCTCGGTTTTCCGGGCCACGATCATGGCCTTGTTATATCTCTCGGGCAAACTTCTCTGGGAGCAGACCCGTCTTCTCAACACGGTCTCATTCAGCGCCTTTGTCCTTCTCCTTCTCAACCCGTTCTCTCTCTTCGAGCCGGGATTCGAGATGACCTATGCCGCTACGCTCTCCATCATCCTTTTCTATCCCAGGGTCTCGAAATTCTTGTCCCGTCTCCCCTTGAGAATCGGGGAGCTTCTGGCGCTCTCCCTCACAGCTCAGCTGGGTGTTCTCCCGCTCCTGGCCGGTTTTTTCAATCGGGTGACCTTTTCCGCGCTTCTTCTCAACATCCCGGCCATGCCCCTGGTCGGAGTGATCATGGGGTCAGGATTCGTTTTCCTGGCACTCTCTCCGCCCAGCCCGGCCATGACCGCTCTGCTCGTTCCGGGAATCAAGTTTCTGGTCAATGTCTTCCTCTGGATATCCCGTTTGTTCGACGCCGTCCCGGCATTTTCCTACCGGATTCCCACTCCGCCGCCGGCCGTCGTCATCGGCTACTATCTTTTCCTCCTTGTCCTTCTTCTTCGTCCCCGGTTCAGGGGTCAGAGGCTCCTTGGCTTCAGCCTGTTCGCCATCTTTCTGGCCGTCCTCATCACCTACCCGTTCCCTCCGCGCCCATCCCCCGCTCTCCGGATAACCTTTCTCGACGTCGGGCAGGGCGATTCCATCCTGATCGAATTCCCGGGAAAAAAGAAGATGCTGGTGGACGGAGGGGGGATGCCCGAGTCGAGCTTCGACATCGGCGAGCAGGTCGTCTCGCCTTTTCTCTGGCGCCGCGGCATCAAGAAACTCGACTACGTGGTCCTGACCCACGCCCATCCCGATCATCTCAACGGCCTTGTCGCTGTGGCCAGGAACTTCCGCGTCGCCGAGTTCTGGGAAGCGTTCTCGCCGGACAGGAACCCGGCCTACGAGGAGCTCAAAAGAAGTCTCTCCGAGCCGGCGCTCCAGAGACGGGTTTTCCGTGGATTCAAACTCCAGGAGGGCCCGGTGATG
>DATKXS010000015.1:0-6212 GCA_035528895.1 Candidatus Desulfaltia sp.
GGCGCCCTCTCCGTGGTCCTGATCCTCTCGGTCCTGGCGCCTATGGTGGCCGTCCTGATCCTACAGCGCAAGCGGGAGAGGCCCGCGTCCCTTCTTTAGGTGAGACGATGAGGCGCAGCCGTTGGCCGTTCGCCGTGACCATGGCCGTTCTCCTCTTTTTCTATCTGCCGATCATCATCCTGATGGTCAATTCCTTCAATGCCTCGCGCTTCGAAACCGGCTGGCAAGGATTTTCCCTGATCTGGTATGAGCGCCTCTTCCATGAGCCGGAGATCTGGCGGGCCGCCAAGAACTCCCTGATCATCGCGGCCGGCGCCACGGCCCTGTCTCTCGTCATCGGGACGACCGCCGCCGTCGCCCTCCACCGCTTCGCCCGGAGCCGGCTGCAGAGCTTTCATTTCGGCCTCGTCTACACGCCGCTCGTCGTCCCGGAGATCCTGATGGGGATCAGCCTGCTCATGGTCTTCGTCGCCGCCGGCATCAAGCTGGGCTTGTTCACCATCTTCCTTGCCCACGTGACCTTCTGCATCAGCTTCGTGGCCATGACCGTCCTGGCCCGGCTGCAGGATTTCGACGAGTCCATCGTCGAGGCCGCCCAGGACCTGGGCGCCGGCTGGTGGGCGACGACCCGGAGAATCCTTCTCCCCCTGCTCCTGCCCGGCCTCATCGCCGGGGGACTGCTGGCGTTCACCCTCTCGATCGACGATTTCGTGATCACCTTTTTTGTCGCCGGGCCCGGCTCGACGACCCTGCCCATCCGGGTCTACAGCATGATCAAGTTCGGGTCGCCTCCGCTGATCAACGCGCTCTCGACGATCCTGCTGGTCCTCACCTTCACGGCCGTGGCGGTGAGCCAGAGCCTGTCCCGTTCGCAAAGATAAGGAGTCGGCATGAAAAAAGAGACAAGGCGAAAATACCGAACCCTCTTTGTCGCCGGGCTCAGTCTCGCCCTGGGTGCGGCCACCGTCCTCGCCCACTGCAGCAAGTCGCAACCGGTCCTGCATATCTATACCTGGGCTGACTACTTTAAACCGGCGCTCGTCGCCCGCTTCGAAAAAGAACAGCGCTGCCGGATCGTCTTCGACACGTTTGACTCCAACGAAACGATGTACGCCAAGATCAAAGCCGGAGCCGGCGGCTATGACCTGCTGACACCGACAAGCTACATGGCCAGCCTGATGCACTTGCAAGGAATGCTCCTCGGCCTTGACCACAGCCAGCTGCCCAACTTGGTCCATGTCGACCCCGAATACCTGGCTCTGGCGATCGATAAGACCATGGAATATTCTGTGCCCTACATGATCGTCAACACGGTCATCGCTTTCCTGGGAAGCCGGGTCGAAAACTTCGAGCCGTCCTGGGCGATCTTCGACCGGCCCGATTTGAAGGGTCGGATGACCATGCTCAACGACATGCGGGAGACGATCGGCGCCGGGCTCAAGTTCCTGGGCTACAGCATCAACACGACCGACGCTGGGGAGCTCGCCTCGGCCAAAGAGGTCGTTATCCGCTGGAAGAAAAACATCGCCAAATACGAGAACGAGCAATACAAAACCGGCGTCGCTTCGGGGGAATTCCTCGTCGTCCAGGGGTACAGCGGGGATATCCTCCAGGTCCGTAAGGAAAATCCGGACGTCCGCCTGGCCGTCCCCCGCGAGGGCACGGTCATTTCCGTCGACGACCTGGTCATCCCGCGGGGCGCTGGAGAGGTCCGCCTGGCTCATGCCTTCATCAACTTCCTGCATGATCCAGCGGTAGCGGCCGAGAACACGACGTTCCTCATGTATCTCTGCCCCAATAAGGACGCCTATCCTCTGTTGCCGGAAGATCTGCGGACAAACCCGGCAATTTTCCTGGAACCGGAGGTCAGGGCCAAGAGTGAGATCATCGCCGACCTCGGGGAAGCCAACTCTCTTTACGTCAAAGCTTGGGACGAGATCAAGGCCGCGAAATAGGCGAGCCCTGCAGAATCACTCCAGGACGAGGCGTTCCTTGCTCAGGGCCATCAGGTCGTCGCCCTTGTCAAAGGGACGGATGCGAAATCGATAGGCATAGTCCTGCGGGAACAGTGTGTACTGAGGATACGGCCGCGCTCCCCAGGAATCCTCGCCGCCGACGCCCGTCTGTTTGTGGTCGATATTGAGCTCGATGAAATCCCGCTCAACGAGGTCTGTCGGGTGCATCGTTCCCCGGCTCTTCTGGCTGAGGTCCTCGATGGTGTAACGAAGGGCGGAAAAGCTGAGCAGGTCCAGCCCGAAGAAGGCCAACCCTCTCCCCTCTTCGTCTCGCACCGCCACCCAGCGCACGTCGGTTTTGTAGCCGTTCTCCTGAGGGCTGACGTAGGGGACGAACTGGTCGCGGGCCGTGCTCTTGTAGTGACCGACGAACGCGCTCGCCCGACGATCCCAGTAATTTTCATGCGGGCCCCGGCCGTACCACTCGACTCGCCCCAACCCGGCCGGCACCCGCAGCCTCATTCCGAAACGGGGCAGCTCCGGCAGGTCCTCCTTCCCGATCCGGATCCGGTTCTCGACGATGATATCGCCGCTGCCGAAAACGGTATAGGTCGTCTGGTATTTGGACAGGA
The DNA here is from genome assembly GCA_035528895.1 of Candidatus Desulfaltia sp. GTDB lineage: Bacteria > Acidobacteriota > Aminicenantia > Aminicenantales > UBA8522 > UBA8522. The sequence continues at coordinate 2,588 of DATKXS010000015.1, forward strand.
CATCAGGCAGGTCGAAAACGGCGACCAGTCTGACCGCCGCCGGGCCCAGCGGTTCCACGGTGAAACTGTCCAGCGTCCGGAAGCCGCTCGCCTTCTGCCAGACGGCGCATCGTTTCTCCATGCCGTTTCCAAAGTCATTGTCTGTAGGGGCACGCCAGAAATTGGGCTCAGGGCCCCTGGTCAAGAGCTCCTCTCCCCTTTGCCTGTAGGAAGTAAGCAGCCCGCTCGTCCGGTCGAAGCGGACCTCGAAATCCCGGCCGGAGATGATCACCGCCGGCCCGCGTTCGCCCTTCTGGAGAGGAGGCATCCCCGCCGTTCCCTTTGGCTGAACGGCCTGGCTAAACGGCAGTTTGAACTGCTCGGCGGCGATCTCGTGGCCCTTGTCCGCCCAGGGGAGATCATCCCCCAGCCGGACGCTGAAGCGGAGCCAGTATTCGGCCCCGGGCAGGGGCTTCGGCTGGCGAAAAGGCACGACAATCGCCAGGCTTTGGCGGGGTCCGATATCCAGACGGTCCAAGTTTCCGGAATCGATCTCCGTCCCGTCCTCGCTGACCGACCACAGAACCTCGCAGCGGGCGAGGTTGGTGAAGAAGAACTTATTGACGATCTCGACCTTTCCTGCCGCCAGATCAACGGGCTTGAACCCGACGTTCTGGTAGACCTTTTTGGCCTCGATCGTCTTCGGGGTGATGGTGCGGTCGGAAAGTACCAACCCGTTGCAGCAAAAATTCCTGTCCGTGGGCGAGTCTCCGAAGTCACCGCCGTAGCCGAAATATTTCCGGCCGGCCGCAGTCGTTTTCCAGATCCCCTGGTCCACCCAGTCCCAAACGAAGCCGCCCTGAAGCTGCGGGTACCGCTCGATGGCCTCCCAATAATCCTGGAAGTTGCCGCAGGAATTGCCCATGGCGTGCTCATACTCGCACATGATCAGGGGGCGCTCCGGCTTCTGCTCGGCGTAAGCGACAATCTGGTCAACGCTGGGGTACATCGGACAGTAGATATCGGTGTGCGGCCGCAGCTCCGCCCTTTCATAGTGGACGGGACGGGAGGGATCGCGCCGGTGGATCCATTCGCTCCCGGCCTCAAAATTCGTGCCGTCGCCGGCCTCGTTTCCGAGCGACCAGATGATGACCGAAGGATGGTTCTTGTCCCGCTCGACCATCCGGATGATCCGGTCGAGGTGAGCCTTCTTCCATTCCGGCCGGTTGGCCAGGGTGATTTCCGGTTTGTACCCCATTCCGTGGGACTCGATGTTGGCCTCGTCGATGAGATAAATGCCGTAACGGTCACAGAGTTCGTACCACTGCGGGTCGTCCGGGTAGTGACAGGTCCGGACGGCATTGATGTTGTTCCATTTCATCAGCAGGATGTCCTTGACCATGGAATCGCGAGTCACATAATGGCCGGTGACGGGATCGTGTTCATGACGGTTGACGCCCTTGATGAGGATCGGCCGGCCGTTGAGGAGAAGCTGGCCGCTCTTTATCTCGACCTTGCGGAAGCCGAACTTGGCGCTCTCGATCTCGACCGCTGCGCCCCGCTCGTCCTTGAGCGTCAGGACAACGGTGTACAGGTGGGGCTGTTCGGCCGACCACTTGTGCGGGTCGGCCAAGCCGGCCTTGAGCAGGAAGATGCTCTCGGCTTCAGGAGCGATATATGGACTCGAGCTTTTGTCGAGGACCTCACTGCCGACCGGATGGCCTTCGGGATCGAAAAGGCTGACCTCGAGGGAATGATCGCGGGCAGCTTTATCACCGTAGTTCCTGACCCAGGCCTTGACCCGGAAGACGGCGTCCCGGCAATCGCCGTCCAGGTCCCCCTTGAGCTCGAAATCGCGGATGTGGACGGGCGGAGTCGAGTACAGATAGACGTTTCGAAAAATGCCGCTCAGACGCCAGAAGTCCTGGCATTCAAGGTAGGAGCCGTCCGAGTAGCGGTAGACCTCGGCGGCGAGGACATTCCGGCCCGGCCGGAGGTGCCGGGTGATGTTGAACTCCGCCGGGGTCCGGCTGTCCTGACTGTAGCCGACAGGGAGGCCATTCACCCAGACATAAAAGGCTGAGTCCACGCCGTCGAAATGAAGAAAAACCTGGCGGTCCCGCCAGCCGGGGGGAACGGTGAATTCGGTCCGGTAGGAGCCGACGGGATTATGGTCTGGCGGAATGCGGGGCGGATCGGCCGGAAAAGGATAGTCTGAGTTCATATAGACCGGCACATCGTACCCTTGAAGCTGCCAGTTGCCGGGGACGTCGATTTCCTTCCAGGAGGATACGTCGTACTCTGGTCTGAAGAAATCCCGGGGACGGTCGGCCGGTTTGGAAACCCAATGGAACTTCCACCTTCCGTTGAGCAATAGCATGTGCTCAGAGCCAAAACGGTCGCCGGCCGCAGCCTTCTCCAAGGTAGAATAGGGGATCAGCGTGGCATGGGGCGGTTCGGTATTGCGGCTGACGACGAGCGGGTTTTCCCAGTCATCGGGTTGTGGAGCCTCAGAGGAGGAAGACCACGAGGCAAAACAAAAGATAAGGAAGGCAAAGAAAGGCCAGAAAAGGCCTTTCCAACGAGCGGGCTTGAGAAGGGACGATGGACGCATCGGGCACTCCTTTTAAAGAGATTGCCCTTTATATAGCGTTTTGCCTCCCTTCTAATCAAGCCCTTCGGCGCAGGTGGCCACTCTGAAATCCCCACAGCGGAGAGCCTGGCTTCCCTAGTTCTTTTTCTGGCGATAATGTATACTAATAATATAAGAATTATAGGAATAGAGGACGAAGATGAATCAATCACGGGTTTTGACAGCGGTCGTTTTCCTGCTTCTGGCGGGTGCCTGCGGATGGGGGCCAAAGATGGCCGCCGCACCGGAAGCTGAGAACGGCAAGTCTTCTCTTCCAGGCCAGGAGAAAGAGATGTTGAAGAAGATCGAAAAAAGCGAGAATGAATGGAAGGCACTCCTCACGCCGGAACAATATAAGGTGCTGCGCCAGTCCGGCACGGAGCGGCCGTTTACGGGGAAGTATAACGATCATGACGAAGAAGGGATCTATGTTTGCGGCGCCTGCGGCACTCCCCTTTTCCCGTCAGAGACGAAGTACGACCACGGCACCGGCTGGCCGAGCTTCACGGCTGCGGTCGGCGAAAGCCACCTGGAATACCGCGAGGACCGCTCCCACGGGATGGTCCGGACCGAGGTCCGCTGCGCCGCCTGCGGCTCACATCTCGGCCACGTCTTCGATGACGGCCCGGCGCCGCCCGGAAAGCATTTCTGCATCAACTCGATCGCCCTGGACTTCAAACCCGCCTCCCTGACGGAGGAGACGAAAAAAGCGCAGACGGAAACGGCCACTTTCGCCGCCGGCTGCTTCTGGGGAGTCGAGGACAGGTTCCGCAAGGTCAGGGGGGTCATCTCAACGCGCGTCGGCTATGCGGGCGGACAGACCAAAAATCCCACCTACCAAAAGGTCTGTTCGGATGCCACCGGACACGCCGAATCCATCGAAATCATTTTCGATCCCGCGGTCGTGAGTTATGATGAGCTGCTCGACCAATTTTTCGAACTCCATGATCCGACCCAGGTGAACCGGCAGGGCCCGGACGTCGGGACCCAATATAGGTCGGCGGTCTTCTATCA
>DATKXS010000016.1:0-11640 GCA_035528895.1 Candidatus Desulfaltia sp.
CGGTCAGTCGGTGCCGTTCGACAGGTACTTCATCGACAGGACGATGCGGATCGATTATTTCCACGTCGGGAACGCCCGGGAGGAAGCCGTCACCCTGGACCGCGTTTACGAGCAGGGGACCTGGGCCGGGAGCCGGCGGAACCTCATCGATCCCTTCGACATCGGCCGTTACGCCTACAAGGTCTACGACGTCTCTTCCGGATCCTTGATCTTCTCCAAAGGGTTCGACAGCTACTTCGCCGAATACAAGACGACGCAGTGGGCGCTCGACGGTCTCAAGAGAACTTACCATGAAACCGCCCTCGTTCCTTTTCCCAAGGCCAAGGTCAGGTTCGTCGTCGAGCTCAGGGACAGGCAGAATGTGCTCCAGCTCGTTTTTAGCGCCGAAATCGATCCGGTGGATATCTATATCACCCGGGAATCTCTGGCAGCGGGCGTCAAGGTGTTCGAAGTCCTGAAGAGCGGCGATCCGCACGAGAAGGTGGACGTGGCCTTCATCGCCGAGGGCTATACGGCCGCCGAGGAAACGAAGCTCAAGGCGGACCTGGAGCGTTTCCGGGAGGTCTTTTTCAAACTCGAGCCCTACAAGAGCCATCGCGGCAGTTTCAATTTTTACGGCGTCTTCAAGCCCTCCGAGGAAAGCGGCTGTGACGAGCCGAGCCACGGGAGCTACAAGAACACGGCGGTGGGCTCGACCTTTGACTCTCTGCGCTTGGAACGCTACCTTCTGACCGAGGACAACAAGAGCCTGCGCGACATCGCCGCCCACGTTCCCTACGACGCCCTCTTCATCATGGTCAACCACAAACGCTACGGTGGCGGCGGGATCTACAACTTCTTCTGCACCTTCACGGTCGATAACCAGTGGTACGAATACCTCTTCCTCCACGAATTCGGCCACTCCTTCGCCGGGCTGGCGGACGAGTACTACACCTCGTCGGTGGCCTACAACGAGTTCTATCCCAAGGGGATCGAGCCGCTCGAGGAGAACATCACCGCCCTCCTCAACCCCGAGAGCCTCAAGTGGAAAAAACTGGTCAGCCCCGGGACTGCCGTTCCCACGCCGTGGGAAAAAGAAGAGTACGACCGGATGGACAACGCCTACCAGAAGGTCCGGCAGGAGTTAAACGCCAGGATCGCCGCGCTGAAAAAGAGCGGAGCGCCGGAAGCCGAAGTGGCCAAGGTCGAGGAGGAATCCGAACGGCTCTCGCTCGAGCACGCCCGGAAGATGGACGACTTCCTGAGGGAGAGCAAGCTCTTGGGAAAGGTCGGCGCTTTCGAAGGGGCCGGCTATTCCTCCGAGGGCCTCTACCGGCCGGCCATCGACTGCCTGATGTTCAGCAAGGGAGCGAAGCCCTTCTGCAAGGTCTGCGAGCAGGCGGTCGCCCGCATCATCGATCACTACTGCAAATAATAAAAGGGGACACCTTTGGAATCGAGGATTGTATTTGCGAGCTCCGCAGACGTCGAGAAGAGCGTCGTGGGAACGGCGTAAAAAAACGGATCGGGAGCGAGACCGCACCTGGGTGAGAGATGCGGGCTGTTGTCAGCAAAAGGGGGGTTGATGATGGGAACCAAAAAGGTGGGGGCTTTCTCCAGCCCGCACAAGAAAGCCAAAATCATTATAACATGTAAAAAGCAAAAGTAAAGATATTTTTTAAATTTTTTTAAAATATTTTTGATGGTTGAATTTTCCCTGGAGTTTTCGGAAAATAGGAGCAGGCCTTGCGGAAAGAAGGAGAACGGACGATGCCGTATTTCAAAGATCAAAAGGAGATGCAGGATATCCAGCGCGCCTTCTTCGAAAGGGTCGCTTCCGACCCGGAGGTCGGCCCCAAGCTCCGGGATGCGGGGCTCATCATCCGCTTCCAGGTCCATGATCCCGCCGGGAGCGTGACCATCGACTGCCGGGGAGCGGTCGGCGAAGGCTGCTATTTGGTCACAGCCTTCGGCGAGAGCGATCTCCGGCCTGATATCACGCTGACGAGCTCAGCGGACCTGAGTCATGAATTCTGGCAGGGCCGGGTCAACATCATCAACGCCCTCTTTGCCGGAAAGGTCAAGGCCAGCGGAGATGTCAGCCAGGCGATGAAGTTTGTGCCTGCGCTTAAACCGATCGCCGACATCTATAAAGATGTGTTGATATCTTTGGGGCGCCAGGACCTGATCTTGAAATAAGGGGAAAAATCGAAAAAATACGCTTGACATGACCCTCTTTTTTATATAAATGTGATGACAAGATTGAGGCCTTAAATCCAATGACGCTGGATAGACATGATGCTTGATGGTTCGGCTCTCAACGTGGACTTCGACTGATAACGAATTTCAAAGGAGGTATGACGCTATGGCTTTTACATTCACCAACTCAAGAGGAGTGAAGTACTATCTGCATTCGAAAAAAGTCAACCTTAAGGGCGGCCGCGAGCAGATGATTTTCTTTTTTGCCCGCGATATCCGTCCCGGTGCCCTGGAGGCTGTTCCGGTCGGGTACAAGGTGATCGAGACGACCAAGACGGGGATGCCCATCCTGAAGAAAGCCTGAGAGTCCCTTCACCAAGCTCCAAAGAGACGGGGGCGGTTCTCGTCGAGAGCCGTCCCCGTTTTTCTGTTCCTGCCGTCTCATCCTCCTCTCTATATTGAATTGACGGGCCTTTTTCTTCTCTTTATACTCTGAGCATGAAAATCCGAAAGACGTTCGATTTTTCGCTGGCCGCCGGTCTCATCTTTATCGTCATTTTTGCGGCCGGCTGCCGCGGGAAAGGGGAGAAGGGAAAACCTTCCGGCGAGCCGGCTCGGCTGCAGATCGCCGTCATCCCCAAGGGGACGACCCACGAGTTCTGGAAATCCATCCACATGGGAGCTCAGATGGCGGCGGATGAATTCGACGTCGAGATCATCTGGAAGGGCCCTCAGAAGGAAGACGACCGGGCGCAGCAGATCACGGTGGTCGAGGACTTTGTCAGCCGCGGCGTAGACGGCATCGTCCTCGCGCCTTTGGACGAGCGGGCCCTCTGCCGGCCCGTCCAGGACGCCGTCCGGGAGAATATTCCTGTCGTGATCATCGATTCCGGTCTGCAGGGAAGCGATTACATCAGCTATGTCGCCACCGATAACTACAAAGGGGGAGTCATAGCCGCGAGAAGCTTGGCCGCGCTCCTCCAGAACAGGGGCCGGATCTTCCTCATCCGCTACCAGGAAGGCTCGGCCAGCACGACGCAGCGGGAGCAGGGATTCCTGGATACGCTCCAGGCCGAGGCGCCCGGCATCTCCCTCCTCGTCCAGGATCAATACGCGGGGACGACCACGGAAAGCGCCTACCAACTGACGGAGAACCTGATCAGCCGGTTTCCCGATGTCGACGGCGTCTTCTGTCCCAACGAGTCCAGCACCTTCGGGGCCCTCCGGGCGCTCCAGGAATCGGGCCTGGCGGGAAAGATCGTCTTCATCGGCTTCGACAGCTCGCCGAAACTCGTCCAGGCGCTCCGGGACGGGCACATCCAGGGGCTCGTGCTCCAGGATCCGGTCCGGATGGGCTACCTGGGCGTCAAGCAGATGACGCTCCATCTCCGCGGCCAGACTATCGACGAGGTCATCGACACGGGAGTGTACATGGCGACCAGAGAGAACATGGACGATCCCGAGATCCGGTCGCTCCTTCTCCCCGATTTCTCCAAGTACCCGAATATCTGAGCTGATGGACGAGAGCCGCCGCCCGCTCCTCCGAATGGAAGGCATCTCCAAGCATTTCGGGGCCACCTGCGCCCTCGAGGCGGTGGATTTCGATCTCCAGAGAGGGGAGGTCCATGCCCTGGTCGGAGAGAATGGAGCCGGCAAGAGCACCCTGATCAAGATCCTGAGCGGAGCGGTCAGGCCCGACCAGGGAACGATCTGGCTGGGGGGGCGCCGGTTCGCTCCGGCGAGCCCCCTGGAGAGCCGACGGGCCGGCATCTCCGTCATCTACCAGGAACTCAACCTGGCGCCCCACCTGACCGTCGAGGAAAACATCACGCTGGGCCGGGAGTGGCACGCCTACGGCTTCATCCGGCGCCGCAGGATGCGGGAGAAGGTGCGGGAGGTGCTGAGTCTCGTCCATCACCAGGAGATCGCGCCGGATATCCCGGTGCAGCAATTGGGCATGGCGGCCCGGCAGATCGTCGAGATCGCCCGCGCCCTCCTGGAACAGGCCAGGATCCTGGTCATGGACGAGCCGACGAGTTCTCTCACGGGCGAGGACAGCCAACGGCTTTTCGGCATCATCCGTCGCCTCAAATCCCAGGACGTGAGCATCATCTACATCAGCCATTTCCTGGAGGAGGTCCAGGAGGTGGCCGACCGCATAACGGTCCTGCGGGACGGCCAGAAGGCCGGCTCGGGCCGGAGCGAGGAGATCTCCCTCGACAGGATCATCGGGATGATGGTCGGCGGCGAGGTCAAGGAAATGTTCCCTCGGGTAGCCCACCAGCCCGGCCCGGAAGCGCTCCTGGCCTCTGAATTCAAGGGGAAGCGCATGCCGGCCGCCGTGACCCTGTCGCTCCGCCGGGGGGAGATCTTTGGTATCGCCGGGCTCGTCGGCTCGGGGAGGACAGAGTTCCTGCGGGCCGTTTTTGGCCTGGATATGGTTGAGGGAGGCTGGGTCCGGGTCGGCGGCGACGAGATCCTCACGGGAGGTCCGCGGGAGCGCATCCGCAACGGCCTCGGGCTCTTGAGCGAAGACAGGCAGGGCGAGGGGCTGGCTTTGAGCCTGTCTATCGTCGACAACCTGACGCTCAGTTTTTTCGCTCCCTACGTCCGTTTGGGGTTTCTGCGGGTCGGCCGGCAGAAAAAGGCCGGCTGGGACTGGATCCAGCGAATGAAGATAAAAGCGACGGGCCCGACTCAACCCGTCCAGAGCCTCTCTGGAGGAAACCAGCAGAAAGTGGCCCTGGCCAGGCTCCGCCATCAGAACGCCGACGTCTTCCTCCTCGACGAGCCGACCCGCGGCATCGACATCGTCAGCAAGTCGCAGATCTATGAATGGATGGGTGAGCTGGCGTCCCGGGGGAAATCCATCCTCTTCGTCAGCTCCTATTTTCCCGAGCTTCTCGGCGTCTGCGACCGGATCGCCGTCTTCCACCGCGGCCAGCAGGTGGACGTGAGACCGACGGAGGAGTGGGACGAAGAAGGGCTCCTGGCCGCCGCAACCACAGGGAGGAGCGAAGCGCTGTGAAAGGAAGACGATCATGAAAGAAGCGACCGGAGGGAACCGCAGGATCCGCCTGCTGGTGAATTTCCTGGGTCCCTTCCTCGGCCTCCTGCTCGTCATCCTCATCTTCTCGCTCCTCCCCGACGTCCAGGACCGTTTCCTCCGCCTCGGGAATCTCAAGAGCGTGGCCACCCAGTCGGTCATCGTCGCCCTGGGCGCCCTGGGCATGACTTTCGTCATCATCAGTGGCGGCATCGACCTCTCGGCCGCCTCCAACATCGCCCTCTCGAGCTGTGTCATCGCCTTCGCCGTCAACGCCGGCTGGCCGCCGTGGCTGGGCATTCTCGCGGGTGTGCTGGTCGGCGGCCTGATCGGTTTCGTCAACGGGACGCTGATCACCACCCTGCGCCTGGTCCCGTTCATCGTCACCCTCGGGATGCTGGGCATAGCCCGAGGCGTGGCCAAATGGATGGCTGGGAACCAGAAGATCGACGCCCCGATCACCTGGGTGAATGAGCTCATGGCCCGAAGCCCCCGGCCGTCCTGGCTGTTGACGGCCCCGGGGGTCTGGCTGATGATCCTTCTGGCCGTGGCCATGGCCGTTGTGATCCGCTTCACCGTGTTCGGCCGGCACGTCTTCGCCATCGGCTCCAACGAGGCCACGGCCCGGCTCTGCGGCATCCGGACGAAGCGCACCAAGATCATCATCTACGTCCTGGCCGGGTTGTTCTGCGGGCTGAGCGGGGTAATGGAGTTCTCCCGGCTGACGGTCGGCGACCCCACGGTTGCCGTCGGGCTGGAGCTTGACATCATCGCCGCCGTGGTCATCGGCGGCGGCAGTCTCAGCGGCGGGCAGGGAAGCATCCTCGGGTCGATGATCGGCGTGTTCATCATGGCCTTCCTGCGGAACGGCTGCACGATGATGGGCTGGCCGAATTACATCCAGGAGATCATCATCGGTTTCATCATCGTCGTTGCCGTCAGCCTGGACCAGCTCCGCTACCGGCGCGACTCCTGAGAGAAGGGGAGAGACGTGGGAGCAACGAAGGAGTGCCTTCCCAGGATGATCCACGCCCGGGCACCCCTGCGGGTGAACGACATCGGCGGCTGGACGGACACCTGGTTCGCCCGCGAGGGCTGGGTGCTGAACATGGCCGTCGTCCCGCCCGTCGAGGTCCAGATCAAGGTCTTCGAGAACAGGGAGAAGAGGAAAAAACGGGTCCTTCTCCACACCGAGAACTACGGCGAAAGTTTCTGGGTCAACCCGGACCGGCCGGCCGCCTCACCCCATCCCTTCCTCCAGCACATCATCGCGCGGTTGGCGCCGCCGGAGCACCTCAAGCTCGAGGTCAACCTCTTCTCGCCCGTCCCGGCCGGAATCTCCACCGGGACATCGGCGGCGGTCTGCGTCGCCCTCCTCGGGGCGCTGAGCTTTTTGAAGCACGGCCGGGTGGGGCTCAAGGATATCGTCTCTTTAGCTCACCGGGTCGAGACCGAGGACCTCAAGCAGCAGAGCGGCGTCCAGGACCAGATCTGCGCCGCCTACGGCGGGGTGTGTTTCATCCACATGTACCGCTATCCGCAAGCCCGGGTGGAGAAAATGGTCCTGGATCCCAGCGTCTGGGAAGAGCTCGACCGCCGGCTTTGCCTGGTCTACCTAGGCAGGCCCCATCTGTCCTCGGCCATCCATGAACGGGTGATCGCCGGGTTGGAGAGAGGCGGGCCGGAGTGGAAGACGCTCGAACGCCTGAAACAGTTTCCGGCGCGGGCGAAGACGGCCCTTCTCGACGGCGACCTGGAAGCCCTGGGAGCTGTCATGGTGGAGAACACCGAATGCCAGCGGGCCCTCTACCACGAGCTGGTCTCGGCCGAGGCCGATGCCATCGCCGCCCTGGCCAAGAAATACAAGGCATCCGGCTGGAAGGTCAACGGCGCCGGCGGCAAGGGCGGATCGATGACCATCCTGGCTGGTCCGGACGACGGACTGAAGAGGAGATTGCTCAGGGAGATGGTCGCACTGGGAAGAGGCATCCGGCCGCTTCCGGCCTCCCTCTCCCCGAACGGTCTCGAAGCCTGGGAAGTATAGGCTCGGGGTTGGGTTCGTCAGCCCGTTCGGTTCCCCAGCGAGGAACCTCACTCCAAACTCCTCCTTCGCTCTTCTCTCCTGCGGAGAGAAACCATGCCCGCTCAGTCGTCGATGGACTTCCTCACCCAAGCCCTCGCCTCGGCCGCAGCTGGTGGTTCGTCAGCCCGTTCGGTTCCCCAGCGATCCTATATTTTTCCCAAGGCTCGGGATGTATGCTGAGAAGTCCGTATGAGCGACGAACGGGCAGGGATCCGCGAAGCGGAGAGAGAGGAGCGAATCGAGCAAGATTTCCTCGCCGGGGAAATCGCAGCGTGACTTCGAGGTATATATCCCGAGCCTTGCCAAGGATTTAATTGCCGGGTTGTCTAATGGTATGAAACGACGAATTCAGGAGGTCGACGATGAATACACCAAGATGGTTTTCAAAACTGGCGGTGGCACTATTCGTTTTCGCTCTAATTCCTCTTTTTAGCTACGGCCAGCCCCAGGACAGGCCCGGCCGATTCGGGGAGTTCCTCGACCTGACTCCCGAGCAGAAGGCCAAGCTCGAGGAGTTCCGGAAGGCCGGAGCGGAGGAGAGGCAGGCCCAATTCGAGAAGATGCGGAAACTTCGTGAAGACCTGGGCGAAGCCATGAAAGATCCTGATGCCAACGAGTCGAAGATCAATGGGCTCATCGACGAGATGTCCAAGCTCAGGGGCGAACGGATGAAGCGCGGCCTGGCCAGGACCCGGGAGATGAAGAAGATCTTCACCCCCGAGCAGCAGGAGAAGCTGGCCAAACTGCGCGACCGGATGGCCGATCGCCGAGGAGACCGGTTCTCCCGGGGCGGGCGAGGCTGGGAGCGTCCCGGCTGGGACCGCCGACCTTTCTCGGATTTCGGCCGGAGGCGTCCCCCGATGAACCACCGGTTATGGTGCTGGTAAGACCACCAAGCTTTCTTTCCCCTGGAGGGGTTTGTCCGTAAAACCCTTCTTTTTTTATCCCTCTTCAAGATGATGTCCTCGGCTGTCACCTGTCCTTAATCCAGGACACTCAGGAGCCTTTTCCGCCCGGTTTTCAGGCAGGAAAGGTTGGCACACGCCTTGCTATATGATGGTTGGAAGGAGAACGAAGATGAAAAAGACGGCCTTCTGTTTCACGGCCCTGGCTTTTTTATCGCTTCTTGCCTTCGCCCAGGAGGACGGCTACTACAGCGACAGCTTCGCCCGCCTGACCTATGTCAAAGGCCATATCGTCGTCCAGAGAGCCGGAGACCTCGGGTCTGAAGAAGGGGTGGTCAACCTGGCCCTGGTCGAGGGCGATCAGCTGGAGACCGGAGACGGCCGGGCCGAGCTCAGCTTCGGCCGGAAGAACTTCCTCCGCCTCGACAGCGGAACCCTGGTGGAACTCTCCAACCTGCCCCGGCAGGGTGACAACCGGGTCCGGCTCCATCTCCTTAAAGGGAACATCTACCTTCGTCTCAACTTCCTCGAGGAAGAGAAGACCTTCGAGCTCCACACTCCGGACGCGTCGTTCTACGCCCTGGAGGAAGGGCTTTACCGGTTCGACATGAGGGGGAACGCCGAGACCGAATTGTCCGTCCTCGAAGGCTCCATGGAAGCCGCCGGCGAGGGCGGCTCCCAGCTCATCGGCAGCCGGGAAAAGCTCATCGCTGCCGGCGGGCAGCTCGGTTCTCATTCGAATGTGTCCTCCGGCCGGGATGATTTCGATTATTGGAACGCCGACCGGGACGCCCTCCACAGCCAGTATGTTTCCAAGCGCTATCTTTCCTCGGACCTCGAGGATTATGAGTACGAGCTCGCCGAGAACGGCCGCTGGGTCTACGAACGGCCCTACGGTAATGTCTGGGTTCCCCACATCTATATGAATGATTGGCGTCCCTACTACTACGGCCGCTGGGTCTGGTATCCGATCTGCGGCTGGTCCTGGGTCTCTTACGAGCCCTGGGGCTGGTGCACCTACCATTACGGCCGCTGGCACTGGAGGCTAGGTCTCGGCTGGTACTGGATCCCCCATCACACCTGGGGTCCCGCCTGGGTGCATTGGTACTGGGGGAATGATTACTGCGGCTGGGCCCCTTTGAGCTGGTACAACTACCCGGTGGTCGTCCACAACAACTACTTCTATGACCGCTATCACGGCTCCCGCTATCCGGGAGGGTCCCATGCCCTGACGGTCGTCCACAGGAGCCAGCTCCAGAACCGTCATATATCGAGCGTCGCCCTGAGCCGGACGGAAGCGTCCCGCCTCGGCAATCTCACGATGCAGGCCAGGCAGCCCGATGTCAAACCGACCCTGCGAAGTCCGGGGCTGCAGAAAGCGGTTCCTTCCAGTACCCTGACGACGAAGCCCCAGATCCGGCCCTCGAGCTTGAGCCGGAGCCAAGGCACTTCGGCGGCGGAACCTTCCTCCCGGATCTCCGGGAGCTCGGTGGGACAGAATGCCCGGACCGTTTCCGGGGAACGTCCCTCCGCTTCCGGTTCCCGGGTTTCCTCAGGCAGCCTGAGCAAGAGCCGCAACGTCAGCACCTATCCCGCTGCTCCTTCGAGCCGGAATAAGGCGTCCATCACCCCGCGCTCGAAGCCCGAGTCGGCCGGTTCGATCTCGAGCTCGCCGCGGCGGATCCGGACAGACGACTCCACCCGGAAGAGCCCGGTCTCCTCTTCCTCCCCCCCGGCCATCCGCTCCTATTCCTCTTCACCCCGGGTCTCCTCTATCGAACGGCCGTCCTCCGCCGTGCGGGGATATAGCCCCAAGACTTTTTCTCCCGATGCCCGCATCTCCCGCTACGGGTCGACCTCGCCGTCGAACTCTTCCCGGAGCTCCGGGCGAGTCCAGTCCTACGGGGAGAGCCAGCTGCGGGAAAGGGCACCGAACTTCAGCAGCCGCAGCTCCTCCTCGAGCTTGCCCTCCAGGTCCTACTCCAGTCCCGCGCCGACCCGCGGCGAAAGTTATTCGCGCTTCCGCTCCTTTTCCGGGTCCTCGTCGCGGTCCATTTTCTCGGCTCCCAAGTCGTCCTCATCGTCCAGAAGCTCCGGCTCTTCCTCTCGTTCTATCTCCCAGTCATCACCGCGAGTTTCCTCCGGTTCGCGTTCCGCTCCATCCTCCTCCTCCCGGGGCAGTTCCAGCGGCGGCTCCGTCAGAAAGAAAAACTAGCGGTGCGTCTCACAAATAATTTGGCTTTAGAACGATCCATAAAGACGCGCCACCGCGGGGGAGTTTGAGGGGGACGGCGTCGTTCCCCTCAGGGGGTCAGCGGAGCGGAGCGGCCTATTCCTTGCCTGCCGACCTTTCCGGAGACACCAACCTTTTGCCCCCTTGATTCTCCAAGGGGGCAGGGGGGGATTAATAGAATAAGAACAAATTCTTAAAGGGTGTCTCCGGGAAAAAAATTAAGAGACACCAACCTTTTGCCCCCTTGATTCTTCAAGGGGGCAGGGGGGATTGCCTAGCCGCCCTCTCCTCTATCCTCCCCCACAGAAGTGGGGAGGAAACGGGCAGGCAATCCCTATATCCTCCTCCCCTGGTGGGAGGAGGTTGGGAGGAGGGGGATTTTCCTAGTGCGCAGATGACCCGCAGGAACATGAGAAGTTAATGAGATTAAATCGAATATCTTTACTTTTATTTTTTTCGGTGGTATAAGATATTGTCCTGATTATAGTCTGGAGGTATAACCGATGAACCTTCATAGAATCTCTCAGCGAATCTTCTTCGGCTCGATCATCCTTACGCTCGCCTTCGCCGGCGTCGTTTTCGCTCAGGAAACTCCTCCGGGCGAAGCCCAGGAAGAAACGGTCGCCGCCGCTGCCACCGAATTCGAGGGAACCGTCAAGCTTGGACTGGCCAAATATTTCTACCTGCCGGCGGCCACGGGCTACGATGTTTTCGTCCAGGGAATGATCCAGGGCCAGGATGCCGGCTTCCTGACCGATAAAGAAGTGAGGGTCAAGGGGTCCATATCCAAGCAGGAGCCATCGGTCTTCGTCGCCGACAGCATCGAGGTCAAGGACGCCTCCGGACAATATCAGACCGTCTTCACCCGGACCGAAGAGCCTATGCTTGATGATTACATCGGCGCCGGGGCAAGAGCCGAGTTCGCCTCCCTGACCATCACCGCCTATAACAAGAGCGAAGAATGGGAAGGGAAAGGAAAGGCCAAGGCCCATGGCCAGCTGGTCGGCCAGTCTATCGTCGTCAACGACGAGAAGGGCAAGGAGATCGGCCGGATCCTGGTCGACAACATCTCGGATTTCGCCAACTACTACATCAAGAAACTTCGACTTTTCGATAAATTCTGGTTCTACATCAACGTCAAGGACACCGTCGACTTCAAGATCCGCAGGGGGACGCGCGATCTCTTCCACGCCGA
>DATKXS010000017.1:0-4874 GCA_035528895.1 Candidatus Desulfaltia sp.
AAACACGGTAGATTATTCTGTTTCGGATTTTCGGAGGAAGGACAAGAATCAAAAGGTACGAGCGATATTCGGTAAGAAATATGAAAAATGGCTTGTATATGGAAAGCTCGCGTTAACGATTGCAGAGAAGGATAGATTTGAAAAAGCTCTTTTAAAAAAGGGAATCATAGCTGTTTCTTTCAAAAAAATATTCAACGAGACGCGTAAGCTCCGGGGATGTTGGGGGCAATCGGAAGGGAGCCAATAACGGCGGGGGTGGTGTCGTACGGAAGGAGCTTAGTCCAAGGCTCTCCCCGTTTTCTCGTTTATCGGGCGTGTCTTAGGGTTCTCGTTGGCGGCGGGTCTCACTTTTTGCTCCGATAGGACCTCCCCTCGCAGATGATGAAGCGGCCGTTCATGCTGAGCCGGTCGAGGATGGCCGAGGCCGTGACCGAATCGAAGATCTTGCCCCACTGGGAGGGGACGAGGTTGGTGGTGACGATGGTGGTGCGGACCTCGGTCCGCTTGGAGATGATCTGGAAGAAGGCGTCGGCCTGCTCTTTGGTCGGGACGACGTAGCCGAGCTCGTCCAGACACAGGAGCGGCACCCTGGAATAGTACTCGATGAGGTTGTAAGAGCTTTTGGCCTTGGCCAGTTTCGAGGTGAAGTCGAAGAGGGTGATGAAGACGGTCTGATGGCCCTGGAGGACGGCCTGATGGCAGAGGGCCGTGGCCAGATGCGTCTTGCCGACGCCGGCCGCGCCGACCAGGACCAGGTTGGCGGGTTTCTTAAGGAAGTCGGTCTGGACGAACTCCATGATCTTGTCGCGGGGGACCTTGGGGTTGAACGTCCAGTCGAAGTCGTCGAGGAGCTTGGGGCGGCCGATGCCGGACATTTTCATCAGGTACTCGATCCGGCGCCGTTCCCGGCTCCGGCGCTCTTCCTGGAGGAACCTCTCGAGCAAGGTCCGTTCGGTTTCGGAAAAGGCCTCGACGCTCTGGAGCAGCCGAAACTCCTTCCACAGATCAGATAAGGTCATCGTAGTCATCGAGCCTCCGGGCTTCGTAGACGATCTCGAGCAGACGCTCGTCCTGGGGCCGGACCGTGGGCGGCTCCGTCCCGCCGCCGTGTTCGAGAAGGCTGTGGACGTACTTGACCTTGTAGACTTTGAGGGCGTTGGCCTCGCGGACAGCCGAGAGGAGCGTCTCTTTGGCGCAGTCCCGAAGAAGCCGGAACAGGACGTAGGCGGCCTGGACGGCGTCTTCGCCCTCGGCCCCGACGGACTCGAGGAAGCTTCGGACCTCCGGGCCCAGGCCGCCCATGAGCTCGTAGATCCGCTGGAACTTGGAGCGGGGCGAACGCAGGAGAAGCCCTTCCCGATGGCCAGGACTCTCGGCCTTGCCGTGCCTGGTGAAGAGCCGGGGATGAGCGGCGACGCGGCGGCCCTTGACCAGGATCTCGATTGTCGCCGGAAGAGCCAGGACCTCCGCGGCCGTCCCGGCATACGCCGTCGGCGCCGAGTAGCGGTTGGTCTCGAACTCGACGAAGGCGGTCTTGGAAACGGCGGCCGGCACACGGCGATAAGGCCGGGCGTCGATCTGAGGCAACGGGCGAAGCTTCTCCTCGGCCAGCATCTCGGCGGGCGTCCGCCTGGTCGTTCGATGGACCCGGAGGTTCCGCTCTTTCTGCCAGGAGAGGACCTTGGCGTTGAGTTCCTCAAGACTCGCGCCGGGGGTGACGCGGAGGAAGGCCTTCAGATCTCGAATAAGTCTTTCGACGCGGCCTTTCTCGTTGGCCCTGGCGACGTTGCAGGCGTGGATCGAAAATCCGTAATGGCGGGCGAAGTCCAAAAACTGGGGATTGAACCGGATCTCCGGAGTCCTTCGGATGACGACGCTCTTGAGGTTGTCATAGCGATGGCGATGGGCGACACCCCCTATCTCATGGAAGGCCCGGATATGGCCGTCCAGGAAGAACTCCAGCGTGTGGCGGGGATAAAAGTGGATGACCGCATAGCGCGACCAGGCCAGGACATAAACGAACCCGTAGACAGGCGTCGGTCCGAGCTTCCAGTCGGTCCAGTCGACTTGGGCTTCCTCCCCCGGCAGGAACTCCAGCTCGAAGAAGGCCTGGGCCCGCTTTTTCCGAAACGCCATCGTCGCTTGCTTGACCGCCCCGTAACCGCCCCTGTAGCCGTAGCCGCGGAGTCGGTCGAGCGCCTGGATGGCCATGAGAGAAGGGGTCGACTTGTACCACTCGGCGATCAGCCGCTCGTAGGGCGCGATGATCAAGGGCTTGGGGGTCCTCGGGGCGACCGGCCGGAGGATCCGCGAAACGGTCTTGCGGCCCATCCCGAGCTGGGCGGCGATCTGACGCATCGTCAGGCGCTCGACTTCCCACAGCCGCCGGCACTCGATCCTGCGCGTCTCGTCCATCACACTGAAGATAAGACCGCTTCCGCCCGCCGTCCATCGCGTCTTGTATCATCCCCCCGGTCCAGTGGCTATAAATGTCGTCCTGTCAATGCGTTCCAGCAGTATCTCGTCTTGTATCATCCCCCTCGAAAGCCCGCCCGGTATCAGCAAAGTCATTTTGAATAAAGGCCTTAGAAGGGGTATCTTGTCTTGTATCATCGGCCGGGGAGCGTTTTTCCGTGCCTCACGCCACTTTTTGACGTAGGGATACCGGCCGCGGAAGTAGCCCGGATTACGTTCGGTCCAGCGGTGTTGGGCTAGGAGCTTACGGGCCTTCCGGCAGATCTCCCTCCGGCAAGCCTTCTGCCACCGGGCGACCCGGGAATCGGGTCTGTAATACCGACCGCAAAACTGACATCTCTTGAGCACCCTCGGCCTCCCTCGCGTGAACGATGAAGGCCATTGTATCGGGTTGTCCCGAAAAAGAGATGGGCCTAGACCATTATGTAACTTCCCTCAACCCCCATGACTCCACCATGGCCATAATCGGTTCCCTTTTTAATGCCGCCTACAGGGCCCACTTCCCGGTCACAAAGCAGCTGGAAACTTTTGACTTTGGCCGGGTCAAGGGGATTGGAAAGTCCGAGGCGGTGAACCTCCTCGACTGTCGCTGGGTCGACACGAAGCAGAATCTGCTCTTCTTCGGCCCACCCGGCATCGGGAAGACGCATCTGGCCATCGCTTTTGGCCAGGCGGCCGTGGAAAAAGGGTATAAAGTCTGCTTCGAGCGGGTCACGAACCTGATCTAGCTTCTCAAGACCGCGGAGGTGCAGAAGACGTCGGAATATCGGATCCGGCGGATCATGAAATCGGAGTTGGTCATTATCGACGAGATCGGCTACACGCCCATTGAGAGACGGGAGGCGAACCTCTTCTTCAACATGATCAGCGAGCTCTATGAGAAGGTCTCCGTCATCGTCACCTCGAACAAGAGCTTCGAGACCTGGGCCGAGATGATGGGCGACAGCGTCATGACCACGGCGCTTCTCGACCGGCTGCTTCACCATGCCAGGGTCTTTACCCTGGACGGGGAATCGTATCGCATCAAAAAATCAAGAAAGGAGGTTTGAATCATTCCGATGGAGGATGGGAAATCTGTTTACCGCAAGGGTGGGAAATATCCTTACCGTGCTTATGGGAAATGTCCTTACCGCGAGGGTAGGAAAAGTCCTTGTCATTTACACCCGTCACTCACCCCACCTGATTTTCCCGTTTTCCCCTGGTATGTAAGCAACTTACGACAATTCGTCCTTTATGCTCCGTTAGGCCGAGTTAAGCGAGTTTAGGCACAATCTGTGACACCGGCGTTACACGGCGGGAAAATCGAGTCCGGCGGGGAGCAAGGGAAAGTCTGTAACCTCAGGATTATCAGTGAATTAGTGATGGCGTGCCTGAGAGGATTCGAACCTCCGACCTTTGGATCCGGAGTCCAATGCTCTATTCAGCGGAAGGGAATTCTATCTGGGGAAGGGCCAAATATCAGGGCGGGACGTCGAGGCCTTAAGGGAAGAGCTTCTTCGTCAGGGCGGCCAAGTTCTTGGCGTGGGCTTCGCAACAGTCGAGCGACCTCCTATCGGGCCGGCCGATCGAGACCGGGCCGTAGTGGTCGAACCGGTGGTCCCCCTGGACGACCATGCCGTGAATGAGGAGCGCTTGGAGGATAACGAGGACCGTCGTCTCGTTGCCGCCTCCGATGTTGGCCGAGGAGGTGAAAGCCCCCCCCGACCTTCCCCCGGAGCTTCCCGTGGAACTTGACGCTCTCGTCGAGGAGCTTCTTCAGCTCCCAGGCCATGGTGCCATAGTAGGTCGGGGACCCGAGGACGATGCAGTCGTAGCCGAGGAGGTCGGCCGGGGCCGTGTCCTCGACCGTCTTCAGGTCCACCTCGAGGCCTTGCGACTCGAGGACCTCGGCGATCCGGGCCGCCATCTTCTTGGTATTTCCCGTCCGGGAATAATAGGAAACCAGGGCTTTGGGCATCGGATTCCTCCTGGGACGCTGTCGATTATGGCTTAGGAAGGAGGTTAAGTCAAACCGACAGGTGCCAGTTAAGTGTCGAGTTTTTGTCGTGTTGAACGCTAAAAAGGGCTTAAACCGGCTTAAAAAGACTTAAAGCCAGATTATCTCCAGATCTCCCCTAAGTGATTGATTCATAATTATCATACGGGGGGAACGAACCGATGGAGCCAGCGAGAGGGATCGAACCTCCGACCTGCTGATTACGAAAGAACCGGGCTGATCTCGGGCTCCTCCGAAAGGCCCTAAGGCCTCAACCCATCATCCCGTCCTGAAGACGCAGGGTCCTGTCCGCAAATTCTTTGAGTCGAAGATCGTGGCTGGCTACGATCACGGTCGTATTCCGCGTCTTGGCCTGACCGTGAAGCAGTGTGATGATGTCGATCGCCTGCCGGGTCTCGAGGCT
>DATKXS010000018.1:0-12526 GCA_035528895.1 Candidatus Desulfaltia sp.
GCTGCGCCAATGGCTGGAGAACCTCAATCCCGAGGATTTCGGAAAATACAAGATGTAGGACATCGGGAGCATATCTTCGCTCCCACTCAGGTTTTTCACGCCGTTCCCTCAACGCTCTTCTCGGCGGCTGCGGAACTCGCAGAGGTTCGGGATATATGCCTCGAAGTCACGCTGCGATTTCCCCGGCGAGAAAATCTGGCTCGATTCGCTCCTCGCTCTCCGCTTCGCGGATCCTTGCCCGCTCGTCGCTCATACGGACTTCTCAGCATACATCCCGAGCCTTGGTAAAAAGAAGAAAGTGGATCGAGCCCGTTTGCTGATTTGCGGAGCAAAAAGGACACCGGGGAACCGAACGGGCTGACGAGCCACCAGCTGGGACCAAGGCGAAGGGTATAGGCGAGGAAGTCCGTCGACGACTGAGCGGGCATGGTTTCTCGACCGCAGGGAGAGAAGAGCGAAGGAGGAGTTCGGAGCGAGCTTCCTCGCCGGGGAAGCGAGCGGGCTGACGAGCCTTATACCCTGAGCTAATTAAGTTCGCTGGCGGAAGAGCAGGTAGAGGCCGAGCGGCCCGAAGATAAGGTTGGGCCCCCACGACGCCAGGAACGGGCTCAGGAAATTCACGTAACCCAGGCTCCGGAAAACGCCGAGGGCTCCCCAATAGATCATGGCGATACCGATGCTCAGCCCCAGGCCGACCAGGGTGCCGCGCTTTCCCATGGAAAAGGCAAAGGGAATGGCCAGGAGCGTCATGACCAAAGAAACGAAGGGGAAGGAGACCTTGGAGCTCAGGTCGACCTTGAACCGGGTCGTTTCAAAGCCCATGGCCTCGACTTCGGCGGTATACCTCCTAAGCTCGCCGAAGCTCATCAGGGAGGGCTCTTTGACTTCCTTGATGAAATAGCCCGGGTCCTCGTCCAGACGGAGGTCCATGTCTTCGAAGGCCTCAAAGCGGGTCTGGCGCTCGCCCGGGAAACTACGGGACCAGCCGCCGTTTAAGCCCAGGATATGGCCTTCGAGGTGCCCTTTTTCCGCATACAGCCGCCTCTCCAGAGCCCAGGAGGAAGGATCGATCTCGAAGATGGAAAGCCGGCTGAAGGCTCCGCTGGACGGCTCGAAATAGCTGTAGTGGAAGATTCGTTCCTTGTCCTTGCTCAGGACCCAGCGGCGGTCGAGAAAACCATAGCTGCGCGCCGGGACGTCGTTGATGCGGTTCCAGACCTCTTCGGCCTTTTTGTTGGCCGAGGGGACCAGGCGCTCCTGGAGACCGAAGGAGAACAGGCTGACCAGGCCGGCGATGACGAGGAGTGAAAGGACGAGCCGGTAGATGCTCAGCCCGCAGGCTTTCATGGCCGTGATCTCGTTCGACTTGGTCAGCAGGCCGAGCGTCAGGAGCGCGGCGGCCAGAACGGTAACCGGCAGGATGTAGTTCGTGAATTCAGGAATCCGGTACTGGATATAGTGGAAAAGCAGGGAGAGTGATTTGTTGTGCTCATAGATATTGTCAATCCGTTCGAAGAAGGTGACGATCACCGAGATGGAGAGCAGGGCCAGGAAAACGAGGAGGAAGATGGCCAGATATTTGCGCATGATGTAACGGTCGAGGATGTTGGGGAAGCGGAGAGACAGGCGCGGCCGTCTCCACCCCGGCCGGCGGCGGGCCCGCGCGGAAACCCGCACCTTGATGACCACGGTTTTCGTCGTCTTCTTCTTTTTCCAGCGAAAGAAAGACCCCACCAGCCGTGACTCCCTGGACGAGCGGAAGAAGAGATAGAGGCCGGCCGCCAGGAAGAGGATGTTCGGTCCCCACATCCCCAGGAAGGGCGAGATATGCCCTTCCATGGCATTCTTCTCGCCCGCGGTGATCAGGATATAATACACCAGGATGATGGCCAGGCTGATGGTGAATCCGCTGGTGCGGCCGCCCTTGCGCGTCGAGATGCCCAGCGGGATGCCTATCAGGACGAAAATGAGACAGACGAAAGGCAGGGCCAATTTCTTGTGGATCTCGACCCAGTGGGAGCGCCATTCCCGGGTCTTCTGTTGGAGCCCGAATTCCAGCTCCCTCCGGCGGACCTCGGCGGCGCCCTGGCGGCCAGGACTGGAGGCCGGTGAGGCGGCCCGGTCAGCGGCCAGCTTCCTCCGGTCCCCGTCGATCCTTTCCACGCTCCGCAGCAGCTCTCCGATATCCTTTTCCCTCACTCGTTTTTCTCTGGAGAACTGGGCGAACAGGCTTTCGACGTTGATCTCCTCTTCGACCCGGTCGAAGAGCGTGATGCTGTACCGCTCCGGCTCGGCCAGCGGGACCGTGTGGATGGACCCGTCGAAGAGCTCCAGAGTGGCCCGCTTCGCTTCGGGGTAGAAATTGAGCCGCCCGGTCCGGGCGAAGATCGCCCGCGGCTCATCGGCCTTCTGGGTGAGATAAACGAAGATGTTCTCCCAGCGGTTATCGGAGGTGATATCCTGGATGAAGAGGACGGTTTGGGGGATTGACTCGTTGAACTCGCGCGGGTTGATCTTGAACTGGACTTTGGACAGGACGGACCGGGTCAACGTCTGGACCCACCGGTAGTTCGCCCGGGGAGCCAGATAGAGGGTGAGGCAAGAGGTGACCAGCCAGCCGGCGAAGGCAAAAAGAAAGACGGGCCAGAGGATCCGGGAATTGCGAATGCCCAGGGTCCGGAAGGCGATGATCTCGGAGTCGGAGGACAGCCGGCTCAATCCGGCCAGGATGCCCATGAGCACGGACATGGGCACGGCGAACGCCAGGACGGCCGGGACGAGATAAACGAAGATCAGGGTGACGGACGTGAACGCGACTCCCTTGGCGATAAAGAGCTCGGAAAGGAGGAAAATCTGGTTCATCAGGAGGACGAACGAGTAGATGAGCAGGCCGATGAAGAAGGGCGGGATGATCTCCCGGAGGAGGTAGCGGTCGAAGTACTTGAGCATCCCGCATCATTGTATAAAAAAAAAGGAGCGGCGGAAAGCCGCTCCTTCCTTTTTTCTAGTCTTTGCGAGGAGCCTGATCTCAACCCGCGAGATCGCCGCGCTTCGCTCGCGATGACGGTTTTAATACATGTCGCCCGGAGGGGACGGGTACTTGGAAGCCTTTTCCTCTTCGGGGAGTTCGGCCACCAGGCCCTCGGTGGTGAGCAGCAGGCTGGCGATGCTGGACGCATTCTGCAGGGCGATCCGGACGACCTTGGTCGGGTCGAGGATCCCGGACTTGATCATGTCCTCGTACTTCTCGTTCAGGGCGTTGAAACCCACGTCCTGCTTCATCTCTTTGACCTTCTCGACCACGATCGAGCCTTCCCAGCCGGCGTTGCTGGCGATCTGGCGCATCGGTTCTTCCAGGGCCCGCTTGACGATGTTGACACCGATCTGCATGTCGCCGTCGACCTTGAGAGTTTCCAGCGCTTTCTGGGCGCGGAGCAGGGCCACGCCGCCGCCGGGAACGATCCCTTCCTCGACGGCCGCCTTGGTGGCGTGCATGGCATCCTCGACGCGGGCCTTTTTCTCTTTGAGCTCGGTCTCGGTGGCCGCGCCGACCTTTATCAGGGCGACACCGCCAACCATCTTGGCCAGCCGCTCCTGGAGTTTCTCGCGATCGTAGTCGGAGGTGGTCTCGTCGATCTGGGTGCGGATCTGCTTGATCCGGGCCTGGATGTCGGATGACTTGCCCTTGCCCTCGACGATGGTGGTGTTGTCCTTGTCGATGACGACCTTCTGGGCTTTCCCCAGCCAGTCGAGGCCGATGTTCTCGAGCTTGACGCCGATGTCCTCGGTGATGACCCGGCCGCCGGTCAGGACGGCGATGTCTTCGAGCATAGCCTTGCGCCGGTCGCCGAAGCCCGGGGCCTTGACGGCTGCGCTCACCAGCGTACCCTTGAGCTTGTTGACGACGAGAGTGGCCAGGGCTTCGCCTTCCACTTCCTCGGCCACCACAACCAGCGGCTGGCCCATCTTGGCCACGTTCTCGAGCAGCGGCAACAGCTCCCGGAGGTTGGAGATCTTCTTCTCGTGGAGAAGGATGACGGGATTCTCCAGCACGCACTCCATCCTTTCCGGATCCGTGACGAAATAAGGAGAGAGATAGCCGCGGTCGAACTGCATGCCCTCGACGATCTCCATGGTCGTCTCGAGGCCCTTGGCCTCCTCGACGGTGATGACGCCGTCCTTGCCGACCTTGTCCATGGCCTCGGCGATGATCTTGCCGATGGACTCGTCGCTGTTGGCGGAGATGGAGCCGACCTGGGCGATCATCTCGCCGCTGACGTCGCGGCTGAGCTTCTTGATATCCGCGACCACGGTCTCGACGGCTTTGTCAATGCCCTTCTTGAGGAGCATCGGATTGGCGCCGGAAGTGACATACTTCAGGCCTTCGCCGTAAATGGCCTGGGCCAGTACGGTCGCGGTGGTCGTGCCGTCGCCGGCCACGTCCGAGGTTTTGGAAGCCACTTCCTTGACCAGCTGGGCGCCCATATTTTCCCAAGCGTCTTTGAGTTCGACTTCCTTGGCCACGGTGACGCCGTCCTTGGTGCTGGTCGGCGAACCGAATTTTTTCTCCAGAATGACGTTCTTCCCTCGCGGTCCCAGCGTCGCCTTCACCAGATTGCTCAGGATGTTGACGCCTTTGAGGAGGGAATGCCTTGCCTCTTCACCGACGGTGATTTGTTTTGCCATGTTGCCTCCTTATTTCTCGATTAGTCGATCTTCGCCAGGATCTCTTCTTCCCGCAGGATGATGTGTTCGACGTCGTCAAGGGTGACTTCCGTGCCGCTGTACTTGCCGATGAGGACGTGGTCGCCTTTCTTGACCTCGAGCGGGACCACTTTACCGTCCTCGTTGACGCGGCCTTTGCCGACGGCGATGACCTCGGCTTCCTGGGGCTTCTCTTTGGCGGTGTCAGGGATAATGATGCCTCCCTTCTTGACTTCTTGTTCCTCTAATCTCTTGAGAAGAACTCTGTCATAAAGGGGTGTGACTTTCATGAAAACCTCCTTGTTTAGCAGTTTGAATTTCAGAGTGCTAATTTTAACTAAACCAGGGGTTTTTGTCAAGGGGGAAAACAGCAAAAATTAGCAATCTAACGAAGAGACTGCTAAATCATCTTTTTGATCTTCAGCGCTTTGGCCCGGCTGTGGAGGGTGTTGCGGTGGATCCCGATGGCTTTGGCGACCTTCGATTTGTTGCCTTTGTACTTTTTCGATGAGGTCTCGAGGAAAATCTTTTCGAACTCATCCATCGCGTCCTTGTACTGGATCTCCCTCTCGACCATTTCCTTGATGAGCACCTCGAGCTTCTGGTGGATGGTGAGCGATCTAGATTTTTTCATCGAACTCCCTCGGTCCGGCAACGATTTCTTCGTAGGTGGCCTTGAATTTTTCCTTCAGCTCCTGCGGAATGACCTGGATCATGCCCTTGGTCAACCAGTAGCAGTAAGGAGCGACCGCCGAGTGCCGGAGGACCTGCTTGTCGACGGGAAAGGCGAGCTGAGCGATCACCAGGACTCCGCAGATGAGGATGCCCGTGACCACTCCGAGCAGCCCTCCCAGGACACGGTCGACGAATCGCAGCGGGCCTTTGATGATCTTCGATAAGAGGAAGGAGACCAGCCCACCGACGATCATGACGGCGACGAAGATGAGCGCAAAAGCGATCAGCTGTCTCCAGATCTCGGCGGCCAGCACCCGACTGAAGAGCTCGGAAACGGGACGGTAATAGAGCGCCGCGATGATGAACCCGGCGACGACGGCCGCGATTCCGATGACCATCCTCATCAGGCCCTTGATCAGGCCGAGGACGAGACTCACCCCGATGATGGCCAGAAGAAGGATGTCCAGCCAGTTGTTGACCATTCATCGTCTCCTTCTCGTCCTCAGCTCCTCGACCATCCGGTAGGTGCCTTCCTTGAGCTGCCCGAAGATGACATGAGGCTTGATGCGGCCGTGGAAATCCGAGCCGGCCGTTGCGATCAGGTCCAATTCCTCGGCTGCGGCTCTGTAAAACCGGGTCTGATCGGGGTCGTGATAGGAGGAATAGACCTCGAGGCCGACAAGACCCCGCTCCTTAAGGACCGCCAGGTCCTCCCTGGTCGCCCGCTCGAAATAGGCCCCCGGATGGGCCAATACGGGCGCGGCGCCGTCGCGGGCCAGGAGATCGAGAACTTCGAGAAAGCTGGCCGTCCGCTTGGGGACGAAGGCGGGCCCATCCTCCAGAAAATAGTCTTTGTAAAAAAAATAGGGAGCGAACAGGCGGTTCGTCCCCTCGTAGTATTTCTTGAGAGAGGGGAGCTTCTCCTTCCGCCCTTTGTCGATCAGGATCTGGGCGATGCTCACGCCGAGGGGAGGACCTCCCTTCGTCTTCAGGATCACCTCGTCCCAGTCGATATCGAACCCCAGTTCCCGGAGCCTGGCCACCCGTTCTTTCGCCTCCGCCATCCGGGCGCGGGTGACGGTCGCCAGGATCCTTTCTAGGGTGCGGCTGTCCCAGCGGACAAAGGGAAGCAGAAGATGAAACTCCCGGCCGTCGAAAAGCGTGGTCAGCTCGACGCTCGGGATAAGCTCCACGTCAAGTCTGTCACTCCACTCCAGGGCATCCGGGTACGCCCCCACGGTGTCATGATCGGAGATGGAGATCGCCCTGAGCCCGTTCTCCCTGGCCATCTGGAGAAGGGCGACGGGCGAGAAGTCCGCGTCGCTCGAGTTCGAGGAATGGATGTGGAGGTCGACCCGGCCGTTCATCACAGCTCGGTTCGTCCTGAAAGAAGCGAGTAAATCTCGAAATACCGGGCCGCGGTCTGTTCGATGATCTGGGGCGGGAGGGGCGGCGGGACGGAGTTCCGGTCCCAGGCGCTGTTCAGAAGATAGTCCCGGACGAACTGCTTGTCCAGGCTCGCCTGGCTCTTTCCGGGCTTGTAGCTCTGCAGCGGCCAGAACCTTGAGGAATCGGGCGTGAAGATCTCGTCGACCAGGATGAGATCGTCCTTATCCAGCCCGAATTCGAACTTGGTGTCGGCGATGATGATGCCCTTGGAGAGGGCATAAAGGGAAGCCTTCTGGTAGAGCTTGAGGCTCGTGTTTTTGATCTTCTGGGCCAGCTCGTCGTCGCCGACGGTCTTCTTCATCTCCTTGAAGGAGATGTTGAGGTCATGGCCCTCTTCGGCCTTGATCGCCGGCGCAAAAATGGGATTCGGCAGCCGGTCGGACTCCTTGAGCCCTGACGGAAGCTTGATGCCGCTCGTTTTTCCCGACTCCTTATACTCTTTCCAACCGGACCCCGCCAGGTATCCCCTGACCACGCATTCCACCTGTATGACCTTCGTCTTCTTGACCAGCATCGACCGCTTGTCCAGGAGGTCTTTGTACTTCTGCAAGGGCTGCGGGTATTGACTGAAATCCATGGTCAGGACGTGATTGGGGCAGATATAAGAGGTGAAATCGAACCAGAACTTGGAGAGTTGCGTCAGGATCTTTCCCTTATTGGGGACGAGCGAGGGGAGGACAAAATCAAAGGCCGAGATCCGGTCGGTGGCGACGAGCAGGAGCTTATCGCCCAGGTCGTAGACATTCCGGACCTTCCCCCGCTTGAAGAGAGGATACTCGGAAATCTGAATATCGGAAACGGGTATATCCATAGTAGGTTAAGGATAAAGAAAACGCCCTCAAAAAGCAATCGCTCGGTCAACAAGATGGAGGCGGGTTGCCTCGAAAAATCCGCATGGGTGAAGGGAGTCGTCCTCGGCCCCCTCCACCCATCATAAAGAATACAGGTTTGAGAATGCCTCCGAGTCTCATAAATTGAGAACAATACTTTTTTCTCTGGCTGTCTCTAAGATTTGTCGAGAGTGCTTTTTGGGGCGTTTTCTTTTTGGAGGGTCAAGGTGCGGTGAGGCCGATGAAGCTGAGCATGCGGCCACAATCCTCTTTGTCGCGGCGGTAGGAAGGGTAAGCCGGGTCGCAGTGCGTGCAGATGCCGACGGTCAAGATCTTTTCCTCTCTGAGGCCGAGGCCCAGAAGCTGAAGACGAGCGGCGGCACGGAGGTCGAAGAGATATTTCCCGGGACGATTAGGGATCGGGCTGAACAGAGACTCGGAAAAGCCTCCTCCGGCATAGAAACCCCGGACATCGTCCCCGACCTCATAGCAGCCGCCGCCGATGCATGGCCCGAGAGCCGCCAGGAGAGACCCCGGATCGGCGGAATAGCGCTCCAGCATGCCCCGGACCGCTTTCTCCAGAACTCTCAGGCGGGTTCCTTTCCAGCCGCCGTGGACCGCGGCGATGACGCGCGTCTTTTCATCCACGAGAAGCACCGGGAGACAGTCGGCCGTCTTGATGACCAGGAGAAGGCCGGGGAGGCGGGTGACCAGGGCATCTCCCCGCAGTCTCTGCCGCGGCATTTCATCGATGAAGTGAACGATATCGGAGTGGACCTGCTTGAGGAAAAGGGGACGGAATCCTGCCCATTCCCTGCCTCTTTTGAAGTCTTTCTCCTGCCGATTGCGGTTCCCAAACCCATGCCGCAGAAAAGGGATGCGCTCGAGCCGCGGGACGGTGACCACCGAAGAACTCAAGTCCAGATCCTTCATGTGAGGGATGCTTATATTATCAGATTTGGGGCTTCCATCGCGAGAGAGGAGGCACGACTCGAAAATACAATCGGGCAGAAAGGAACGATCCAATCTCTGTTTCACCCTCTCCCATCAAGGGAGAGGGGTATTTAATAAATAAATGGGGACGGTCCTATTTGCGCCCTCTTCCTTCAAAGAAGAGAGATATTAAGAAAAATAGGACCGGCCCCATTTTCCGACTCTCCCTCCCCATTGACGGGGGAGGGCTTGGGAGAGGGTGAAAGAGTTAGACGGTTCCCATTTCATAATCGCGTCTCTCGCCTTGAATCTTGCGGCTTGATATAATTCATTGTCGCAGTCATGGCGAAAACAGAATTCGAGGCGGCTTATCTCAAAACGCACCGCCAGGGGTTGATCCAGGAGCGGGTCGACAAAGCAATCTCCTGCCTCCAAGACTGCACCCTTTGCCCCCGCCTCTGCCGGGTCAATCGACTGGAGGGAGAAAAAGGAACCTGCCGGGCCGGCCGCCTTCCCGAGGTTTCGTCACACTCCCCTCACTTCGGCGAGGAGCGGCCGCTGGTCGGCCTCCACGGGTCGGGGACGATCTTCCTCACCCACTGCAACCTGCGCTGCCGGTTCTGTCAGAACTACCCGATCAGCCATCTCGGCGAAGGCCGGGAGGTCTCTTCCGAGCGGCTGGCCCGGATGATGCTGGAGCTTCAGAACCTGGGCTGCCACAACATCAACTTCGTAACCCCCACCCACTTTGTCCCCCAGATCCTCGAGGCCCTGCCGACGGCCATCGAAAGAGGCCTTCGTATTCCCCTCGTTTATAATTCGAGCGGCTATGACTCCGTCTCAACACTGAAGCTTCTCGACGGGATCTTTGACATCTACATGCCGGACTTCAAGTTCGCCCGCTCCGGCCCGGCCGAAGAGTACTGCCAGGCGGCCGATTATCCGAAGGTGGCGCGGGCGGCCGTCAGGGAGATGCACCGCCAGGCCGGAGACCTCGTCCTGGACGAGCGCGGCATAGCCCGGCGCGGCTTGCTCGTCCGCCATCTCGTCCTCCCCGAGGGACTGGCCGGCACGGAGGATGTCGTCCGCTTCCTCGCGGACAAGATCTCGCCGGACACCTATGTCAACATCATGGACCAGTATTGTCCCTGCGGGGACATCTCGCCGCGCTCGCCGCTCGGCCGCAGGATAACTGGCGAGGAATATGAGCAAGCACTCGAGCTGGCCAGGGCCGCCGGCTTGACCCGCCTGGATAACCGGGAGAGATGCCGGCTGGTTTCTTATTGACTGTTCATGGCCCGACGGGCTACCCCCGGACGATGAAAGCCCCCTCCTCCCAACCTCCTCCCACCTGGGGAGGAGGATATGCAGGTTGCCCGCCCGTGTCCTCCCCCCTCCGGTGGGGGAGGATAGAGGAGAGGGGGAAGCAGTGATCTCCTGGGATTGAAGAAGTTCAGGCAATTGACATCCCGGAAATCCGCCGATATATTTGGGACAAGGAACGCAAAAAAATGAGAAGCATGCTTTTCCAGATTCTCCTTCTTGCCTTGACGGTCGCCGCCGCCGGGTCCTCGACTGAGCGGCCGCGCCTCCGGGAGTTCGGGATCAAGACCGGAGCCCTTCCCCCCGGCCCGCTCAACGCCATCACCGATGTCGCCGGTGTCAAGGTCGGCCAGGTCACAGTTATCGAGGGATCCAACATCCGGACAGGGGCGACGGCCGTCCTGCCTCACGGAGGAAACATCTTCCAGGATAAAGTTCCCGCCGCCGTCTATGTGGCCAACGGCTTCGGCAAGCTCACCGGCTCGACCCAGGTCGAGGAGCTGGGCACCCTGGAAACTCCGGTCGTCCTGACGAACACCCTCAGCGTGCCCACTGCCGCTGATGCCCTGATCGACTACATTCTCGCCCTCCCCGGGAATGAAAACGTGGGCTCTGTCAATCCCGTCGTCGGCGAGACCAACGACGGCTGGCTCAACGATATCCGCGGACGCCATGTCAACAAAGAACATGTCCTTGAAGCGATCCGGAAAGCCGCCCACGGGCCCGTGGAAGAAGGGAATGTCGGCGCCGGGACGGGCACGATGTGCTTTAACTTCAAAGGAGGGATCGGGACTTCGTCGCGCCGGCTTCCCGAGACGCGCGGCGGCTATACCGTCGGTGTGCTCGTCCAGACCAACTTCGGTGGAATATTCCAGATCAAGGGTGTGCTCGTCCGCGACCTCGTCGGAGCTTCCGCGCCCGGCCAGAAATCGGGGCGGGAGGAGGAAGGCTCCTGCATGATCATCGTGGCCACCGACGCGCCCCTCGACGCCCGCAACCTCAAGCGGCTGGCCAAGCGCGCCCTCCTCGGGATCGCCCGCACCGGAGGGTACTATTCCGGCGGCAGCGGCGACTATGCTATCGCCTTCTCGACGGCCCCTGAGGTCCGGGTTCCTTACCGGCTCTCCAGTCCTACCCAGACGGTGACGTTGCTCCGGAACGAACAGATGTCCCCCCTCTTCCTGGCCGCGGCCGAGGCCGCCGAGGAGGCCATCCTGAATTCCCTGTTCAAGGCGGAGAGGATGGAAGGTAAGGACGGGCACGTCGCCGAGGCGCTGCCGCTCGATAAGCTCAAAGGGCTGATTGCAGAGACAAAAGAATGAAAAAAACGATCGGAATACTCGGAGGCATGGGACCGGAAGCAACGGCCTATTTTTTCAACCTCGTCGTCAAGGACACCGCCGCCGCCCGGGACCAGGACCATATCCCGATCATTATCTATAATTTACCGCAAATTCCAGAGCGCACGGCGGCTCTACTCGGAAAGGGACCGAGCCCCGTTCCGCTGCTCCGGGAGGGGGTCCGCCGGCTGGCCCGGGCCGGCGCTGATTTCATCGTCATTCCCTGTATCACTGCTCATGCTTTTCTGCCCGAGATCGAGGCGGTCAGCCGGGTTCCTATCCTCAGCCTGCTGGACGAAGCCCTGAGCTTTGCCCGGAAGAAAATCCCCGGGCTGAAGCGCGCCGGCATCCTGGCCTCCACGGGGACAGTCCGCTCCGATCTCTTTCACAAGACCTTCGCTGCCGCCGGTATCGAGATCATTACGCCGACGGACCGGGAGCAGGCCAAGGTCATGGAGGCGGTTTTCGGCCAGCGCGGGATCAAGTCCGGGTTCACCAAGGGACGCCCGAGAACGCTCATCCTGGATGTCAGCCGGCGGCTGATCCGGAGGGGAGCGCAGGCGATCATCGCCGGCTGCACCGAGATCCCGCTGGTGCTCAGGGACGAGGACATCCCCGCTCCGTTCATCGAGCCGATGCGCATCGCGGCCCGGGCCGCCATCCTCAAAGCCGGCTATACGCTCAAAGCATAAGGAAACGGACGGCCCCCAGAAGTTGATCGCCAAGCTGGCTGACATCCCCGTGGACATCGCGCCGATCTTCAAGTTCCAGGCTTCCGCAATCCTCAAGGTCTATGAATGAACCGGAGGCAATCCGATTTTGATCGGGTATCGCCTCATCAGATGACGCCCAGGCGCCGAGGCTTGACCGAGCAAGGATGGAGGGATAGAATGAAAATGTATCATGGCTGTGAAGAAATTATCAGGGCGCCTTCTGCTCATCGTCTTCTGTCTGATCAATTTCGGCCTGATAAAGATTGATTCGATCGCCCAGGAAAAAAATCAGCAAGACCAGCTCAAGTACGAAGTCCAGGTCGCACTTAAACTGGTCCAGGTCTATGTGACTGATAAAAAAGGAAATCCAGTCACGGACCTGGCCAAAGAAGATTTCACCCTCCTCGATGAAGGAAAGCCGCAGACGATCACGGATTTCGAGAAGCACGTCCTCACGGCCAAAGAGGAAGGCAAGCCGGAGAAGGCCGCTCAGCCGGACCAGGAGCTCCTGCCGCGCAAGTTCTTCCTTCTTTTCGATTTCGCCTTCAATAACGGTATC
>DATKXS010000019.1:0-46489 GCA_035528895.1 Candidatus Desulfaltia sp.
TTTTCTTTGGCCTGGGGATCCTTGAGCAGGTTCCCGCCCCCCATCATCGCCTCACGCGGCGTCTGCTGGGGCAGAAAGAGAAAGGAGTCCTTCGTCCGGGGGACCATGATGAGGGCCGCTCCGGTATCTTCCACCCCCGTCAGATAATAAAAATCATTGTCCTGGTGGAAATGGGCGCCGGGAAGAGGCGATGTCTCGCCGAAAAGAACGATCAGACCGTCTCCCACTTTTTCCATGAGCGCCGCCCGGCGCCGCATGAATTCTTCTTTGGGATAACCGGTCCTCTGGGCAAACGAGAGAGAGGGATAGATAAAGAACGCGAGGGCAAAAAAGACGATCGCGCAGGTAAAGCGTTTTTTGTTCAACTGAGACCTCCTTTAGGTTTCTTTATGTGTCCGAACGTGATTTATTTTTCCTCAGTTTCTTCTGGTTTTATCCGGTACTTCTCAAACCAGGCCATGAGATAGAGCTGCTGCAGCAGGCGGTGTGAAGGCCGCCGCCAGCCGTGATATTCGTCGGGCATGCGGACGAGGAGTGTGTCTTTCTTGAGCATCTTCAGCGCCCGATAGTACTCCTCGCTCTGGCCCATGGGTGTCCTCAGGTCGGCTTCTCCCGTCATGACCATAGTCGGAGTGGTCACGTTGGCGACGTAATGGAGAGGCGAACGCACGGAATATTCCATGGGGTCCTCCCAGGGGTATTTCCGGAACTGCCGGTACCACATGTGACCATCTGTTGTCCCGACAAAAGAGTGCCAGTTAATCACCGGCCGCATCGAGACGGCAGCCCGGAAGCGTCCGGTGTGGCCGACAATCCAGGCCGTGAGCACCCCTCCGCCGCTCCCGCCGCAGACAAAAAGGTTGTCCTTATCGATGAATCCCCTGGCGATGGCGGCGTCCACCCCGGCCATCAGGTCATCGTAGTCCTTGCCGGGATAGGAATACTGGATGCCGTTGACGAAGTCCTGGCCGTAGCCGGTGCTCCCCCGCGGGTTCGTGTAGAGCACGGCATATCCGTTGGCGGCGAAGTTCTGCCACTCCCAGTTGAAAGCGACGTTATACATCGCCCAGGGCCCGCCGTGAATCCAGAGGAGCAACGGATATTTCTTGGCCGGGTCGAACTCGGCGGGCTTGAGCAGCCAGCCCTGGATGTCCCATCCATCGGAGGACTTGTACCAGAGCTCCTCAACCTCGCCCAGCTTTATTCCGTCGAGCAGGTCGGTGTTGACATCAACGAGCGGCTTGAACTCGGCCGGCTTGAGCAGGGGGAATGTCGCCAGGTATCCGGGGCGATCGAAGGTGGAGACGACGGCGGCCGCTTGGCCCGTCCTGGAGATAGACAATCCGGAGATATAATGAACGCCGGAGGAGGCTTTTTTGATCTTGCCTTCGAGCGAGACGAAGTGCAGGTTGGATTCTCCTCTTTCGGCCATCATGTAGTAGACCCCGGAACCGTCCGCCGCCCAGATGATGTTGGCGGGCGAGTTGGGCAGGTTGCCGCAGAGCATCCTCTTTTTCCCTCCGGTTGTGTCCATCAAGTAAAGATTGGAAAGATGGCTGGTGTATTTCTTGTCATCATAGCCGGTGTAGGCGACCCATTTTCCGTCCGGCGAAACTTCCGGCCCATAATCAGGCCCTTTGCGGTCGGTCAGGACGGTGATCTCGAGCGTCTTGAGGTCGACGGCATAGATCTCCGAATCGTTCTCTTGGTATTCGGGGTCGGGCTTACGGATAGCCGAGAAATAGATCTTCTGGCCGTCCGCCGACCACTCCGGCCCGCTGTGCGAAAAATTTCCGGAGGTCATCTGGCGG
Organism: Candidatus Desulfaltia sp.; assembly: GCA_035528895.1. Classification (GTDB taxonomy): domain Bacteria; phylum Acidobacteriota; class Aminicenantia; order Aminicenantales; family UBA8522; genus UBA8522. The sequence goes on from DATKXS010000019.1 coordinate 1,812, forward strand.
GGAGTTCCGCCGAGCTCGGCGTCGACGACGAAGATATGGGAATTCCCCTTGGGCAGCGGGCCGCGGCCGTCGCTCCTCCAGGACAGGCGGTCGATCAGGACGGCTGGGTCGGCCCACTTGGCGCCCTTGGGCCGGCGCGGAAGCTCGACCTTGAGGATCGGCTTTTCGTCGGCGATGAACATGCTGAAGGCCAGGCTCTTTCCGTCGGGAGACCAGCTGAGACTCGAAGGGGAACTCTCGACATGGGTGAGCTGGGCGACCTCCCGTGTGTCCAGCCACATGACATGGACCTGGGAGGTGCCGTCCCGGTCGGAGATGAAAGCTATTTTCCGGCCGTCCGGCGACCAGACCGGCGAGGAGTCACGCCAGCTGCCGGAAGTGAGCTCCCGGACGCGCTTCCCCTCGAGATCCGTGATCCAGAGGCTGGAGTTCGAGCGATCGTTGATCTCATCGACCCAGGAGCGGGTGAAGATGATGTTCTTCCCGTCGGGAGAGATGGCCGGGCTGCCGATCGATTCCATTTCCATGAACGTCTCGGCGCTCAGGAGCTTATATGGTTTCTCGTCCTGAGCGCCCCGAGACAGGGCGAAACCAAAAACGAAGAAAAAGGCAACCACAGCGAATACGGATTTTTTCATCGGTCTCTCCATTCCTCTTCCTAGAAGCCGCACGATCTTCGCTCTCGGCGGGCTAGGGTGTTTCCCTTCATAAGGAAAGTTCTTTTAAAGCCTCCAGGAATGTGTTCACTTCCTCCAGACTGATATAGTGGGCAAAGCTCGCCCGGCAGACGCTGTCCTTCTTCAGATGTCTGTAAAAGACGGCCGAATAATGATTTCCGTCGGCAACCTGGATAGCGCGGCTCTCCCATAGAAATTTCTTGATCCCCGCGGGGCTTCGGCCGGCGACCTCGAAGGCGAACGTGGGGTCCCGGCGGCCGCGCTGGGCGGGGTCGATAATACCAAAACAGTTGATTTTCGAGCGGTCGAGGCCGGCCAGGCCTTCCAGCACCACCCTCGAAATATCCTGCTCGTAGGTGGCGATGGCGGTCATGGCCCTTCGGAATCCGGCCGGCCGGTCCTCGGGTGGAGCGTCGGGTTCAATCTCGCCGGCGAGCCAGAGCGGGTACTGAAGGGCCGCTCCCAGCGAGGCCAACGCCGCATTGTTCAGGCTCCCCTGCTCGAACTTGAAGGGAGTTTCATTCTTGCTGGTTTCCACGCGGAAGGGAACCAGGCGGTCGAGGAGTGCTTTTTTCCCCCACAGGACTCCCAACATCGGTCCGAAAATCTTATAGCCCGAGAAGGCCAGGAAATCGCAGTCCAGGGTCTGGACATCGATGGGCCCGTGCAGGGCATGGTGGACGGCATCGACTACGACTAGACACGAGGGCGCTTTCTTCCTGATCTCTGGGACAAGTTCTTGAAGGGGGACGATGGTACCGATGCTGTTCGAGGCCAGGGTGACGGCCACGACGCTCGTATTCCTATCAACCAAAGACAGGAGATGATCGATGTCGAGCCCGCAGTCGTCCCTGAGCCGGGCGCGTCTGATCTCCCCTCCCCACCATTTCCCTCCGACGGATTCCCAGGGTGATACGTTAGCCATGTGGTCAAGGTCGGTGACGATCAGGTTGTTCTTTCCCCGGATAAGCCCCCGCATGGAGAAAGCCAGGTTGAGGAGGGCCTGCGACGTCGAAGCATAAAAGCTGATCTCTTCAGGATTCGCAGCATTCAGGAAATCAGCGGCGATCTGGCGGATCTGCGAGTGAAAGTCCTTGGTTGTTATCTCAGCCGGATAGACCTCGCCGGGAAGCGAATTCAGCCACGTCGCCGCTTGGGCCATGGCTTTGGCGGCCGTATCGACGGTCAGAGTGCCGGCTCCGGAGTTGAGATGGATGCGCCTGTTGCCGTGGATGTCTTTTTCGAGCTGGGGAAAGCGCTGCCGAATCCGCGGATGAACGGTCTTGAATCGGGCGAGGGTTGGATCTTCAGGCATGTAAGGAGTCATATAACATAGGGGTGCGCGGGATGTCAAAAACCGGAGACACGTTCCGAATTCAAGTAAATTCCACACATATCCCTGACCCTCTACCAGGCGATGCCGTAGTCCTCGCCGTAGTTGGAGGAGCCCCCCCAGAACGTCCCGTGTTTCCGGTCGAAAAAGATGGCGTTGATCGGACCCGAGGTGTATTTCCGGATGCTCAACTTATAGCCCATGGCCGCCAGTTTGTCCCGCACATCCTGGGAAACCTTCTCGTTCAGATCTATTTTTCCTGGGAATATCTCGTGCTCGTCGAACGAGTTTCGCATTTGATAGCTGGTGATGTTCGGCGCCTCGCAGGCCTGCTGGACGTCCATCCCGAACTCAACGACGTTCAGGAAGAACTGGAGGAGGTTCTGGTCCTGGGTGTCGCCGCCCTGCACGGCAAAGGAAAGGTAGGGTTTTCCGTCCTTGAGGGCCAACCCGGGCGTGAGTGTCGCCCGCGGCCTCTTCCCGGGAGAGACGACGTTGAACGGATTCTCGGCCTCGTCCAGGACGAAGCTCTGCATGCGCTGGCTCATCCCGATGCCGGTCGTCCCGGCGATACAAGCCGGGATCCAGCCGCCGCTCGGCGTCACGGAAACGACCCACCCTTGCTCGTCGGCCGCTTGAATGGAGGTCGTCCCCGTGAAGAAGCTGGAGGTGTCCCGGCGCTCGGGCGGCGGCTCATTCTTCCATCTCTCGAGATAGTGAAGATATGGATTCTCCCGGGCCATGAACGGGTAAGGATCGCCGGGCTTGATCTGGAGGTCATTGGCTTGCCAGTTGATCTGTTTGAGCCGTTCTTCCGCGTACTCTTTGGAGAGCAGCCCCCGGATCGGCTCCTCCGGGGGGAAGTACGGATCGCCATAGTAGAAATCCCGGTCGGCGAAGGCCAGGTTCATAACCTGATAGAGAGCGTGAATGTAAGGAGCCGTATTGAAACCGAGGGATTTGAGGTCGATTCTCTCCAGCATGTTGAGGGTTTGGAGCATGACCGGGCCCTGGACCCAGCAGGTGAGCTTATAGACGTCGATCCCCCTGTATTGAGTCGTTACTGGTTCCTCGAGATAAACCTTCCATCGGGCCAAGTCGTCCGTTGTGATCAACCCGCCCTGTTCCTGGCATCCGCGGGCGAATTCCCGGGCGATGTCGCCCTTATAGAAGCGATCATAGGCGGCATAGATTGCTTCCCGGCGGCTCTTTCCGGAAGCCAACGCCTGTTGTTCGGCCTCCACCAGTTTCCGCAGCGTCTCCGCCAGATCGGGTTGGCGAAAGACCTCTCCAGGTTCGGGCGCCTCCCAATTGTTTCCCAGGTGCGGGAGGAGAACCTTTCTGGAATAGGGCCAATCTCGGAGACGCTTTTTGTTCCGCTCGATGCTCCGGGCGAGCTCCGCCTCGACCGGATATCCAGCGGCCATCTGCATGGCCGGCTGGAGCACGTCCTTGAGACTCAAGCTTCCGAACTCCGCCAGCATGACCATAAGCCCGCCGGGAGTGCCCGGCGTCACTGCAGCCAGAGGGCCGTAGGCCGGGGGATAGTTCATCCTCTTCCCGCGGAAGAAATCGGCCGTCGCCCCGGTCGGAGCGACCCCCAGGGCGTTCACCCCGATGACCTTCCGGGTCTGAGGATTGTAGATCAATGCCTGTGTCTCCCCTCCCCAGCTCAGCACGTCATACATCGTACAGACGGCTCCCAGCATGGCGCAGGCGGCGTCAACGGCGTTTCCGCCCTTGAGGAAGATCATGGCGCCGGTCGTCGCCCCCAGCGGCTTTCCCGTGATCGCTACCCAGTGCTTTCCGTGGAGCACGGGTTTTTCGGTGCGGTCCGGCGTCGGGAGCATGTTTTGCGGAGCCAGGAGAACTAGGACAAGGAAGGACATCCCCGTCGCTAAATAGACAATTCTTCTCTTGTTCGTGAACATCCATCCTCCTTCCTCATTCATGATCCGATGTCTTTCTGGGGATCGGGCGGCTAGGAATCGGACAATTTTCCGTTGACCAGAAGAAAGATCTTCCTGGCGCTCGCCTCGTCTTCGCTGCCGACCAAGAGCAAGACATACCTCCCCTTCGCCGTGGCGAAGATCCGATTGTCCCTGTCGTCTTTGAGATGATAGACTCCCTGCCTCTCCGCAAAATCCTTGTACCTTTCGCTCTGTTCAAAGCTTTTCCCGGCCTCGGCAAACCTGAGCCGAGCCGATGGACCGTCAGGGTATTCGAATATATACAGCGAATAACCCGGGGCATATTCTCCTTTGACTCCGGCGGATAAGGCGAAGACATCGCTACGGAAAAAGGGATAGCTGTTGTAGAGGGCTAAAGGTCCCTTGAAGTACTTGATGCTCTGGGTCTCCAGCGCCTCTTTGGGGAGACGGGAAACAAGACTCGGCGGGGCCGTCGGCGGGCCGATTCTCGGTTCGATCGTCCGGGCCAGGAGAAGGAGTCCTTTTTGGGCGTCGTCCGCGAGATCGAGACCCGTGATGGTCACAAGGTAAGGGCCCTTGCGGAGGTTCAAATAATAATCGGCCAGCTGGCATTCATCGCCCAAGGAGACCGGTTCGCCGCGCTGACTCCTCTTGAATGTATAAATCCCATAGGCGCTGTCCGGGGAATCCATTTCGAAGATCTCGAGGGATAGCCGGCTGCCGGCGTCTGTCCTGTAATCCTGGACGATCACCCGCCGGAAGCCGTATTCAAAATAGATCTCGGCTCCGCCGTCGATGTAAGTGAAGAGGTCCTCGCCGGCAAAATATTGGGATTCGCCGTCTCTCGTCCAATCCTGCAATTCTGTAGGCCCGGGGAGAAAGGCCCCGCGAGAAAAGTCTTTGGTCTGGGCCTTCAGCGGTCCCGAACATCCGCTCCAGATAAAGGCCAGAACGGAAAAAGCGGCCGCGATCGACCGTCGCCGGATCAGACGTTTATCTCCTTGATCTTGACCTTCTTGAGATCGAGCCGGCCCAGGTTTTGCTCCTGCCCGCGCTTGATCATGATGATGTCGTCTCCCCGGAGGCCCCACAGCGAGGCACAATAGGCGTCGATCGCCACCCGGTCCAGTCCGGCAACGACCTTCTTGGGCTTGAGGATCTCCCCCGGCCCGAACGGCCCGTTGGTGGTGATGAACTCGGTGGCGTCGACGATGTTGAGCGTGGGCTTGACGACCGTGTTGAGATCAGCGATGCACTGGTCGAGGTGTTCGATGGCGCCGGCGTCGGTCCGCCAATTCTCCTTATGGAAGGTCCGGTTGCTCGTCGGCGAGCTCAATCCCATCAGGTTTTTCATCGTCCCGGTGAACTTGTTGCCGGCATGGTCCTTGGTCACCGGCATGTTGATGAAGACATCATGATCATAGAAAATATTCAGGATGCGGGCTTCCTGGAGTGCCTTGCCGGCGGGTACAGGGACCGGTTTGAAATTGGCATCGTCGCGTTCGATCAATTTCAGCCCGGCTCCCTCCTCCGCCGCCACCTTGGCCAGGCCCGTCGATTCCCAATTCTTGAGGGCCAGCAAGCTGACCAGGTTGACCTCTTTTGCCCCGGCCTGCTTACAGAGCCGGATGGCCGTCCGGACGACTCCCGGGTTGGTGTAGGTGCCGGGATGGCTGCTCTGGACGTTGACCAGGATGAGGACGCGCGAGTTCTTGGGAACAAACCGGCCCATCCCTCCCAGGAGTTCCACCGCCTTGGCGGAATTCCGGCCGTAGTCATCCCCGGCGACGACGGCGATATCCGGAAAATCATTGGCCTGGGCGCGGAGGGGGCTGAGGACGAGCCGGTGGAGGATCGGTCCACCCACGGCTGTCGTCACTCCGGCTCTCAGGCTCGTCTTGAGGAATTCCCGCCGTTCGATCGCTCTTCCCATGATCAGACTCCTTTCGTATCCCGGCAGAGGAGAATCATTCTCTTTTCCGGTAGGTGTGTTCCAGAAGGAGCATTTTGTCCTCCGGCGAGATCCGGCTGAATTGGATGCCCATTTCGTACAGCTCCTCCTCGTAAACACTGCGCGCCCATCGGACTACGCCCATGGTGTGGAGACGCCGGCGGCGGTTCGAGAGAACGATCTCTATTTTGAGAAGCGTGTTGACGGGCAGGAGCGTGTTGGTCATGATCCTGACGCCGCCGGGTGAGATGTCTTTGCTCAGGGCATTGATGATCGACTTGTCCTCGGGAGTCTGGCCGTTGGTCAGGAGCTCGATGACGACCTTGTCCTCTTCATTGACCCGGCTCTCTTGGCGTCGCTCCCTGGTCGGCCAGGCCGGCCCCTTTTTCTTGCGCATTTCAACTTCTTCAGGATTTAGTCGTTCGGCCTCGGGGACTGGGGGAGGTTTTTTCCCGCCTTTCCGGCGCCATCTGGGCATCTTGCCAAAAAATATAGCAGGAGGAAGGGCGAATATCAACAGGTTTTTTAGGCCGATAGGGATTTGAGCAAGTGTTGGATGGTGAGCGGCCAGCATTTTCCCCTCGCCGACCAAAAAATGCAACTTTCTTGACATTTGCTTAGTTTTCCTATATGAATGGTAGGATATAGGAGAAGATAATGGCCTTTTCTTATACGGGGAACGATAGGACAGGGTATCGGCTCCGCCTGTCCGAGGGCGAGGATCGATATCTCCCCTTCGAAGAGTCTCTTCCTCCGGGTGGACCGCTCCAACCGGACCAGTCCGGGGCGGGAGACGACCGTTCTCCCCTTTTCCAGGGAGGAAACGGGTCGGGTGCCGCCGGCGGAGAACCAGACGCCGATCTGGTGAGCGTCTATCTCCAAGACATGGGCCGGGTGATGCTCCTGACCAAGGAAGGCGAAGTCCATCTCGCCAGGAAGATCGAAAAAGGTCAGCGGTCCATCGTCAAGGGGATGCTCCTGACCCCTCTTTTTTTGGCGTCCCTCCAGGAGCTCAAGAAGCGGCTCCGCAAGCGGCCCGAATCCCTGCGGGAAATATTCGATTTGACCGAAGCGGAAGTCGAAGGGGCCAACCTTCAGAAAGCCCTGGGCGAAGCGCGCGACCGTCTGGAGGAGATCAAAAAGCTGGGAAGACGCCTGGTCGGACTCCCGCAGAAAAAAAAGACCGTGTTCCGGCGCGGCCGGCTGCTCGTCCGAATGATGCGCCTCCTCCCCGGGCTCAACCTCAGGCAGGGAGTCTGGGACCGGCTGATCGAGGAGGTCATGTCGGGATGCCGGGCCGCCGTCCGCCAAACCCGGAAGCGGCGGTCTCCGGATTGGAAGAGTGCGGTTGGCCTCATCCAAAAAGGCCGGAGGCTGCGCGATGATTCCAAGAATGAGCTCGCGGCGGCCAACCTGCGGCTGGTCGTTTCCATCGCCAAGCGCTACCAGAATCGTGGACTCCACTTTCTCGACCTCATCCAGGAGGGGAACATCGGGTTGATCAGGGCGGTCGAAAAATTCAACTACCGGCTCGGCTACAAGTTCTCCACCTATGCGACCTGGTGGATCCGTCAGGCCATCACCCGGGCGATTGCCGACCAGTCCCGGACCGTCCGCATCCCGGTGCATATGACCGAGATGCTGCAGAAACTGGCCCGCCTGACCCAGGAGTCCATCAAGCAGAAAGGGAGAGAACCTTCGGTCGAAGAAATCGCTCGGCGGAGCGGTCTCGCCCCACAAAAAGTGGAGGAGATCATCCAGATCACCCAGGATACTGTCTCCCTTGAAACACCTATCGGCGACAATGCCGAGAGCCTCTTCAGCGAATTCCTCGAGGACAAGGACATGCCCGCCCCCCTGGACACCGTCATCCATTCGAGCCTGAAAAGGCAGATCGAAGAGGCGCTCCAGAGCCTGACAGAGAGAGAGGCCGAGGTCATTCGGCTCCGCTTCGGGTTGGGAGAGAGCGGCGACCATACGCTAGAGGAGGTCGGGGAACATCTCCGCGTGACCAGGGAGAGGGTACGGCAGATCGAGACCAAGGCCCTGCGCAAGCTGCAGTCGTCCCAGTTCAACGACAAGTTGAGGGTGTTCGTCTGAGATCGACCTTCCCTGCTATAGTTTCGGGAAAAGCTTCTTCAGGGCGGACACGGATTCCGGAAGGAGCTCGGTCAGGCTGATCCATGACCATTCCTCGCCGTCTTCCCTTTGCTTTCGGCCTATTCTCCGGGCTCGCAGCCGTCCCAGCAATAGGTGCAGAGTTTTTCTTTGGGCAGGCCGATGGCCGCGACGAGGTCCTCCAGCCGTTGATACTTAAGAGTCGTGAGGTTGAGCCGTCGCCTGACCTTTTCCTCCATGGCCCTGGATTGCTCTGTGCCGAAGGTGGCATAAGGACTCAGGTCGCCGGGATGGTCCCCTTCCAACTCGCGGATGGCCCGCCGGGCGGCCAGGTCGAACTCAGAGCGGGAAACCGAAAAATTCAGGAACTTGCAGCCATAGACGAGTGGCGGGCAGGCGGGACGCATATGGACCTCCAGGGCCCCGAAATCATAGAGCCTCTGGATGGTGTCTTTGAGCTGGGTGCCGCGGACGATCGAATCCTCGCAGAAGAGGAATTTTTTGCCCTCGATGAGCTCCCGGATGGGAATGAGCTTCATCCGGGCAACGAGATCGCGCATGTCCTGGTTCTGGGGCATGAAGCTCCTCGCCCATGTGGGGGTATACTTGACAAACGGCCGCTTGAAGGGAATGCCGGCTTCAGCCGCATAGCCGAGGCCGTGCCCGATCCCGCTGTCCGGGATTCCGGCCACGAAATCGAGGGGAATAGGGTTTCTTCGGGCGAGGAAGCCGCCGCAACGGTTACGGGCCCACTCCACGTTGATGCCCTCATAGCTCGAAGCCGGATAGCCGTAGTAAACCCAGAGAAAGGCGCAAATCTGGAGGCGATCCCGCGGTTGAGATTTCTGTTCAGAGCCTTCGGCGGTGACGAAAACGACCTCACCGGGCCCCAGATATTTTTCGGCCGTGAACCCAAGGTTGGGGAAGGAACAAGTTTCCAGGGCGATCGCCGTGGCGCCGTCCTTTCGGCCGAGGATGACCGGCGTCCGCCCCCATTTGTCCCGGGCCGCATAGATCCCCCCCCTCTCGGTGAGCAGGAGGAGTGAGCAGGACCCCTGGATCGTCTCTTGTACGTTGGCGATTCCCGCTTCGAACGACTCCCCCTGGTTGATCAGGGCGGCGACGAGCTCCGTCGGGCTGACTCCGCCGCTGCTCATCTCGGAGAAATGGAGCCGCTGCGTTTCGAAGACGCTCTTGATAAGCTCCTCCTGGTTCTTGATGGCGCCCACCGTGACGATGGCGTAGTGGCCGAGATGGGAGCGGATGAGGAGAGGTTGATCGTCGGTGTCGCTGATGACCCCGATGCCGCTTCTCCCCCGCATGGCCGAGATGTCGGCGTCGAATTTCGAGCGGAACTGGTCATGCTCGATGTTGTGGATGACGCGCCGGAATCCCTCCGGCCGGTGGACAACCAGCCCTCCCCTCTTCGTCCCGAGATGGGAGTGATAGTCGGTCCCGTAAAAAAGATAGTCGCTGCAATCCTCTTTTGAGGCGATGCCGAAAAAGCCGCCCATCCGCTTACCTCCTTGGCCGACTCTAGGGCTTCTGGTAAAGCACCCGGCCGCCGACGATGGTCAGCCGCACTTCCGTCTTCAGAATCTCATCCTCAGGCACGGTCATGATATCCTGGGAGAGCACCGTGATATCGGCCAACTTGCCGGGTTGGAGCGAACCCAGCAGGTCTTCCTGAAAGGCGCCATAGGCGCCGTTGAGAGTATAGGTGCGCAGGGCCTCCTCTCTGCTCAGACGCTGTCCCGGAAAGAAAACAGCCCCATCCTTCATTTTTCGGCTGACGGTGGCATAAAAGGAAGGGATGGGGTTGACGTCCTCGACCGGCGCGTCCGTTCCGTTGCAGATGACCGCGCCGCCCTCGACGAGTTCCCTCCAGACATAGGCTCCCTCCCGCGCCCGGTTTTCTCCGAGCTTCTTGATAACCCACGGCCCGTCGGAGGTGCAGTGGATCCCCTGCATCGAGGGGATGACGCCCAACCGGCCGAACCGGGGGATATCGGCCGGTGAAAGATGTTGGGCATGCTCGACCCGCCAGCGCAGGTCCTTCTTGTCCGGGTGGGTCGAGAACGCTTCTTCATAGATATTGAGGATCTCCCGGTTGGCCCGGTCGCCGATGGCGTGGGTGCAGAGCTGAAAGCCGTTCTCGACGGCCAGGCGGGCGGTTTCCCTGATCTCGTCGAGCGGAGTCGTATTGAGGCCGGTCGATGTCGGGAGGTCGGAGTAGGGTTCCAGAAGCCAGGCGCCGTGAGCTCCCAGGGCTCCGTCCATTAAACGCTTGATAGACCTGACAGTGAGATGGTTCCGGCCGGCGCCGTCGATCCGGTATCGGGACAGGCCCTCCGGGAGTCGGCCGTTGCTTTCTCCGATCATGGCGTAGATCCGAATGCCGAGCTTCCCTTCCTCCGCTAGAGTCTTATAGAGATCGATCGTGGCGAACGAGGCTCCGGCATCATGGAGGCTGGTGATGCCCTTGGACAGGCATTCTTGGACCGCCAATTCGATGGCTTTCCGCTCATCAGCAGTTCTTTCGGCCTCCGTCCTTTTCATCTCGTAGCCGGCCATCGCCCGACCCACCAGGCGCTGGGCCGTCTCGCGGAAGGCGCCGATCGGCCGGCTGGCCGGGTCACGGACGATCTCTCCGCCCGGCGGGTCGGGGGTTGTCCTAGTGATTCCCGCAAGCTCCATGGCCTTGGCGTTCGCCAAGCAGGAATGGCCGCTGGCGTGAGTCAGAAGGACGGGGTTTTCAGGCGACACGGCGCTCAAATCATGATGATAGGGCAACCCGTCGACATGGGGATCCGGCGTTCGATCCCATTTCTCCTGATGCCAGCCCCTCCCTTTGATCCATTCCCCGGGCGCGGCTTTCCGGGCGGCCTCTCCGACCATGGCCACGATCTCCCCCCAGTTCTTCGTCCTGGTCAGGTCGAGGACCATCTTGGCCTCGCCCACGCCGGTGAAATGGGCGTGGCTGTCGATGAATCCGGGGATAGCCAGTTTTCCTTCGAGGTCGATCACTCGAGTTGAATCTCCGATATAGGATTTCATTTTGGCGGCGCTGCCGACGGCCACGATGCGATCGCCGCTGACAGCCAGGCCTTCCGCGATGGGGAGACCTTCGTCCATGGTGACGACCTTCCCGTTGGTCAGGACGAGGTCAGCGGGCTCGTTTTTCTTGGCGCAGCCGGATAGGCCTCCCAGAAGAAGGGCTACCAGGACGAAATAGGCGAACCTGGGGAATGATTTTTGCGGCATCTCGGATCTCCTTCACATCAAGATTCATCATTATCTTATTTTTTATATCGCCGGAATTCAACGGCCCCGGCCGCAACTAGCGGAAATCGGGATCGGGCGCGGGCGCGTTGCCAAGGATCGTTTCGATATGTCCCATGATCTCCGCCGTCAGCCGGTCGACGGCTTCCCCGGCCTGCATGTTCTCGGCCACCTGCTCGGGCCGGGAAGCCCCGGTGATGACCGAGCTCACGTTCGGATTTTTCAGACACCAGGCCAGGGCGAGCTGGGCCGGTGTCGTCCCGACCTCGGCGGCAATCGTCCGGAGGCGGCGGACCTTCTCGGTCTTGGCCTCCATCTGCGCGCCCTCGAAGCGCTCGCGAAGCCATTCGTAGCCCGGCAGGGAAGCCCGTGTTCCCGGCGGTATTCCTTTATCGTACTTTCCGGTCAGGAGGCCCCCGGCGAGCGGGCTCCAGACGGTCGTCCCCAGGCCAAACTCGCGGTAGAGCGGAGCGTATTCCTTCTCCACTCGCTCGCGGGTGAACATGTTGTACTGCGGCTGCTCCATGGTCGGCGGGATGAGGTGTTCGCGCCTGGCGATGTGAATGGCCTCGGCGATCTCGCGGGCGCTCCATTCGCTCGTCCCCCAGTAGAGCGCTTTTCCCTGCTGGATCAGGTGGTTCATCGCCCCGACCGTCTCCTCGAGCGGTGTCTCGACATCGGGGCGATGGCAGTAGATGAGATCGACGTAGTTAAGCTGCAATCGCTTTAGGGCGGCGTCCGTCCCCTCCAGGATGTGTTTGCGCGACAGACCGCGATCGTTGACTCCGTTGCCGCCCCAGAAAATCTTAGTGGAGATGACAAGGCCGGCGCGACGCCAGCCGGACTTCTTGATGACGTCGCCCATCATGATCTCGGCCCGGCCGCCGGCATAGGCCTCGGCGTTGTCGAAGAAATTGACGCCGGCATCATAAGCCGTCTTTAGGCAGGCGCCCGCGACGTCCTCGCCCACCTGGTCGCCGAAGGTCACCCAGGCGCCGAATGAGAGGGCCGAAATCTTCAATCCCGACCGGCCCAGTGATCGGTACTCCATGGTCAACACCTCCATCTTCCGGTGGATGAAACCAAAGGATATCTCAGAACCGCCTCAGGCACAAGAATCCCATCGTCAGGGAAGACGCAGAGCATCCTCGCCGAGGATCTGATCCAGGGTCTCGATGAGGAGGTCGGCGTCGTCCTTGGTGAACACAAGGGGAGGTTTGATCTTGACGACATTGCGGTACGGACCGTCCGTGCTCACCAGGATTCTTTTATCCCTCATCCTTTCCGCTATAAAAGCGGCCTCGGCCGAAGCCGGGGCCAGAGATTCGCGGTCGAGGACGAACTCGACGCCGAGGAAGAGGCCGAGACCCCGCACATCACCGACCAGACGATGCCGGGTTTTTAGTCCTTCCAGGCCGGCTTTGAGATCACGCCCGACCTCGAAAGCGTTCCGCTGCAAGTTCTCTTCTTGGAGTATATCGAGCACTGCCAGCCCGACGGCGCAGGATACCGGGTTTCCGCCGAAGGTATTGAAGTACTCCATCCCCGTCTTGAACGAAGCGGCGATCTCCGGGGTCGTGGCCACGGCCGCCAGGGGATGGCCGTTCCCGATAGGCTTGCCCATGGTCACGATGTCCGGGACGACACCCTGGGTCTCGAATCCCCAAAAATGAGTACCCACCCGTCCGAATCCGACCTGAACCTCATCGGCGATGCAAACGCCCCCGCTCCGTCGCGTCCGGCTGAAAGCCTCTTCGAGAAACCCGGGCGGATAAACGATCTGTCCCGCGCTACCCATCAGGGACTCAGCGATAAAGGCCGCGACATTATTTCCTTGCTCCTGGATCCTCGCGATGGCTTCCTGGACATGGCGGGCATATTTCTTGCCGGCCTCCGGATCGTGGTTCTTATAGAGGCCTCGGTAGCCGTCCGGCGTCGGGACCTTGTGGACGTAAGGCGGCGCTCCTCGACCGCCAGGTCCATCGAATTTATAGGGGCTGATCTCAATGAGCGAGGTCAGGTTGCCGTGATAGGCGCCGTCGACGACGATGGTGTCGCGCTGCTGTGTGTGCGTTCGGGCCAGCCGCAGGGCCAGGTCGTTGGCTTCGCTCCCGCTGCAGACGAAAAAGAAGACGCTCAGTGGCTCGGGCAGGAGCTCCTTGAGCCGGAGGGCATATTCGACCAGATGATCATGGAGATAGCGGGTGTTGGTGTTGAGCACCGCCATCTGCTCCCGGGCCGCCCGGACGACCCCGGGATGGCAGTGCCCGACGTGGGGAACATTGTTGACCGCATCCAGATAGGCCTGGCCGTGATCATCGTAGAGATACTGACGGAATCCGCGGACGATCTTGAGAGGCCGCCGGTAGGAGACGCTCAGGTTTGGACCGAGATGGCGGCGCCGCACGTCTAGAATCTCTTCCCTGTCCCTGATCAAGGCTTTCGGTCGCATCAGCTCCTCGGGAGCCTTGAGAATGAGGTTGGGGTCCGGGCAAAGGCTCAGCCAAACCGCGCGCCGGCTGGGCGAGGCGACTCCCGGAAAATCGCCCTCGTATCCGAGAAGACCGGTGATGATCTGGAAATGAAGGTGGGGCGGCCAGCCGCCGTTTTCCGAGAGATCGCCGATCCGCCCGACGCGCTCTCCTTTCCGGACCTTCCGGCCGGCTGCCAGGCCGGACAGGCTCTCCCTCGTCAGGTGGCCGTAGAGGGTGTAGAACTTCAAGCACTCGGCCGCGGTGTGCTCAAGAATGATCGTCGGGCCGTAGTCGAGACGTCCGCCGTTGTCGCCAAAGCTGTGGACGATTCCGTCGAGCGGGGCCAGCACGGCCGACCCGGGATCCAAGTACAGGTCAATCCCCAGGTGAACGCTCCGCCATTCAGGAGCGTCATTTCCGTCCGTCTTAAAAAGGTCGCTCGTGTAGAGGCGGCGGGCTTCATTGTATCGTCCAACGCCGACCCTGGCATTGGAGCAGGCCATCCGCCTGAAAAGAAGCGCGCTGAGCTCTTCCATATCGTCCGGGTCAGTCCAGTCGCTGAGCTCCGGGCTGCCGACGCTCAGGTCGAAAAGGATGGCCGCGTCCTTTTCGAGATCGACCTCGACGACCGGACCGAATCCCTTTCGGTGTTTTTCCAGCCAGGACACGATCCTTTGAGTATGCGGATTGGGCGTAAGTCCCGAGGCTTCCCGGAACGTATAATGAGCGAACCCAGGATCAATGCCCCGCCAGCGGCGGAGCAATTCCCAGGCCGGTTTTTCGCTGATGCTGAGGTATTCGTTGTCGACTTCCACTTTTCTCTGTTCGGCCGAGATGACAACGCTCAGGCACAGGCGAATGGCGATCAGATCGTAGAGGCAGGCGAGTTCCTCTTCGGTGAGCGGAAAAAATTCGTGGTATCCGGAAACGATGGGGACGGCAGCGGCCAAGGGGTCGTTCTTGCCCATGATCGCGTAGGCCGCTCCGACAGCCAGCTCGATGACCGGCGATCCTTCGACCATATCGCCGAAGTCGATGATGCCGACGACCCTGGAATACAGTCCGTCCGGGTGGGCCGAAAGATGGCCGACCAGGACGTTCAGGTCATTGGCGTCGTTGTGGATAACACTCGTCCTGAGGCGCGGCCATTTGGAAGAAACGGTGTTTTCAAACCGGCCCAGAAAATATTCGACGATCGCCCGCCCCTCCCGGTCCGTCAGGTCAGCCAGCCGGCTCCGGATGGTCGAGGGAGCGAGCCTCATGTTCCATTTCAGGTCGCGCCGGGCCGCCGGATGATGGAAGGAAGCGAACGCCCTGTCCATGGAAGCGAGGAAAATTCCCAGGCTCTGAAGGAGCTCGGGCTTATGCGGCTTGACCTGGGCGAAGAAGGCGCCGGGGAGATAGGTCAACAGGCGGACGAAGTGATCCGTCCCCTCCCGATGCTTGACCACGGCGATGTCTTCGCCCGCCATGGTCCGGAGCGTATCGGGCCAGATGAATTCCGGGACACTCCCGGCGAGATGACGGACGGCCTGGGTCTGCAGCTCCAGAACCTCCCTTCTCTCGCGGGCATTGGCAATTTTGAGGACATAGCGGGTTTCGCCGTCGATACGGATCGAGAAATTTTGGTCACGTTCGCTGGCCAATTCCTGGACCTGGCCGCTCATTCCGTAGAGCTCAGCGGCCAGCGCCGCGGCTTCCTCTTCCGAGAATCGCGGCCGTGGGGATTTGGTCGGGCTCATGATCTTGCTCCTCGTCGAGGATCATCCCTGTTCTCCAGGTTTCTCGATCACCTTCAGACTCACTCCTGCGGAATCTCCATCATAGTCGTTCTGTTGAGTTTGAATCAAGCCGGATGACTCGTTTTCCGAAAAGATATATGATGGAGACGACAGTCGTCCGGAGTGGATAAAACGAGATGGCGAGCTGGAAGAACACCGCCGAGGTCGCCATCATCGGCGGCGGGATCATGGGCGTCGCAACCGCCTTTTATCTGGCTGAGCGGGGGATAAAAGACGTCGTCCTGTTGGAAAAAGACCTCGTCTCCCAGGGTTCGACGGGATTGAGTGTCGGCGGCATCCGCCAGCAATTCTCCCACCCGGCGAACATCCGTCTCTCCCGGCAATCGGTGCGCGTCTTCGGACGTTTCCGGGAAGAATTCGGGATCGACATCGGCTACCACAAGGCAGGTTATCTCTTTTTGGCCGGGAAGGAAGAGACATGGCGGGATTTCTTGGCCTCGGTCGAGACGCAGCGACGGCTCGGCGTTCCCGTCGAGATCTTGGACCAGGCAGAAATCTTAAGCCGCTGGCCTTATCTCAATGTGAGCGATGTCAGAGGCGGGACGTTCTGCGCCGAGGACGGATACGCCGATCCTTACCTGGTCGCCATGGGCTTTGCCCGATCGGCCCGCAGCCTCGGGGTCCGCATCGAAGAACTGACCCGGGTGACGGCTATCCGGCTCAAAGGGGACCGGATCGCCGGTGTCGCCACGACTCGAGGGGCCGTCCAGTCTCCCGTCGTCGTCAATGCGGCCGGACCGTGGGCCGCCGAGATCGGCCGGATGGCAGCCGTCGAGCTGCCGGTCCTCCCCTACCGTCGACAGGCCTTCATGACCCAGCCTTTCGACGTCTTCCCCAAACCCGTCCCGATGATCATCGACCAGGACGCCACCTTTTATTTCCGGGGCGCCGATCCGGGCTTGATCATGGGTATGAGCGACCCGGACGAGCCCTCGAGCTTCCATCTCCAGACCGACCGAGAGTTCATGGAGCGGGTTGTCGAAGCGGCCGTCCACCGGGCCCCCCAGATCGAAAGTGCGCGCATTCTCCGCGGCTGGGCCGGGCTCTACGAGGTCACTCCCGACGATAACCCGATCATCGGCCCGATCCCCACCCGCCCCGGGTTCTTCTGCGCCGTCGGTTTCTCCGGCCACGGGTTTCAGCATGGCCCGGCCGTCGGGCAGATAATGAGCCGGCTCATCGCCGGGGAGCGCGGCGATTTCGACCTCGAACCGTTCTCCTACGAGCGTTTTTCCCGCCCGGGAGACGGCGGCGAGCGCCGGGTTGTTTAGGGGGTTCCCAAAAGCGGATCATTAGCCGGACCCTGGGTGGGTCTTCCCCAGGATGAGGCGAGCGGCCAGGTCGGCGGTGTGGAGTGCTGTGGGCACGCCCCCCAGGAAAAGCTCGGTGGCCGCGTAGATCCCGGCCAGAAATAGATTCTCGATCGGCGTCTCGACAAGAAGCTTTCTCTCGAACGCCCGGCCGTACTCGGCGCTCCAGGTCCAGCCGGCGATCGACCCCCGATAGCGGCGGCCCCAGTCCGCGTAGGTCAGCGGTGTGGCCGCCTCGATCCATTCGACCGCCGACGGCAGTCCGGGAAGGACATGTTCGGCGGTCGCGACCAGCTTCCCGGCCAGTCCCATTTTATAAGTCTTGTAATCTTCTTTTCTCTTTTTTTCTCCGGTCCTGAAGCGGGCGAAGTGATCGTAGGGGAAACCGACCCGAAGGATCAGGGATGCTTTGGCGGGCGGGACATGATTTGGAGCGTTATCCGACCAGCGGCAGATCTCAAACTCCCGGTTTTCGAAATCTTCCAGGTCGCGTTCCTCTTCTCCAGGCTGCCCCTGTCTGTGCCGATAGAAAAGATGGGTCGCCCGCAGGCGCCGCCAGTCCACCCGTCCCGGATCGATGCCAAGATAGACGCAGAGTTCCGAGCCCGTATAGGGGACCGAGCCCAGGCGATCAAGCCAGTCCCGCGGGATGTCCGCGGGAGCGCAGAGTTCGAGAAAGGTCTTTTTGGCATCGGCGTTGGAAACGACGGCGGGAGCGAGGAAGCCCTCTCCGGAATCCGTCCGCACGCCCACAACTCTTCCCCTTTCGAGTAGGATCCTCTCGACTCCGGCGCCCAGTCTGATCTCTCCCCCACTCCTTTTCACCGCACCGGCCAGAAGATCGCTCAGTCCCTCGATCCCGCAGGAAGGGAACCAGATCCCGACCTCGGACATCATGTTCCACATCAAGGCCAGTGTCAGGACGGCCATCTCCGGCTCGGACGTCCCTTGGGAGCCGAGGAAGTTTCGGAGGCGCCGATCGCCCAGGTGACGTTCGAGCAAACGGCGGCAAAACGTCCGTGAGTATTCCCGGACTCGGGCGAGCCGGCGCAGACCACGGCCGTCCTTCTCGTCGGACTTGCGCTTGGCCGGACCCGGCAGATAATCAGGATGCCAGTGAGGGATATCCTGTATCTCCCGAATGATCCCCTTGAATTCGCTGAAAAAAGATTCCAGACCGGTTCGCTCTTGGGGAAAGGCTTGCTGGAGGTCTCGTTTAAGGGTCTCCAACGGTGAGGAATAGATGATGTCCAGGTCCGGGCTGATCAGCTGGAAATGGTTTCTGTGGAATGAAATCTCGGTCTCGATACCGACCTCGGAGAGAAAATTCTTGACGCGGCCGGGGAAGCTGAAGGAAAGCGGCCCCATCGGAAAGGTGAACCCATCCCGCCGGAACACAGAGGACGTCCCCCCGATGTGGTTGTTCTTTTCCAGGACCAGGACCCGGCAGCCGTTCCTGGCCAGCTTGGCGGCGCAGCCGAGGCCGCCAATGCCGGCACCGATGACGATGACATCGTAAGCCATGGCCGCCATTATACAATGGGCCGCTCTTTTTGAATATTTATCCGATGGGCCGAACTCTGCGGGACGCAAGATAGACGTTCGCTCACTCTTTCTGCATGCCGCTGAAGGCCTTCATAACCTCCATCAGGTCCCGGCTCTTTAAATTCAGGATGATCTCAGGTCAATGGAAAAATGACAAAAACGACGAGGTTCCAGATCGTGTGGCTGAGCGCAACAAGGAGGACCGATCGAGACCGTGAATACAGGGCACCCCAGAAAAGCCCGCAAACAAGGGCGGCCAAAACCAGCATGATGTTGCGGCTTCCGACATGGACGAGGGCATAAAAGGCCGAGGCCAGCAGCCAGCCGGCGGGAAAATCGAGCCTGTCCTCCCAGCGACGCTGAATGAACCCCCGCCAAAAGATCTCCTCGCCCGGACCGATGACCAGAACGATAAGCAGGATGACCCGGGCGACGGAAGCGTCCCGCCTGAAGGCATAGACCGCGTCGATCCCTTCTGCCGCAAACGGCAGGAACGCCCGGGAGATCGTTCCGCCGGCCCAGAAAACGAGATAGAGAACGAGGGCGGATGTCAGGCCGAGAATGATCTTCTTCGAGACACCCCGACGGAGGTCTTGGCGCAGGAGGTCACGATAGGGGCCGTCAGTGAGCAAACTCAGGGCGACCAGGATGGCCAGGCAGGAGCTCATCGCCCACCAGAAGTCCAACGGGCCGAGTCGTCGAAAGGCCAGGAGAGGGCCGAATAGCGCCGCAGCCAGGACGGGCAAAAATCCGACGTTCCAACCGGAAAATGGCCTGGCTGTTTTTTGAGTCAGCATCCTCCATCCACCCAATATCATCGCACAAGGAGAACTGTTTTTGTTTTAGGATGAGGAGACAATGGCGCTCAGCCACACGGCTGCGGTGCAGAGCAGCCCGAAAAAGAGGTTGTAATTAGCCGTCGCCCCATCGAGGATGATGAAATCCAGTGGCCGGCGGGGGGCATGCCTGCGCCGGGCCCGACCCCATAGAACCAGCGCCCGGGGAAGGGCCGGCAAAACGACAAGAAAGCTCGGAGGCATGGCCACGAGTTGCCAGGAGATCAACCGCGGCAGGGTGACCAATCCGATGATGATGGTCATCGACCCGAATATCAGGAATCCGTAATAGAGGAGCGAACCACGATCACCGAGGAGCAGGGCGACCGTCGTCACCCGCTTTTCCCTGTCCGACAAGGAATCGCGCCAGTTGTTGGCGTGGAGGATCGCGCTGACGAGCATGGCCATGGGGACGGTCCAGATGATCGGGATCCAGGAGAACGACCCGGTCTGGACGACCCAGGCGCCGACCGAACCGAGCAGGCCGAAGTTCAGGAAAACGGCTAGGTCCCCCAGGGCGTGGTATTTCAGGCCGGTGTAAAAAACGCCGATGATGACGCCGACGGCTCCGATCAGGAGGAGCACCATGCCCGTGACCGAGACAAGATACAGGCCGATCGAGGCGCCCCCGATGAAAAGGAGAACGGACCCCGCCGCCACCTGGCGCGGGCTCAGCCAGCCGCGAACGATCGCCCCGCTCACCGGCGTCGGCTGAGTGTCCAGGCCGCGCTTGAAATCAAAAACATCGCTGAGCATGTTGGCGGCCGTATGGAGGATCATCATGCCGGCTAGAGCGAGAAGGAACCGGCCGAACGATAGATCCGCCCGGCCGATGACCACGGCCAGGGAAGTGCCGAAGATGACCGGCATGCTCGAGGCCGGCAGAGCCCAGGGGCGGAAGGCCACGATCCATTTTTTCAGGATCGGTACAGACGTCTCGGATTCCATGAAGTCCCCGTCTATTCGAGCAGCCGGCCGCTGTCACCCACACGCCAGCTGCCGTCGACCTGGATATAGAGCACGGTTCGGAGGACCTCCTGTTTTCTTTCGTTCTCGTACTTAATGTCGACGATCATCCAATCATCGAACCCCGGGTAGGCCATGTTGAGGGCCGCTTCGTTCGGCTTAGCGAACTGGCTTCCCCGGAAGCGCCGCAGGATGGAGGTATCCCGCCCGTAGTTCCGGAGACTCACCGGGAAGATCCCCTTCTCCTCGGAATCGTTCTTGATGAATTCCTCGATGTAATTTCGAGGAGTGTAAGACTCGTCGATCTTAACCCATTCATAGTCATCGACCGTCGATCCCTTCCGGCATCCTATCGGGCCGGAGATGAGGACCAGACCGGCGAGCAGAGAAATCCCGAGTATGTCCAGCTTTTGTTTCATCTCGACCTCCTCTTTCCAACCAGGTGTCGCCAGCGAATATTATTTTTATCCTCCCCAAAAGTCAAATCCCATCCGGACCTTTTTGTCTTTTTTTAGTCCGGATATTGAGATACAATACGGTCCCCGTCCAAGGGCGGAGGAAACGAACGGATGGAAAGGATCCGAAAGCCGGGGGCACGGATGTCCCGAACTCTGAATATCAGAGTCATTCGAGCATGGCTTCAACCCTTGGCAGTCGGGAATCACCACTCCGGATGACAAACTGAAATGAGGGGATGATGAGAAAACAATCGCAAATACGGCTCCCTTTTAGGCTAGGTTTGGCCCTGGCCCTGTTCTTTGTTTTTTTTCACTTTGGATGCCGACAAAAAATTCGGCCGGAGGAGTGGCTCATCTCCGCCCCGGCCGAGTTCGAACAGACCGGGATCGACCGCCTCGGACAGACGGTCATTCCTAACGGCCGTATCATCATGCCGCGCGGCCGTCAGTTGGAAGTCGCCCCTCATCCCTACGGCCTCGTCCTGAGCCCGGACGGATCCCTGGCCGTAACGGCCAACTGCGGGGTGCGTCCTTTCTCTGTATCGATCATCACCGATATTCTCGGCGAAAGCCCGAACATCCGTCAGATCCCCAAAGGATTCAATACGGAAGAAGGGGTGCTGGAGTCGGTGTATATGGGTCTGGCCGTCTCTCCGGACAACCAAACCCTGTATGTCGGAGGAGGCCAGGAGGGGAACGTGGTCATTTTCAACCTCGTTACCGACGAGAGATGCGGCCGGATCGAGGCGAATGGCGAGTTCGACGGAAGCCGCTATGAAGACAGCTATATCGGTGACCTGGCCCTTAGCAAGGATGGGCGGATTCTCTATGCCCTCGACCAAGCGAACTTCCGTCTGCTCGTCGCGGATACGGGGAGCCGAGAGATTCTGGCCAGCATCCGGTTGGGCCGCTACCCTTTCGGGCTCGCTCTCTCGCCGGACGGCCGGCGTGTCTATGCCGCCAACGTCGGGATGTTCGAATACAGCCGGATCGAAGGCGTCGATCCGGCTGATCCCGATCGCCAGGGTCTCCCTTATCCTCCTTTTTCATTCCTGTCGAAAGAGGCCCGGGATGGTGTGGAGGTCGAAGGGTACAAAGTCCCCGGTCTGGGCGATCCCAATGTGCCGGAATCCTTCTCAGTCTGGGAGGTGGACGTTTCCGACCCGGCCAAATCCCGGGTGACGGCAAAGGTCAAGACAGGTGTTCTGGTTGGGGAAATGGTCGAAGGGATTCCGGCGGTGGGCGGGGCGAGTCCGAACTCGGTCGCGGCGGCGGACAGATGGGTCTTCGTCAGCAATGGGAACAACGACTCCATCTCGGTAATCGACACCGAAAAAGATACCGTCGTCCGGACGATTCAGATCCAACTCGACAAGAGGTTAGGGAACCTGCGCGGGATCATCCCTTTCGGACTGGCACTTTCTCCGGACCAAAGGAGGCTTTATGTCGCCGAAGCCGGGATCAACGCCGTGGCGGTCGTCGACACCCGGGACGGAAAAGTGCTCGGTCACATCCCGGCCGGCTGGTTCCCCTCGCGGCTGGCCGTCTCCAGGGACGGCCGGTCTCTGATCGTCGCCAACGCCAAGGGGTTCGGGAGTGGCCCGAACGGCGGCCCGGACTTCATCCCCGGCCCGGAAGGAACCTACATTGGCAACCTGATGAAAGGGACCGTCTCCATTATTCCTATCCCGGATGACGCCGATCTGGCCGGGGAGACCCAGCAGGTCATCGCCAATAACTTCCGCTTCGAAAAGCGCGAGCCGGTCGCCCGGACCGGGAGGACAGAACAGCCCATCCCCCGCTACCCCGGAGAAAAGAGCTCGCCGATCAAGCATATCATTTTCGTCGTCAAGGAAAATCGCACCTTTGACGAGGTCTTCGGTCAGGTCGCGGATGCAGATGGGCTGCCCGAGCTCGCCCGCTATGGAGCTCGTGTCACTTTCTCTAACCGGGACCTCAGCCGGAAGGTCGAACAAGCGACCGTCATGCCCAACCATCTGGCTTTCACCGAACGCTACGCCATATCCGACAATTTCTACTGCGACAGCGACGTCTCGGCCGACGGCCATCGCTGGCTCGTCGGCGTCTACCCGAACGAATGGGCGGAGGTCAACGTCGCTGCCAGCTACGGGGACGGACGGGACATGAGATATGACTCGTCGGCGCCCGGACAGCTGGCCTTCGTCGGTGCTTCGGCGGCCATCTATCCCGAGGACTACAACGAAGCCGGCTCCATCTGGGACCATTTTGCCCGGCATCAAGTCGATTATTTCAATTTCGGCTTGAGCATCCAGTTTGCCACTCCGGTCGAGGATAACAGGCGTTTCAAGTACACCGGCACCAGGAACGTCATCAATTATCCGGCCCCGGCCGAACTCATCGAGCACACCTCCCGGGTTTTCGCTACTTACAACACCAGCATCCCCGATCAGTTCCGGGTCGATATGTTCATCCGCGAGTACAACGAGCGCTGGGCCGGCGAGGGCAAGACGTTGCCATCCTTCATCACGGTCTATCTGCCGAACGACCACGGGGCGAGGGAAAGACCGGAGGACGGCTACCCCTTCCGGGAGAGCTATATGGCCGACAACGATCTGGCCTTGGGACGCCTTGTCGAATTCCTCTCCCGCACGCCCTTCTGGAAAGACATGGCCGTCTTCGTGACCGAGGATGACCCCCAGAACGGAGTCGACCACGTCGACGCCCATCGCAGCCTCCTAATGGTGGTCTCTCCCTGGGCTAAGAAGGGATATGTCAGCCATGTTCATTCGAGTTTCGGGAGCATCATCAAGACGGTTTGGCACATCCTCGGACTCCCCTACCTCAACCAGTACGACGGAGGAGCCGCCGACCTGGCCGACATGTTCACCGGCCAGCCCGACTATTCCCCCTATTCCGCCCTTCCCGCCGATTCTCGCATTTTTGACCCGCAGAAGGCGCTCGACCCGCTCGACGAAAAGTTCAACTGGAAAGCGCTCGAGGATTCGCCGCTTCTCGATGATCCCGAAACGATCCGGGAATGGATGAAAGAAGAAATGAAATCCTAGCGGTGCGTCTCACAAATAACTTGGCTCTAGAACGATCCAAGAAGACGCGCCACCGCGGGGGAGTTTGAGGGGGACGGCGTCGTTCCCCTCAGGGGGTCAGCGGAACGGAGCGAAGCGCCGAGGGGGGAGCTTGACTCCCCCCTGGAAGTGTCCCGTCTCTGCGGAGGACTTTTGGAAGAGATTTATGAGACGGGACACTAGCGGGCCCCGCCGCCGCTCCCGCCGCCGCCTCCTCCACCGCCGCCGCTAAATCCTCCTCCTCCTCCCGACGAATAGTGGGCGGCTGAGGTGCTGGCCTGTTGGATGGACGTGGCGGCGGATTCGATGCTCCGGACCATTCCGGCGATGCGCCCCATGGCGGCCGCGCCCGTGCGGTCGAACCCGTAATACCAGACCGGAGCGGCCGATCTTTGGTCCTTGAGGATGATGGGGAGCATTTTGAGGATCTTCTTGGCGTTCCCGAAGAGGATGCCGAAGACAAGATAGTGCTCCCAGAGCTTGTAGGACTCGGCTGGGAGCTCCTCGAAGCTGGAGAAATCATCCAGAAAACGGTCGAGGGCTTTCCAGAGCTCGTTCTCCCGGGCCCACGGCTTGGCCCTCCTTTTTATCTTAGGGATGAATAGACCTGCCAGGAGGAGAAGGAGGGGGTTGAGAGTGAGAATGCCGAGAGGGAGGGTGACGGCCAAAAAAACATTGCGAAGCCTCAGGCTCGCAGGCTCGATGAACTCGAATCCAGCCGCCTCCTTCCGGATATCCTTGGCCCACTTTTGATACCAGGACTGGAACCGGCGTGGATTCTTCTTGAGAAAGGACTGGAGTTCCTCGAGCTCGAACTGGACGCCCTCCTCCCCGCCGCTTCGGACGATGGTCTGGAACAACAGATGCAGCAGGTCTTTTTCATAAGCCAGGAGCCCGGGATCGCGGAGATATTCTTTTTTCAGGGTGATCGCTGTTTCCTGCTTCTCCTTGCTCCCGAAGATTCCCCTTTTTTCTACGTTCCGGTCTTCGAATTCGAGATAGCCGCGACGGGCCAGGTCGAAAAGCGTGGCCGTGAATGAACGGGGGGTGATCGATCGGCCTTCTCTGAGCAGGACCTCGACCAGGGCCGGCCGCAGGTTCGAGGGAAGTTCCCGGAAATATTCCGGGATATCGGCGAAACGGTAGTCCTGGCCGATCCTCTTCCAGTAATGAAGGTAGGCAAAAAACCAGAGGATTGATCCGAGGACGAGCCAGACCGACCAGATCGAGGCGCCGATCCAGAATCTCCTTTTCTCCCGGGTTTTTGCCTCCTGGGTGGTTCGCGCGCTAGCGATGGTCTCCTGGACGAAACGCGCCTCTTCCTCCTGGATCGATCGACGGCTGTGGCGTGACGAGGGAACGCCGGAAACCATCCCCGCCGGCCAGACCATCCGGATTTCGAAGAACTGCCCTGCCGCGAGGTTGGTGGCGCTGAAACGGGCCGTCCGAGCGTCGACAATCTCCGACCAGCCGGAGAGAGGCCCGTGGCCGTAGACCAGGATGTCCTCCCGGCGCGACGTGTCCTCGGGGAGAGTCACGGTGACGGCAACGTTTCGGGTCGGGCGGTCCCAACCCGCGCCGATCATCTGCCAGTAGAGCTCGGACACATCCGGATAGCTGATGATTCCCTTTCGGACCCGGTAGTGAATATGGAAAGTCCGTCGCTCATCGGCCGCCCGGAAATACCATTCGGCCTTGTAGACTCCACCCGAAGTCGATGCCTCCATCCTCAGGGGCTGTCCGTTTTCGTCCCTGATCTGGAAATCTTCTAGGGAGATGGAATAACGATAGTCACCCCTGTCGATAGCCAGGGGCAGGGTGTACCAGGCCGCCGAGAAGGTCCCCTCGAAATCGAAGGTCCGGAACTCGTCGACGAGGAAAGATCCGTCACGCTCGATGCCGACGGCGATGCGAACCTCGGAAAAAAAATAATCCTTGGACGCGGCTCCAAGCCCGGAGATCGCCGCTCCGAAAAAAATCCACAGCGCCAGCCATAGGAAGATCCCAGCCGCCGCTTTCCTTCTTGCTTTGAATCGGCTCGTCTCGTAGCTTTTCATGTCCGGAAACGATGCGGTCAACCGGCGGGTCGGCTACTCTCCGTCAGGGACCAAGAGCCCCATCGCCTGGCCTCCGGGCGACTCGTCCCTTATTTCGGCGTCAAGCGGCTTCACCGTCAGGGGATCGCGTTTGGCTTTCCAGGACCTCCGGTTGTTCCGGCCGTCCGCCCGAATGACCTCGACGGTCCCCTTCATCTCGCCTCCGGTCACCTTTCCCGTGAAAACCATCCTCGGGGTGGCCGTGTCTTCCTTGCTTTCGGCTGTGCATTCGAACTTGTCTCCGTTGAGGCGGATGTCGCTCAGCCAAATCTCTAGGCCTCCCAAAATGATCTTGCCGCTGGGCCACTGGAAGTGCTGTTCGAGCTCCAGGCTGAAGTCCGAGGCCTGGGCGCCGTCAGCCCAGGCGCCTTTCCAAATCCCGGACACGTTGGCCGGCACGAGCCAGAAATAGACGGTGTGGGATTGTTCGTTGACCATGACAACCGTCGAGTCATCGGGCTTCCAGGTGTCCATCGCGTAGTTGTGAGAGACGATCCGCGTGCCCGGCCGGAGCTGTCGCAGAAGGATCGGCCGCAGACGCAGGTTCACCGAAGTCAAAAGATAGAGCGAGACGACCGTGGCTTCGTGAAAATCCGCCTGGAAAAGGTCCTGCTCGAGAAACTTGACGAGATGATCAACCTGGGCCCTGGCGGCATTCTCCTTGCTCTCCCGGATGCGTTCCGGGTCGATGTCGATGCCGACACCGCGCGTGCCATAGAGCTGGGCGGCGGTGATGACAATCCGTCCGTCCCCGCAGCCGAGGTCATAAAGGATGTCGTCCTTGGTGACTTTGGCCATCCGCAGCATCGAGGCGACGATCTCGGGTTTGCTGGGGACATAGGGGACATCGAGCGGCTTATCCTGGAGATAGAGCTGTCCGAAAAGGCTTGCCGGGATCAATAATAGAATGGGCAAAAGCCAGCGTTTCATGCGGCCTCCTAACCCAACGATCGAATGAGAAAGCCGAATATAGGCAAAAAAATCCGGACTGTCAAATCCACTTCCGCGGCCTCCCTTTGACTTTGGCGGGGGAATCCGCTAGCTTACTCTTTCATGTTCCTATCCGGCTGCCTTCTCTCGAGAGCGGCCTGCGCATTCCGTTCATCCTCTCAGGAGGTCTCCATGGTCAGTCATCAGTCGAGTACGCTAAAGAGGCCAGGGATTGATGGAGTTCGCTTCAGCAATCCAGCCCCTTCTGTCCGATCAGGCAGAGAAGCGAAGGACCGAAGACCTGGGATCATCATTCTTATCACTTTCATCCTCAGTCTGACCCCTTTGTTCGGCCAGGGGCAGGTCACCAGCCCCGAGCAGCAATTCGGGCATGACATCGGGGCTGATTACATGCTGGTCAATTACAGCCGGCTCCTCGCCTACTGGGAGAAGCTGGATGAAGAGTCGGACCGGCTCGTCCTGGAGAGGATCGGCACGACGGCCGAAGGCCGGCCGATGGTTATGGCGATCATCACCTCCCCGGCGAACCAGAAAAAGAGGACCCGTTTCCAGGAGATATCGCGCCGGCTGGCTTTGGCTGAAGGTCTGACCGAAAACCAAGCGCGGGTCTTAGCGAATGAGGGGAAAGCGGTCGTCCTCATCGACGGCGGACTCCATGCCACCGAGATCCTCGGCTCGCACCAGCTCATCGAGCTGGTCTGGCAGATGACCGGCCGCAACGATCCTGAGACGAAGTGCATTCTCGACAATGTCATCCTCCTGGCCATCCCGTCGAATCCGGACGGCCTGGAGCTCGTCGCCGACTGGTATATGCGGGAAGAGGACCCGGCCCAAAGGACGATGAGAGGGGTCCCTCGTCTTTACCAGAAGTACATCGGCCATGACAACAACCGCGATTTTTATATGGTCACCCAGCCCGAGACCGATGCCGTCTCCCGCGTCATGTACCAGGAGTGGTTCCCGCAGATCGTCTACAACCATCACCAGACCGGCCCGTCCGGGACGGTCCTCTTCTGTTCCCCCTTCCGCAGCCCCTTCAACTATTTTTTCGACCCGCTGGTTCCGACCGGCATCGAGCTGGTCGGTGCGGCCATGCATGCACGTTTCGCGGCCGAGGGAAAACCGGGAGCGACGATGCGCTCCGGCGCCCCCTATTCCACCTGGTGGAGCGGTGGGTTGCGCTCGACGGCTTACTTCCACAACATGATCGGCATTCTCACCGAGACTATCGGCAATCCCACTCCAATGGATATCCCGTTCCTGCCCGAAAAGCAGCTCCCCAAGAACGACCTTCCCTTTCCCGTCCCTCCCCAGAAGTGGCATTTTCGACAGTCGGTCGATTACTCCATCACCGCGGACAGGGCCATCCTGGACCTGGCCGCCAAGATGCGGGAGGATTTCCTGCTCAATATCTATCGGATGGGAAGAAACGCCGTCGACCGGGGACGTCGGGACCACTGGACGCTAAGCCCGAATCGCATCCGGATAGTGGAAGAGGCCATCAAAAAGGAAAATATCAAACCCGAAGGGTACGGCCGCGGCTATCCGCTGAAGTTCTATGAGCTTTTGCACGACCCGGCCGCCCGTGATCCGAGGGGCTATATCATCCCCTCCGATCAGCCTGATTTCGGAACGGCCACGAAGTTTGTCAATGCGCTCCTCAAGAGCGGCGTCACCGTCCTCCGGGCGCAGGGTGCTTTTGAAGTCGGCGGAAAGACATATCCTCGAGACTCCTATATCGTCAAGTGCGACCAGGCCTTCCGACCCCACATCCTGGCGATGTTCGAGCCTCAGGACCATCCCCATGATGTGCTCTACCCAGGAGGCCCGCCCATCGCTCCTTACGACAGCGCCGGCTGGACCCTGGCCTACCAGATGGGAATCTCTTTTGACCGCAGCCTGGAGGGCTTTGAGGGGCCGTTCGAAAAGATCCAAGGCCCGGCCACGGTCCCGGCGGGGAAAGTGGAGGGCAGTCCGAATCCCGCAGGTTTTCTTATTGACCACCGGGTCAACGACAGCTTCATCGCGGTCAACCGGCTGCTCAGGGAGGGAGAAGATATCTATTGGCTAACGGATTCCCTGGTCGTCGAGGGGAAGTCATATCCGCCAGGGACGATCTTCGTCAAGGCCGGACCGGAGACCCGCCTAAGGCTCGAACGTGAGGCCGCGGCTCTCGGTCTGAGGGTGGCTGCCGTCGGCGTGAGCCCCCGCGGCGAAGCCTTGAAGATCGTCCCGGTCCGGATCGGTCTCTGGGATCAATATGGAGGTTCGATGGCTTCCGGTTGGACCAGGTGGCTGCTCGAGCAGTTCGAATTTCCTTTCGAGGTCGTCTTCCCTCCCCAACTCGACGCCGGAAACTTAGAAGACAAGTATGATGTCCTGATCTTTGTCGGAGGAGCAATTCCGCGCGAGGATCGGGAACCCCGGAGCGAGTTTCGTTTCTTCGCTCCGCCCAAGCCGGAGGAAATCCCGGAGGAATTCAGGGACCGGCTGGGGAGCGTGAGCGTTGCCAAGACCGTTCCCCAGATTCGCCGGTTCCTCGAGGAAGGCGGCACAGTCCTGGCCATCGGAAGCTCAACCGTGATCGGCGAGCATGTCGGCCTTCCTATCTCCAACCCGCTCGTTGAACGGCTTCCGGACGGAACAGAGAATCGTCTGCCCAGAGAAAAATATTACATCCCCGGTTCGCTCCTCCAGGCTAAGGTGGATATAGCCCAGGCGCTCGCCTTCGGAATGAGCGAACGGGTCGATTTCTATTTCAATAACAGCCCGGTGTTCACTTTGCACCCGGAGGCGGCCGCCCTGGGAGTAAACCCCATAGCCTGGTTCGACACCTCCACCCCTCTCCGCAGCGGATGGGCCTGGGGACAGAGCTACTTGGAGATGACTGTGGCGGTGCTGGAAGCCGCCGTCGGGAAGGGCAAGCTTTTTCTCTATGGACCCGAAGTCATTTTCCGGGGACAGCCCCACGGCACCTTCAAACTTCTGTTCAACGGGATCTTCTACGGGGCCGCCAAGACCGCTACTCTTTGATGCCGCAGAGGTCGAGCAGGAAAGCGAAAGCCAGGGCCGTTTCTCGGTAACGCCGGAACCGTCCCGAAGCCCCGCCGTGACCGGCGTCCGTGTTGGTGTAGAGGAGGAGCCGGTTTCGGTCCGTCTTCAGGGCTCTCAGCTTGGCCACCCACTTGGCGGGCTCCCAGTACTGGACCTGGGAATCGTGAAGGCCCGTCGTCACCAGCATGGCCGGATAATCCTTGGGGGTGACGTTGTCATAGGGTGAATACGAAAGCATGTAATCGTAATATTCTTTGATATTGGGATTCCCCCATTCGTCGTATTCGCTGGTGGTCAGGGGAATGCTGGGGTCGAGCATGGTGGTGATGACATCCACATAAGGCACTTGCGCGATCACTCCCTTGAACAGGTCGGGCCGCAGGTTCACCACGGCACCCATGAGCAGGCCTCCGGCGCTGCCGCCCTCGGCAAAAAGCTTTTCCGGCCGGGTGTATTTTTCGGCGATGAGGTGTTCGGCGCAGGCGATGAAGTCGGTGAAGGTGTTCTTCTTTTTTAAGAGCTTTCCGTCCTCGTACCAGACCCGCCCCATCTCCGAGCCTCCCCGAATGTTAACGAGGGCGTAAATGAACCCGCGGTCGAGAAGGCTGAGAATGGAGGAATTGAAATAGGGGTCTGTATTCGCCCCGTAGGAACCATAGCCGTACTCGAGCAGCGGGTTGTCACCGTTCTTCTCCATGCCTTTTCGGTAGACAAGGGAGATCGGCACTTTCACTCCGTCCGAGGCTGTCGCATAGAGTCTTTCGGCCTGGTAGTTCTCCGGCCGGAATCCCCCCAGGACCTCCTGCTGCTTCATCAGCTTCTTTTCCCGCGTGTTCATGTTGGAGTCGTAGGTCGAGTTCGGCGTTGTCGGGGAGGAATAATTGTAGCGCAGCCAGTCGGTGTCGAACTCGGGATTCAAGCCGATCGAGGCCGCGTAGGTCTCCTCGCCGAAATCGAGACTGTGTTCCGCCTTGTCCTGCCAGCGGATCGCCCGGATCCGGGTCAATCCGGATTGGCGCTCCTCGACGACCAGGAAATCGTTGAAGATTTCGAAATCCTCGAGGAGGACATCGTCCCGATGCGGGATGACTTCCACCCAGTTTTCTTTCGCCGGCTTGTCCAGCGGGGTCTCCATCAGCCGAAAGTTCTTGGCCTGGTCGTTTGTCCGGATATAGAGCTTATCCCGGAAATGCTCGACCTGGTATTCGTGGTTCGGTTCTCGCGGCTGGACAACCCTGAAAGCCCCGTCCGGCTCATCCGCATCCAGGAAACGATATTCCGTCGACAGGGTGCTGTCCGAGGCGATGACCAGGAGGTTTTTGGACTTGGATTTGAAGACCGCCGTGTTGAAGGTCTCGTCGTCCTCAATGTAAACCTCCTGGTCCTGGGAAGTGGGAGCGCCGAGCCGGTGCTTCATGATCTTGCAGGGCCTGAGGGTGGTGGTGTCCTTGAGCGTGTAGAAGACGGTCCTGTTATCGTTGGCCCAAGCGACCATTCCCAGGGTGTTCGGGATCTCATCGGGCAAGACCTCGCCGCTCTTCAGGTCCTTGAAATGCTGGCGGTAGAGCCGTCGGCTGACGGTGTCCACAGCGTAAGCCAGCATAGAGTTGTCCGGGCTGACGGCCAGCCCGATGACCGAAAAGAAGGGCTTCTCTTCGGCCATCGCGTTGGCGTCGATGAGAACCTCTTCCGGGGCGTCCTGGTTTCCCTTCTTGCGGCAGTGGACGGGGTACTCCTTCCCTTCCTCAAAACGGGTGTAATAGTAATATCCGTTGTCGCGGTAGGGCACCGACATGTCGGTCGGCTTGATCCGGCCGACCATCTCCTGGTAGAGCTTTTCCTGGAGCGCCTCGGTCGGCTTCATTATCGCTTTGAGATATTCGTTCTCGGCTTTGAGGTACTCCACGACCTTGGGATTCTCTCGCTCCTTGAGCCAGTAGTAGTTGTCAACCCGGGTTTTCCCTAATTCCTGGAATTCCTTTTTGATTTTCTCGGCAATCGGCGGCGGAGGGCCGACGTCGGCCCTCTTGCAGGCCGCGCCTGCAAGGACGAGTACGATGACCTGGAAGGCGATGATCAAATTTTGTCGATAGTTTTTTGGCTGGCTCATGCTATTCTCCTGCTTTCTCTATCCGGCCGCAGGGCCCTAGATCTCCTTGACGAATATATTCCTAAAATAGACGGGCGAAATGCTGTCGTGGTTCTGGAGCCCGATGTAGCCTTCCGCGGCGAAATCCTTGACTTTGCCGCGAGGCTCCATCGTCCAATCGAGAACCTGCGTTCCGTTCAACTCGACCCGGACGCGCTTTCCCTGGCAGGTGATCTTCAGATGGTTCCATTCGCCCGTCGGCCGGGATGCCTCCTTGGTCGGAGCCTCCGCATCGTAGATGGCGGCCGTCCGGTGAATGCCTTCTCCGGCGTCGTAGATCTGGACCTCGAACGAATGGGTGATGTAATCGTCGCTCGTGGGGACGTCGGGGACCCGGATAAAGATGCCCGAGTTGGTGTTTTTCTGGGCGCATTTGAAGTCGAGCTCCAGGACAAAATCCCGGAACTCCCTGACGCTGTACCAGAAAAGCCCCATCCCACCCTGCGACTTGAGAACGCCGTCCTTCTCATCGAGCTCGAAATAGCCTGGGCCGTAGTGGTTCCAGCCGTGCTTTGAATACCGGGCGTTAGACCTTGGCAGGAGCTGGGTGTAATCCCAGTAGTAGGTCAGGTTCTGGATATTCTCGAGTCCCTTGCGGATGGCCGGCTCTGGTGTCAGCACCTCTTTTTCGTTCTCATACTCGAAGGTCAGAAAACCCTCATAGTCCTGGAGGGTCAGCTCGGCCAGGATATCATGAAGATTCGCCTTCCCCTCGCCGATAGCCACATCGTCCACGCCGGGGTCGATCCCGAAATCGCTCCGGTCCTTGATATGGACATCGATCGTCCGGCCTTTGAGAAGGCGCAGGGCATCCGACGGACGGATCCCTCCCCTCATCCAATGCCCGGGGTCGGCGCAGGCGCCGATCCGCTCGTCGAGCCCCTGGATGCGCTCGAGCACGGTCTGCGGCTTGGCGTATTTCGACGGCTCGGGATGATTGTGGACGGCGATCCGGATGTCGTACTCTTTGACCAGTTTGTTCAGGATGGCGAAGTCGTCGTCCTGGGGTTCGGCGGCGATCACTCGGATCCCCATTTTTCGGGAGAAGGCGAAGGCCCGGCGCATCTCTTCCTCAGTGCGCCCGATGTCGGCGACACCGTAGGCGACGACTTCCATCCCGGCCGCGGCGAGCTTCCGGCGGACCGTCTCGATCTGGGCATCGGTCATAAGATGGCTGAAAGTGACCCCTTTCTCCTCGGCGGAGAGCGGCTGTCCGGGATAGGCCTGGAGGTACTTTATCCCCAGCGCTTTGGTCTTCTCTACAGTTTCGAAAAAGGTGTATTTCCGGTAGGTCCAACACTGCATGGCCAGGGGGAACTTCTTGATCCGCACCTGGCTCAGGTCATCTCCGGCCGGCGCTGAGAACGCCGCCACCAGACCCGCCATGATGACGATAGACAACGAAAAGAGAACGAACCGTTTCATCCTTCCTCCTTCCCGGCGGCCGTTCGATTCCGAAAGCGCCCGCCGGAATTGCGGTCTTATCCCCGGGTTTGCGCGACGGGGGGTTTTTCCTTGAAGAATAGCATGAAGACAAAAGCGCACAGGACGGTCAGGAAGCAGGGAACGAGAAATACGTTGGTCCAGTTGGTGACCTCGTTTCTGGTGAACAGGTCATGGATCCAGCCGGCGAACAGGCTGCCGATGTAATTGCCCACGCCATAAGTGACGAGAGTGATCAGGCTTTGGGCGGAATGCCGGATATCCCGCGGCGCGACCGTATCCACGTAAATGAAGGCCGCGGCGAAGAAAAATACAAAGCAGAATCCATGCAGGGCCAGGGAGGCGATGACCAGCCAGGATGGTTGGCCGATGGCGAAGATAATATAGCGGAGCGGCCAGGCCAAGATCCCCAGAAAGAGAATCCTGCGGATGCCGATCCGGGTGATGAAGTAGGGCAGGAGAAAAGCCAGGACGAAGATCTCCGCAACTTGGGCGATGGTCATCACCCAAGGCAGAATCGTGCTCGAAACGCCGATCTTTTCCGAGGTCAGAAAGGGCGCGGTCAGGATGTAGTAGAACATCAACTCCGTGGCCACGACGAAGGCGATGATGATGAAGAGCAGGAAGTTCCGGTCCTTCAACATCCGCAAGGCCTCGAGGAACGCCCAAGGTTTTGCGCCCTCCCGGCGCGGCGGAGTGGGCGGCAAGGTGAAGGCTTGAAATCCCATGATCAACGAGAAAATCCCGGCCAGGAGAAGCATGTCGCCGTTGAAGGCGAGGCCGCTCATCGACTTGGCCACGATCCTCCACAGGGTCAGGATATAGGCGGCGGCGATCCAGCCGATCGTCCCCCAGACCCGGATCTGACCGAATTCCTTCTCCGAATTATGGAGGTTGATGAAGGCGATGGAATTGGTCAGGGCCAGCGTGGGAGCATAGAGCAGACAGTAGGCCAGCATCAGCCAGACCATCGTCCCGTAGGAGGTGACCGAGGCGATCAGGACAAGGAAGATTCCCCCGAAAAGCTGCAGCCAGGCAACGACCTTTTGACTGGCGAAATAGCGGTCGGCCAGCTGGCCTCCGATAAAGGGGGCGATGATCGTGGCCAGAGGGAGGAGGCTGTAGATCAGGCTGAACTGGGCACCGCTGAACCCCAGGACATTTTTCAGGTATTCGGAAAGGACAGGGGCCCAGGCTCCCCAGATGGCGTACTGCAGGAACATCATGAAGCCGAGGCGAAAGCGAACGCTCATGGACATCCCTCCACCAGGAATTTCATATTGATTACCGAAATTCGCACGGTCTGTCAAGCCGGACAGGTCTCAGCCTTTGTAGATGTGTTCGACAAGATCCATGATGCTGTTGATAGTGGTCTTGACGAACTCCAGACCGATCTCATAGGCTTTTCCGTCCCCGACCGGAGTGAGCCATTTGACTTCGGCGGTCGCCCGGATGTCTTTTCTCGTTTTGGGAGAATGGAGCCTGACGGTAAGGATCGTCCCTACGGGGATCGGATCGGCGCTTTCTACCTTCAGGCCGCTCGGAGAGGCGTTCTTTGTCCGGGCGTAATAAGAACGCTTGTCGCCCCGGACGCCGGCCGTTTCTTGCGGCACCAGGTTGATCTCCACCCCATCGGCAAAGCGTGGTTCCCGGCGTCGGTCAGGGGGAAGCCGGCGTCTTTTTATTCTTCGCTTTTTCCAAAACATGACTCCATCTTAATAACCCACTTGGCAACAAAATTCAAGCCTTGAGGCGGCTTGACTTCTCGTTTTGGCGAAGATAAGATGGCCGAGAGTTCATCCCCATGTATACTCAGATCGGAATCATCCTGGGTGCAATGGTCCTTTCTTATGCCGTCGCCAAGGCCGCCCGGCTGACGGTGGAAATCAGCATGTTCCTGGCCGCCCTGGCGGGCGGCCTGGCGGGGGTTGTCTTCGGCACTCCACCCATGACAGACCTGCTGCGTCACCTCGTCGAGGGATCATCGACCTATCTCGATGTGATCCTCGTCTTCTCAACCGCCACGATCTTCATGGCCATCGTCAATGAGTCGGGCGGAGTGAATTACATCGTCCGCGCGACCATCCGGGCCTTCCATGACAAAAGGCTCGCCGCCCTGCTTATCCTGATGGTCATCGTGCTCATTCCGGGGGCCTTGACGGGAGCCGGGAGCATTTCTCTTCTTGTGGTCGGTGCGCCGGTGGCCCTGGCTCTCAGACTCCTCGGAATCTCCCAGAAGAGGGCCGCCGCCATTCTGTTCATCATCGCCGGGCTGAGCGCCGCCGCCCCGCCTGTCAATATTTGGGCCATGATTCTCTGCGCGGGAACGGCCATCCCCTACGTCGGATTCGAACTCCCTCTGGCCGTCCCCGTCTTGGTGTGCGGCATTTTCACCATGTTGGTGCTGGGCTGGAAGAGGGAAAGGTCCATCGACCTCGCTACCGCGCTCCGAGAGATGCCCGAGGTGCCGGCGAAAATGACCTGGTGGAGGGTCCTCCTCCCCTTTCTGGTTTTCTTCGGCACGGTGGCCCTCTATCGTCTCTTCCCCTTCCAGACACCGATCCTGGGGCTTCCTCTCCAGTTCACTCTTTCGGCCCTGACGGCCTGGCTGGTCAGCCCCCAAAAAATCAGGATCCTGACTCTTTCCAGGGAAACCGTCAAACGCCTCTTGCCGCTGATCGCGACGGTGGTCATCGTCGGGATGCTCCAGCAGATCATGACGGCCACGGGTGTCCGGGGGATGCTCTCCTTCGCCGTGATCAGCATCCCGCTGGTCTTTCTCCTGATCTCCTTGGCCATCATCATCCCCGTTTCCGAGGGGGTCCTGACTTACGGGGCCGCCGCCGTCCTGGGGATTCCCTTGATCTGGTACCTGGATTCCATCGGCTTCCACGCCACCGTGGCCATCGCCGGGCTGACCCTGCTCTGGCCGCTGGGCGATGGACTGCCGCCCACCGCCTTGATCGGACGGCTCAGCGTCATGGTCTCGGATTATAAAGGGTCCTACTGGGAATTCCTGAGGAGCACCTGGCTGCCCTGGCTGTTCATCACCATCGTCGGCATTCTCATGGTCGTCTACAGCGCCAAGCTCTCTTTCTTGGTGCGGTGGAGCATGTAGGAAAGGAGGCGCCATGCCGCTCATCATGATTTTCTATTATCTGATCACGGTCTATCTCATCGGCCTCCTCGCCTGGAATTTCCTCCGGGAAAAGAAAAAAATCGAGGACATGGCCATGTATCTCTTGGTCCTCATCCCTCTCCTGCTGAGGGTCTTGCGCATTAAATAGAGAGGAGGAAGGCACGCCATGAAGCGGCTCGGTCTCATCAAAGGCGTCTTGGTCCTCGTGTTTCTTGTCTTTCTCATCCAGGGCGGAAGCCGCCTTTATCGCCATCGACACTATGACGTTCCTGTGGTCGCCGGACCCGGGGTCACCCGGGTTGCCCGACTCAGCGACTTCGGCCCCGGGCTCAAGGGAACGATGGCCGATACATGGGTGTATTTCCTGGAGGGGAAGGAGCCCGGCGGAAAGGCCCTCCTTATGGCCAACACCCATGCCAACGAGCCCGAGGGGTTGCTCGCCGCCGTGATCATCATTGAAAACGCCGTGGTCGAAAAAGGCACGCTCATCGTCATCCCTCAGTTCGATCACAGCGCCAGCCTAAACACCAGGTCCGGCGATGGCTACCCTCTCTACTTCGAGATCGCGACGGACTGGGGCCGGAAAAAATTCCGGATGGGAAACCGCGACGCCTCTCCCCTCGACCAATGGCCCGATCCGGATGTGTACATCCACTACCCCGACCGCCAGCTTCTTTCCTACATCGATGTCCGCAATACCAACCGGACCTGGCCGGGACGCCCCAACGGCCCGCGGATGGAGAAGGTCACTTACGCCGCCATGGAGATCATGCGGCGGGACAAAGTCGACCTGGCCTTCGATATGCACGGTGCCGAGACGATGTTTCCGGTGACAAACTGCATCGTTGCTCCGGAAAAATCGATCAGGATCGCCACCCTGGCGTCGCTAACAGTCAAGGCAAGGGAGGGCTTTGACAACCACGTCGAGCCCTCGCCAGGCGGGTTCCGCGGTCTTTCCCACCGCGAAATCGGCGATTATTCGGAAACGCTCCCCTTTCTCCTCGAAGCTCCCATCCCCTTCCTTGACCAGCCGACCGGCCCGAAAACCGAAAAGCTCCTGCTCGACGGAAAGGACCCTTTCCTGTTGAGCCTGGCTCAAAAGAAGAAACTGTTCGTTCCCTATGACGAATCGGGGTGGCCCATCGAGAAGCGGGTCGGACAGCACTGTTCCGTCGTCCTGGAGATTTTCCGGCAATATGCCAAGAAAAATCCCGAACGGTCCATCCTGGTGAACGGTATCCCTCGCTATGCCGAGGTCGTCGGGAACGGTGTCGGCCATTATTTCCATGATCCCGCGAAGGCGGAAAAAGATAGAGTTTATATGAATTAGATATCCTTGAAGAAATTCCAAGAGAGGACGACCGTGAGAACGAAAATCCTGGTATTGCGCCTTGGCCTTGTCATCCTCGCAGGTTGTGTCTTGGCTGGCCTCCTGGCGATCCATCCGAACAGCGGGAATCCTCCGCCTGAGAACGAGGCCGAAAACTGCACTGTGGTCATGGTCGGAAAGGACGCCTCGACCGACGGGTCGGTTATGACCACGCACGCCGCGGACTGCGGCGTCTGCGACTGGACCTGGCGGCACGTTCCGGCGGCCGATCATCAGCCCGGCGAAACCCGGAAGATTTACCACGTTCATCAGATCCGGACCTGGCCGCCCTCGGAAGGGCTCAAGTGGGACCTCTACAAGAACGACTTCACCGGCCTGGAGATCCCCCAGGTGCCGCGGACCTTCGCCTTTCATCACGGTGTCTTCGGCTACCAGAACGAGCACCAGCTCTCCATCGGTGAAGCCACCATCGGAAACGCCCGCAAGATCTCCAACCGCACACCCGCGGCCAAGCTCGACATCACCATGCTCACGCTTCTGGCCATGGAGAGATGCAGAACGGCCCGGGAGGCCGTCCGCTTCATGGGCGGATTGGCCGAACAACACGGCTATGGATTCCACGACGGCGGCGAGATGCTGGCGGTCGCCGACCCCCGGGAAGTCTGGATATTCGAGATCATGCCGGTCGGCCCTCTCTGGACGCCGGAGAGCGGCCAGCCGGGGGCGGCCTGGTGCGCCCAACGCGTTCCGGATGACCATGTCTCGGTCTGCCCCAACGAGTCGCGGATCGACGAGGTCGATCTCAATAACACGGATTATTTCCTGGGCTCCGCCCACATGATCTCTTTCGCCGTCGAACAGGGGCTTTATGATCCCAAGAGCGGTCAATCCTTCAGCTTCAAGCGGGCCTATTCTCCCTCCCAAGGAAGCGCTAAGAGCAACCCGCGCCGGGCCCGCCTCTGGCGTTTCTTCGACCTCGTCGCGCCTTCACGGAAATTCTCTCCCGATATGGCAAACATGGAATTTCCGTTCTCCGTGAAGCCCGACAAAAAACTTTCTGTCCAGGATGTCATGACGATCATGCGGGACAAGTGCGCCGGCACCGAGTTCGACCCGCTGCGGGGACTGCGCGGCGGTCCATTCGGGAATCCTTATTATGACTCCTCGACCCGAACCATCGGCACCAACCATGCCGAATACACGACGGTGACGCAGTCACGGAGCGCTTTTCCCGGGCCGATCGGCGGCCTCGTCTGGCTGGCGCTCGGGTCACAGGACACCTCTTGCTTTGTTCCGTTCTATGCGGGAATTACCGATATGCCGGATTCCTACAAGATCGGGGACCACTGGGTTTTCAGCCGGGATTCGGCCCGCTGGGCCTTCGATTACACGGACTTTCACGCCCAGGTGGTCTATAACGCGGCCCTAGAAGACGTCAAAGAAGCCCAGGATAAATGGGAAACTTCGGCCATCGCCCGCACTCCCGAAATCGACAAACAGGCCCTGGATCTCTATTCCCGGGACCCGGCCAAAGCGGCGGAGTTCCTGACCGGGTATTGCCTGGACAACGCCTGCAGTGTGGTCAACGCCTGGTGGGAGCTGGGTGACCGTCTGCTGGTCAAGTATAACAAACTGGGCACATACAATATAGAAAAAAGGTCGACCGAGGGGTCGAAGACCCGGACCGTCCCGGATTGGTGGGAAAAAATGGTCAAGGTCTATGACGCCATTCTCGAGCCGGCCGATCGATAAGTAATAGCCTAATCCGGATTTCAGAAAGGAGGCTGAAAGAACGATGAAAAAACGGATCGTTATTCCCGTCACCGCCCTGGCCGTTCTGTTGTTCGCAGCGCTGATCATAGTGCCCGCCCACCAGTACCGGCCGGCGAACCCGGCTATGGATGATTTCTCCGCTGACGGCTGCACCGTCATCATGGTCGCCAGAGGAGCCTCGGCCGACGGCTCAACCATGGCTACGCACACGTGCGACTGCGGGGTCTGTGACTGGACCTGGCGCCACGTCCCCGCCGCCGATCATCAGCCCGGCGAAACGAGAAAAATCTACCATATCAGCCAGTATAAGACCTGGCCGCCGGAGGAAGGCCTCAAGTGGGACCTCTACAAGAACGACTTCACCGGTCTCGAGATTCCCGAGGTGCCGCATACCTACGGCTATCATCATGGGATGTTCGGGTACATGAACGACCAGCAGCTCGGCATCGGCGAGTCGACCATCGGCTGTGCCCGCAAACTTTATAACAACACGCCCACGCCTGCTTTCGATATCACCATGCTCACCCTCATCGCCATGGAGCGATGCAAAACGGCCCGCGAGGCTGTCCAGCTCATGGGCTCTCTGGCCGAAAAACACGGCTACGGCTTTAACGACGGGGGGGAGATGCTGGCCGTCCACGACCCCAACGAACTCTGGGTTTTCGAGATCATGCCGGCCGGGCCGCTGTGGACGCCGGAGAGCGGCAAGCCGGGAGCCATCTGGTGCGCTCAGCGTCTGCCGGACGACCATGTCTGCGTCTGTCCCAACGAGTCGCGGATCAGCGAGGTCGACCTCCAGAATAAAGACTATTTCTTAGGCTCGGCCCAGATGGTTTCTTTCGCCACCGAACAGGGCCTCTACGATCCCAAGAGCGGTCAGCCGTTCAGCTGGAAGAAGGCGTATTCGCCCTCTGCGGGTTCGGCGGTTAGCAGCAACGGCCGCCGCGCCAGGTTGTGGCGCTTTTTCGACCTGGTCGCGCCCTCGCTCAAACTCAGCCCCGAAACACCCGACATGGATTTTCCCTTCTCGGTCAAGCCCGACAAACCGATCTCCGTTCAGGACGTCATGGCGATGACGCGCGACCGGTCGCAGGGCACGCAGTTCGACCGAGTCAAAGGATTGCGGGGCGGTCCGTTCGCCAACCCGAACTACTTCGGAACGACGCGCACGATCGGCACGTCGAGCGTCGAATACACGACCATCACCCAGTGCCGGGGATGGCTGCCCGCGCCGATCGGCGGCATCATCTGGCTCAGCTTCGGACTTCAAGAGACTTCCTGCTACATGCCACTTTATGCGGGTATCACCGATGTCCCGGCTTCGTTCAAGGTTGGAGACCACTGGATCCTCAACCGCGACTCCGCCCGCTGGGCCTTCGACTACGTCGATTTTCACACCCAGGTGGTCTATAACGGCGCCCTGGAAGAGGTCAAAAAAGCCCAGGCCGAGTGGGAGGCCAAGACGGTAGCGCGGATCCCGGAGGTCGATAAAGAGGCCCTCGCACGTTACAACCGGTCTTCCCTCGAGGGAATCGGTTACCTCGACGGGTTCTGCCTGAGCCATGCCGACAATGTCGTCAAGGCCTGGTGGAAGTTGGGTGACGATCTATTCGTCCATTTCAACAAACTCGGCTATTATAATCCCGAAAAGCGGGCTTTTGACCGCGGCCGGAACCTTTATCCAGAATGGTGGAGGAAGGCGATTAAGGTCTGGGACGTGATCACCGAGCCGGACGGTAAATAAAAGGCCTTCTTAACCCCTTCTTGAATAATGGGCTGATTTGGCGATAGAATAAACGTTGACCATCGGATTTTGATGGAAGGAGGAGTTCAGCAATGAAAGCAGCGAGATTCTTCTTGATCGGCATTTCCGTAGTTCTCTGTGTCTCGATGGCTGTTTCCAGCGGCCAAACCACGGTTCCCAAGGCCAAGCTGCCCGTCCTGACCACCTCGGCCGGGCAGAGCAACGATGTTACCACGGTTAACATCGTGCTCGAAGAGGCCGGCATCGGCTTCGACTACTGCGATGTGCCGGATGTCGACATGATGAAGGCCGGCGTCGGGCTGGCCGACAAAGAATCGGGGCCGGGTTTCCATGCCGAGATCTATACCGACTTGGCTAAGTTCCCCAAGGGGACGCCCTACCAGACGGTCATCTTCGCCATCGGAGCGAGTCTCAAGGGGATGGGAGCTTCGGGGCTGACCATTGAGACGGAGGAAGCCCGTCTCAAGAGGATCCTCGATTACTGCAAGCAGAACAAGATTTTCATCCTAGCCGTCCACGTGGGAGGGACAGCGCTCCGCGGCGCGCCTGGAAGCGATAACGAGCGGATGATCGATGCCGTCGCGCCTTTCGCCGACTATATCATCGTGACTAAGGAGAGCAATAAGGACTCTCGTTTCACCAAGATCACCGAGAGCAAAAAGATCCCTCTGACCGAAGTCGACTACGCCCTTGACCTGGTGGCAATCCTGAAGCAGGTTTTCGAGTAGCCTCCGTAGTCCGCCTGAATCCCATCCGGGGACGATAGAAAGGAAGTCGTTCTCCCGGTCTGAAGCGAAATTTACTATCCCTCCGTCCCGGGTTTGTCCGGAGCGAGTTCCTTTGAGGAGGAAAGATCCTATGGGCGGTCTGAAGTTTGTCAGGGTCATCGGATTGTTATGGCTTATCCTGCCGGCCGCGCTCAGGGGCGGGCCGGATTTCCGCGCTGAAGCTCCCGCTGGCCTCAAAGCGGTCCCCCGGACGCAATACCTGGACTTCGCCCGGGCCTCGGCCGAATGGGTCTGGACCCATTACGACGAGCTTATCGACCGGTGGAGAAAGGGCTTTGATCCGGACAATGTCTTCGGGTATCGGCCGCCCGGAGGGCTGCTCGAGATGGCAGTCATATCGGGATTTCTCTACGAGACCGAGAAGAGGCCGGAATACGCTCAGCGGGCGAAAAAGGTCCTCCTGACCTACGGCGACTATCGGTCCGCCTATCCGGATTGGGCCAAGGCCAGGCGCGCCGATTATCAGGATGGGATTCCGGCCCTGCCCGATTTCTTCACGGTCATGCGCTACATCCGGGCCTACGACGTCCTTCATCGGGGCGGCGTCCTGAGCCCGGCTGAGAACAAGGAGATTCAGGCTGAGATCGCCCACAGCCTTGAATACCTCCTGCGCAGCCAGGAATGGGGGCCGATGAACCGCGCCGCTCTTCGGGCCGAATCCCTGGCCTGGGCCGTCCGGGCGCTCCCCGAGCACCCCCGGCGAGAAGTCTGGGAGATGCAACGGCGGGCGCTGGGCGATGACAACTGGGGGAGCTGGCAGATCGAGGACGCGACCATTTATAACGGTGTCTGGCTGTATGCGCTCCTAGGATACTCCGAGGCATTGGAAAAACAGAAAGACCTCTTTAAAACGCCCGAAATGTACTACTACAGTCAGTACTATCTTCATCTCTTGAGCCCGGCCGGCATGGTGCCCGATTTCGGCGACGCTCATTGGGAGGCCAATTGGACGCACTACCTTGTCTTCTTCGAGGCTGCCGCGGCCGCCTACCAAAACCCTCATCTCAAATGGGCGGCGGCCACGATTGCCCGGAAGTTCGTCGACTTCCAGAATTCCAGGAATATCGGTCTGGCCTACATGCTCCTGGATTGCTACCGCTGGGGGACCGACGACCTCAGGCCCGTCCCGCCGTCCTCTCTCTCCGCCGAGGTGATGGAGGATGTCCAGGGCAAAAAGATCGTTTTCCGGAACGGCTGGGACCCCCGGAGCACTTACCTGCTCCTCAACTACCGGGATGAAGGGGACGGGGGGCTGAACTTCCGCGACTATCTCCGTGACACCATCCCCGTCGAGGAAGAGAAGATGACCCACGGGCACGCCGACGAGAACAGCCTGGTGTTGCTCATGTCCGGCGGGTCGGTGCTGCTCCACGACGCCGGCTACAGGGACTACATGCCTTCCGGTCCCTTCGGCGCCTACCGGCAGGATTACTTCCATAACCGCCTCTGTGTCCGGCCCGAGAAGATCTGGATGGGCCAGAAGAAAGGCGAGTTCCGGTACAGTATCCGCGACGAGGTCCCCGGACAGCCGGTCCTCGACTTTCTTCACAACGCCGGCTCATACCGGCGTGTGCGGACCCAAAAAGTCGATTTCCTGACCTTCGAGGACTTCGATTACAGCCGGACGCGGCTCCGGGATGATGATTGGGGATATGAATGGGACCGGGTGATCGTTTACCTTAAAGGCCCGGAAATTTTCGTCGTCTTCGATATCTTCAAAGCCCGGAGAGAAGACTGGTACACCCTGGCCGATCTCTGGCATACTCAGAAGATCCTCGCCCACGGCGAACACTGGTACAGGACGTCCTACGAAAAGATCCAGGACAGGACCTTGCCGACGGAAAAGAATCTCCTCGTCCTCTTCCTTCCTACCCACCCCATTCTCGAAGGAGTCGAACCGATCAGGCGGCATTACCAGGATGAATTCCTGATCCATCAAACGATCGCCCAGCATTTCGAACTCGGCGAGACGGCCGGG
Source organism: Candidatus Desulfaltia sp. (assembly GCA_035528895.1). Taxonomy (GTDB): domain Bacteria; phylum Acidobacteriota; class Aminicenantia; order Aminicenantales; family UBA8522; genus UBA8522. The sequence goes on from DATKXS010000019.1 coordinate 46,026, forward strand.
TTCATGACGGTCCTTATCCCCCACGCCAAAAACGCTGCTTATCTCGATTGGCCGGGCCGGGTCCGCGTCCTCCCGGTCGACCCGGACAGAGCGGCTCTCGTTATCGAGGTCGAAACGGCCGATCAGACCTTCGTCCTGGGTGCAAAAACCGACCTCCGCAGGGATATCAGCCGCGATTGGCGGCGGCCCCGCTACACGTATGAAGCCGGCAAGATCCGCTGCGGTGAGTTCGAGACGGACGGCGATTTCCTCTTTTCTTCCCTAACCAAGAGTAAGAAAACGGCGTCGGGGAACGAGCTGAGCTACACGATCATCAACCTGACCAAAGCCCTTTTTCGCGAAAGGGTGCTGATCGAGGCCAAGCCATCGCTCTTCGGCCTGGCCTTTGACGCCGGCCCCGATGGCCCGGGAGTGGGAAAGTTGCGCTATTGGAGGGAGCAGGTCGACCTCGAAGAATCGCCCTA